>NZ_OY782507.1:2757500-3115000 GCF_963677725.1 uncultured Cohaesibacter sp.
ATAGTCGCCGCCCGCGCGGTCCTTCACGTCTGCCTGCCATGTGACATAGGTGTTCTTGTTGCGACCAACGCCGGGCTCGGATGTCCAGAGCGGGAAAGTATGGCCGCGCAGATTGAGATAGGTGAGTTGCTCGCCGCAGCCATAGATTTTTTCGTCCGCACCCGCTGGCAGGCGCAGCCAAAAGCGGTTGAAATTGCCTTTGGCATCCTTGAAGGAGATTTTCAGGCGGCCTTCAGCGGTTTCCTCGGCCAACAGCGTGATGACTGGCTCATGGGCAAGGATGAACTGGATCCGGATCGCACCATCCTGCTCTTCGATCACGAAATGGCGCATGGCGATGCGCTCTATCACATAATCGGAAATATCGAAATTGCCGCGATACATGTCAAAGGTCGGATCGCCTTCGCCAAGATAAAGAGCGGGGGTCTCCAGACTGTGGCGCAGCAAAGCCTTGCCTTTGTGGGAGAGAAGAAAGCCGGTTTCTGATCGATCGAGTTTCATGGGACTGGATCCACTGCAGGAGCATTGGGGACGCCGCGGTTGGACGGGATGGGCCGTTCCTTGCCGGGGGCGTTGTGAAAAGGGGGCGGTTGAACCGCCCCCTGATCTCTTTGCTTGCGCGAAGCTTATTTGGATGCGGCTTCGAAGTCTGCGTCGAGCTTGGCTTCGCAGGCCTTGATTTCTTTCTCGAAGCGGTCAAGCCATGCCTTGCCTTCGTCGCCCGCGCTGGCCAGATAGAAATCTTTCACCGGAGCAGTTGCTTCCTGGAAGGCTTTCTTTTCGGCAGCATTTGGGGTGTAGATGGTGCCGCCAGCCTTGCGGAAGGTTTCGTAGGCGTCGAATTCTTTCCATTTCGGATAGACGCGTAGGAACTGGTTCTGAGCGGCAACCCCATCAATGATGACGCGTTTCAGCTCATCGGGGAAGCTTTCGAAACGGTCATTGTTCATCACCCAGACGCCGCCCATATAGGCATGACCGTCAAGCACCAGATAATTGAGGCTCTCCTCGAATTTCATGGTGGTGATATCGACGATGCCGTTTTTGGTGCCGTCAACAACGCCGGTGGACAGGGCAGTGTAAACTTCCGGCCATGCGATCGGGGTTGGGGCGCCACCAAGGGCCTTGACCAATTCCTGCTGGATCGGTGCAGGCACGGTGCGGATTTTCAGGCCAGCCACGTCGGCAGGGGATTTGATCTGCTTGTTGGTGGTGGCAAAGTTGCGCCAGCCGCCAGAGTTGGAGACCATCATCAGACGGACATTTTGCGTCGCGTCGAGCACATTTTTGCGAATGTCGGCGAGGAAGTCTTCATTGTCATAGACGCATTCAGCAACACGGTCATCGCGCAGCAGGTAAGGCAGGTCAAAGCCACCGGCAGGAGCCCAGAAGTTGGCCAATTCGGCGATTGTGGTCTGGAAATAGTCAAAAATGCCGGACTGAACGCCGGAGAGACATTCGCGGGCATTGCCGCACAGCTGGCCGCCGGGGAAGATTTCCACTTCGATGGCACCATTGGAGTGGTTTTCGACAAAGTTCTTGAAGACCAGCAAGGACTGATGGTTGTAGCTGTCCGTGTTGGACACATGGGGCACGGTGAGCTTGTATTCAGCAGCCTGTGCGGTCCCGGCCATGAAGCCGGCGGCGAGAAGCGCAAGACCCAGTTTCTTAAGTTTCATCTTTACCTCCAATGGTAAAATCACGCTGGCGTTGAGCGTTGGTTGACGCCAGCCTCCTCCAGGATTTCCGCGCCCTACATCATGCCCAGCAGCTTGGGCAGGCCAATAACGAGGGACGGGAAGAACGAAATCAGAAAGATCACCAGGAATTCTGCGAGCAAGAACGGAATGATCGCTCTGGAGATCTTCTGAAGCGGTACACCGGACACGCCGGAAGCGACGAACAGGACAAGGCCCATGGGCGGGGTTGCCAGTCCGATGGAAAGGTTGACCACCATGACGACGCCGAAATGGACCGGATCGACGCCAACGGCTGTCATGATCGGTGCAAGAATCGGAGCGAAGATCAGAATGGCCGGTCCCGCATCGATGAACATGCCAACGATGAACAGGAAAATATTCATGATGAAGAACAGGATCAGTGGATCCTTGGTGATCGAATAAAAGAAGCTGGTAATGACCTTGGCAATGCCTGACAGGGAGATGGCGGAGGCAAAGCCACTGGCTGCGGCGACGATGATCAGGATTGCGGCCGCATTGATGGCAATGCGCACGAACATCGGGAAGACGTCCTTGAGCTTGAGCAGGCGCATGATGAAGATCGACAGCACGAAGGCATAGAACACGGCGATGGCGGCCGCTTCGGTCGGCGTGAAAATGCCACCATAGATGCCGCCCAGAATGATGACCGGGGTCAGCAGCGGCAGGATGGCCGCCTTGAAGGCTGCGGAGCGTTCCGGGCGGGAGGCCCGTTCGAATTGCTCAACGGCAGGGTATTTCTTGATCTGCCAGCGATTGACCAGCATCAGCGCAAAGCAGAGGATCAGGCCCGGCACGATGCCGGACATGAACATCGCCGCAACCGACGTGTTCATCACGAAAGCGTAGATCAGCATGATGCCGCTTGGCGGGATGATGGTGCCCAGAACCGTCGCTGCCGCCGTAATGGCCGCCGCATAGGTGCGGTCATATTTATAGCGCTCCATTTCCGGGATCATCATGTTGCCAATGGCCGAGGTGGCGGCAACCGAAGACCCGGTCAGGGCGCCGAACAGAGTGGCCGCGATGATCACCACATGGCCAAGACCGCCGCGAAAATGCTGCACCATGGTCTGGGAGAAAGTGATGATGCGGGTGGTGATGCCACCATTGACCATGAATTCGCCCGCCAGCATGAAGAAAGGCAGGGCGAGCAGCAGGAACACGTCCAGACCAGCATAAAGACGCTGGTAGAGCATGTTCATGAACAACACTTTGTCGGCCTGGAACAGGGCGATGGCCGGGGACAGACCGAGCGCGAACAGAACCGGTAGACCGATCAACAGGAAGGCCAGAAAATAGACCGCAAAGATAGGGGAGACCATGATGTTCGTCCTTTAGCTTTCTGGATCAATCAAGCCTGTGGCTGTTGGTCGGCGGGTTTGAAATGAAGGAACAGGCGCAGCTCTGTCACGATTTTCTGCAAAGCAGACAAGAGGGTTATGGCCATCAGCAAAGGCGGAGCGATATAGATGACATTCATGGTGATGGGCAGGCTGTCGGCGCGGCTCGAACCACGGGCGAAGAAGTCATAGCCAAACTTGATCCAGATAAGAAAGGTGAGGATCGCAAGGCAATGGATGAGGATCATCAGCAGATGCTTGACCCGCGTGTTGTCCAAAGCATCAAGCAGGAAGGTCATGGCAATATTCTTGTCCTGCAGATAGATGATCGGCAGGCAGAGATAGACCATATAGATCATCAGGAAGCGGGAGGCTTCGTCGGTCCAGCTAAGGGGGGTGTTGAGAACATAGCGGAACAGGATCTGCAGCAGCACAATGACGGTCATGATGACCAGCATCGACCCGCCAATCCAGCTGCCCAGTTTGCCGATGGGGCTGTTGATCCTGTTAAGACCCTTTTCGAGCGCTGCAAGCATTGTGCTATCCCTTTTTCAAGCATGCCGTGTGACTTTGGCGGATGGGCGGTAAGCCGCCCGTCCGAAGGCTTTGCCCTGTTGGTCAGGTCAATTCGACGACCTCGATGCCAAGGCGCTTGGCAATGGCACGCATGATCGGGCGATGGTCGCCATAGGTGAGTGCCGTGTGGTGCTCCAGACCCTCATTGATCATCCGGTCAAGGAAAGTCTTGACCGGTACATCCGGTCTGGCGGTGCCGGCGGTTCCGGAAAAGGCAAGGGGCGCCTTGATCATCTCGGCTCCGGCGAGGATCAGCCGCAGCTTGCCGTGGCCTTGGGAGAAACGCGCCATGGTGATGCGGCCCGGTTTGAGGGCGAATTCGGAGAGAAGCGGCATTTTGCGGTTGGAATGGATGGCGCCCTGAATGGTCTGATCTTTGTCAGCCATGTCAATGGGAGCCTGTCCGCAATGCCAGAAGACGATGGTGTCATCCTCGGTGTTGACGTCGACCAGATCGGTGTTGAAGACCGAGTTGCCAGAGGCTTGTTGCAGGGTGAGGGAGGTGACGACCCCCATCATGTCCGCTTCGCAACCTGCCGGGGTGTGGTCTTCATTGAGCAGAGCCAGCGCTCCGCAGGCCGCGCAGCCATATTCGATGAAAAAGTCCGGCCAACAACGCACTGCAACGCCTTTATAGCCTTTCTCGTCGGCTTCCGTGCGCAGCTTGGAGTAGATCTTGAGGGTCTTGCGGGTGGCCTCCTGGTCCAGCTCGCCCAGATTGGGGAACTGGGCCTTGCGGCGTTCATAGGGTGCGTCCGCGACTTCGTCAGGCAAATCTTTGACTTCATTGATGAAATCGCTGATGCCGATGCGGTCGACATCAATGCCAAATCGGCAATGAAGCTCCTGCTCATTGAAGTTGCAGGCATCAAATCCATCAGGATGCTCCCCGACCAGCTTCAGCTTGGCACCCTGCAATTCGTGGACGATGGCGCCTGCCTTGGCCAACAGGGCAATGTCCTCGATGGCTTTGGGGTTGTCAGCGTCTGCGTGGATATAATCAATGGTCAGGTCGTTGCGGCTCAAGGCATGGCTCGCGAGATTAACCCCGCAGAAGGAATTGAGCCGTAAGCGTCCGCCGGTCCGTGCTTCGGGAAAGGACCACATCACCAGTGGTGCACCGATCTGCTTGCCCAGTTCAACGGTCATGGTTGCGTCGGTAAAGGTCACCTGCAAGAGGAGCAGCATGTCGAGCTTTTGCGCTTTGAGCGCGGGCAGGGCATCGAGGACTGCGTCGGCATCAAACAGAAGCTCCGGTTTGCCGATGAGATCGGCATCGAGGCTTTCAAGGGATGCCCAGGCTTTGGCCAGAATCTCTTGCGCAAAGGGCACGTCGAAGGTTGGTCGGCCCAGTGCGACGACACCGATGCATGGTCTTTCTGCGGACATAGGGTTCCTCCACAATCCCGGCAGGCCACTATGAGAGGCCAGATGGTCAGGCACCTCCCAATGCGCATAGACCTGCCAAGCGGTTTCTGTCAGAGGCAACAGTACGGCGATAAACGATCATAGACTATCAGTAAAAATACTTATAAATGGTCATTTCTCACAAAAAATGTCATAATAATTCCATGAAACAAACATGAAGTGACAATTACGCTCAAAAGCTGTTGTTTTTTGGAATTGCTGATTGACGCGCAAATCGGGTGGAATTGAAGGCCGGGTGAAGCGCAGTTTTGACGGTTAGATGGATATGGCGAGCGTTGTGAAAAATCACAATTATACCGCTATTTCATGGAGATAAGAGAAGCCTGCTGCCGTGAGTGAACAGAAAAGCCTTATTTGCTGTTTCGTATGGCATCACATATCAGGCCTGAGATGATGGACAGAAAGCGATAAATTCGGAGCACCAAGCGTGGAGAAGTCCCCTCAGAGATCGATCTAGCCGTGCTCTGGCTGATTGCCGCCGTTTCGTTTTGATCGTTTTGTGACAAATAGCGTTGGTGGACGGAAGGGTGGCTTGTCCCGCATTTTGTTTGCGTGCAGGTCTCGTTACTGGGGACATGTTGTTTTCCTGGTCGATCAGGAAGTCTTCGGAGCGATCACCAAAATGCCTTCTTCACCCTTGGTGGTGTGATGGATATGCGCCTTGAGGGCAGCAAAATCGACACTCAGGCTGGCGCTGGCCTCATCATGCTTCCAGCTCAGGACCAGTTTTGACGGCTCGGGCTGGTCCAGTGAGAAGGTGCCATCAAAGGCCGGGTGGTCATTGCGGAAGCGGATCAGCTCTATCAAAGCGCGGACCATCGGGCTGTCCATGGCGTGAACCACTTCGCCTTCGGCAAAATAATGGCGATTGATATCGCGGCCAACCTTGGTACGGGCGAGCAAGTCCATGTCGTTTTCGGACCCGAGCAGCCCCACATAATAAACTTGCGGGATGCCGGGAGCGAAGAATTGCACGGCGCGGGCGATCAGATAGTCTTGATCGCGTCGGCCAAGGGCATCGAAATAGGTGGAATTCACCTGATAGAGATCGAGATTGGACGCAGCCGCGCCGGTGGCCTTGCGTGATGTGCCGCCGGTGCGTTCATGCATGGTCTCAACCAGCTGATCAATGGCATGGGGTTCAAGCAGACCGGGGCGACCGTCGGACGCTTCGCCGACATCAATCACGCCGATGCCGTCATGGGTGTCGAGCACGGTCAACGCATTGCGCGGGCTGACTTCGAGCCAGTTTGCAAGCGGATTGGCCTCACCGGTAAAGAGCGCGTGGAGCAAGAGGGGTGGCAAGGCAAAGTCATAGACTCGGTCGACCTTCTGGGCGATGGCGATCTGATCCTGATAATAGCTATGGATCTCGACCAAAACTTCCATGCCGCGTGCCTTGGCCTTGCTGGTCAAGGCTTCAAGGAAATCATAGGTCTCAGGGATCATGAAGCAACTGGTGCCCGGCTTCTTGATGGCATATCCCGCTGCATCGAGCCGGATGGCGGTGATGCCGGACGCAGCGAATGTGTCGAGGATCTGCTCAAGATAGGCCGCGCCTTTTGCACTATGGACATCAATGTCGATTTGATTGGCCGTAAAGGTGGTCCAGATCAGCCGCTTCGTGCCGTCCTTCAAGGTTACATAGGTAAAGGGCAGGCCGGGGCGGGGGCGATAGATCGCCATCAGGTCCTGTTCGGTGGCCCCTTCGGGAAAGACTGAGGCGTAACTGAGAAACAGCTCCGCATAGTCGGAGGCATTGCCCTTCTCGATGAAATCCTGAAAGGCTGCCCCTTCTGCCGAAACGTGATTGACGATCAGGTCGGCCATGATGTCGTGGCTCCGGGACAGTTGGCGGACATCGTCCCAGGTGCCAAGTCGCGGGTCAACGATTGTATGATCCTTGGGGTCAAAGCCGGCATCAGCGCCGTCATAGGGGTCGAAGAAAGGCAATAGATGCACTGTGCCGAACAAACCTGCCAAGGGACCATTGAGGAGATTGTCGAGGTCAGCGACCCCGCCACCGCTCAGGCGATCCACATACGTAATGAGCTGCAGTTTGTTTTTCATGATGGTGCCCTCACCCTCAAGCGAGCCGCTCTGGCCTTGATAGGGGGCTGTTGCGGCCATGCGTCATGGGTCTGATCGATAAGGAAGTAGCGTTTGCGGCTCGGACGCCGTTAAGAATGGACCATATGCTGCATTGGTCTGATGGATCAAGCCCTCTGGCGAGGCCTGTCCCAACGGGATTGATCATGGGGAGGCGGGGTGAGCGCGCGCTATTTGTGTTGCATCGCCGACATGATGATCTTGAAAATCTTGACCGGTGGGAAGGGATAGTCGATCGTCCGGCCAATGCCCATGTCGACCAGAGCCTTTTTCAGCTCGGAATCCACTTTGTCGTCGCACAAAAGGACCATCATGCCGCGACCATGGCTTCTGGGGGCATTGAGCAGGCCGGACAGATAGAAATGCACCACCTTGCTATAGAGCAGGAAGCAAAGGTCATTTTGCTCTACAGCATCCTTGCGCTTTGAAAGATGCTCTTCCTGAATGAATTCGACCATACAGCCCACTTCTTTCAGGCCCTGCTCAATCGGAGCGATGTAGGAATGGGATTTGGCCACCAGCGCGACAGACAAGGGCGCCTGATCGCTTTGTTTTTCCTTGAGCGCATTGTAGATGCGCTTGAGGCGTTCGTCATTGGTGTTGCGGAATCTATACACCTGATCCAGGCGGGCTTTCACGGTGGCATGCAGTAGATCATAATCGATGGGTTTGGTGAGATAGTCGTCGGCGCCCATCCGCTTGCCAGCAAGAATGTCTTCGCGGGTTGCCTTGGCCGTGAGAAAAATGAACGGCACCTCATTATGTTGTGGCAGGCGTTCGCGCACGAGCTTGAGCGTGGTCAGTCCATCGATCAGCGGCATCATGATGTCGCAGAGAACGAGGTCGACGGTTTCATGCTTGAGGATTTCAATGGCTTCCTTGCCATTGTGGGCCTTCAAGGTCTCATAGCCCTCTTCCTGCATTTCTTCTACAATATCATCAAGCAGTAATGCTTCGTCTTCGACGCACAAAATTCTCGCCGTCATTGTGTTTCTCCGTCAGGATACGGCCCGGGCCGGGACTGTGTCTTCTTCTTGTTCATCGATAGCCAGTTTGGCAGGCAGGAAAATCGTGAAGCAGGAGCCAACGCCGACCTCTGAGGCGACCTCGATATGACCGCCATGCTCTTTGAGGGCCATCTGTGCAAAATTGAGGCCGATGCCGGTGCCTGCAATGCCGCTGGAGGTTGAGGCGCGGAAATATTTTTTGAAGATCTTGGACATTTCCGCTTTTGGAATGCCAACGCCTTGATCCTCAACGCGGATTTTCAAATAGCGCTCAGTGCGTTCACCGGTCACCTTGATTGGAGCCTGTGGTTCGGAATATTTGATGGCATTGGAGAGGATGTTGCTGACGCATTGATCGAGTAGATTCTGGTCGAATTGAGCGAATTGCGGTAGGGCATCAAGGTCCCAGACAATGTTGCAATCCTCACCCATCTCCCGATGGGACATGCACAATTTCTCCAACGCACCCCTGAATGGCTGTCGCTTGGGATCGGCCTTCATGCCGGTGATTTCATCGGTCGAGAAATCCATGAAGCGGTTGATCAGATATTGCATGCGTTGCACGGAGTCGCGGATATTGCCAATCCGTTCGCGTAAACGGTCATCCGGCATCTGCCCGATCTTGCGCTGAATACGCTGGGCGTTGCTGTCGATGATGGCGAGCGGGGTCTTGAATTCGTGGGAGGCCATCGAGACGAATTCGCGCTGGGTTTCCGAGAGCGTGATTTCCTTTTGCAGCAGTTTGACCAGTTGGTTGGTATGGTCTTGCAGCTTGATGGTCTGATCCTTGTAGACCGAGACATCGGAAAAGATCGCAATGCGCCCGCCATTGACCGTGGGTGAATGGTTGATGCGGTACCAATTGTCGTCATGCAGCTTGTGCTCACTGCTGAAATACAGGTTCGCTGCATCGTCCTCGGGGCGCGGCGCATCGGGTAGGCTGAAGCCTTCGATTCTGTCGATGTGGGAATGGTGCAAAAGATGACGGCGCAGGGAAGGGTAGAGATCCTGCATGCGTTTGTTGGCCAACACCAGATGATCATTTTCGTCAAAGACGATCAGGCCATCATTGATCGCATCCATGGCATTGACCAGAAGATCACGGTGATAATTGACTTCATCAAGGCTATGCTCAAGCTTTATTTCCAGCTCATACTGTGTGGCTTCAAGATTGGCCTCATAGGTGCGCTGATCGGTAACATCGCTATAGATGGTGACGAAGCCAGACTGTCCCAGCGGGGTTCGCTGCATGCGGATGATGCGCCCGTCCGGTTGTTCGCGTTCCATATCGGTGGCTTTTAAATTCCACGCAGATTCAAGCACTTCTTTGACCAGCATTTCCGGGTCACCGGGGCCATAGACGCCCCGATCGGCAAGATAGCGCATTATATATTCAAGGGACGGATTTTCCTTGATGACATCGGCGCTCAATCCAAGCATATGGCAGGCGGCCTTGTTGATGAACAAGACTTCCATCGAGCTGCTGACCAGCGACATACCTTGATGGGACGATTCCATCAGAAAGGTGAGCAGGTGTTTTTCCAGATCTCTATCACCGATATAATATGCCATCATTTTCTCCGTCATGTGCGGAGTAAAGTTATAAGAAAATAATTAAAGAAGTCGAAAGTCAAATGGTAAAGATAGAGTGCTTTTTGGGGCAAAAAGTATGATATTCAAACGGTTTGTCTTTGGTGAAGCTCCACGCTTTTCCAAACACAACTTGCCCCTGTTGCGGCGATGCTTTAGCAGGGCTAGATTGGGACGCAATAATCCTGATCGAGTGAGCCTCTCACGCTCAGGCTATGACCACCACAAAGCGGGGCTGACCAGCATGGCGCATGGCATCCAATCCATTCTGTTTGTCTGTTTGGGCAATATTTGTCGCTCTCCTTTGGCCGAAGGGGTGATGCGCCACAAGCTGCGCGAGGCGGGGCTGGAGCGTCAGGTTCGGCTTGATAGTTGTGGCACCGGGCCATGGCATGTGGGCAACCCGCCGGATCGCCGCTCAGTCGGCATTGCCAGACAGCATGGGGTGGAGATGGACGATTTGCGGGCGCGCAAGGTGAGTCGGCAGGATTTTTACGATTTTGAGCTGATCCTGGCGATGGATCAGGACAATCTGGCGGATCTCAAGGCCATTCAACCCAGCGACGGGATCGCAGAGCTGGCACTCTATCTGGATTATTGTGGGGTTGCTGACGATCTGGGATTTGATGAGGTGCCCGACCCCTATTTCGGCGGGGATCGCGGCTTTGAGGCGGTTTATCGCATGATTGACCGGGCGAGCGAGGGGCTCGTCGCCCGCTGTCGATGAGCTTCCAGCTTTCAAGGTCTTACAAGAGGTCGAAGGTTTCCTCGATCACATAGGGGCCGCCGCCGATGCTGTCCTTGGCGGAATAAAGCACGAAGCGCGGCACACTGAATTGTTCGGTGCGGAAATCACCTCGCATTGCCAGATAATTGGCCACGTCTATCGCTTCGGCATTTTTGTTCAGTCGGGCGAGGGTGACATGAGGCGTATAGTCATGCTTGTCAGGCTTCAGGCCGATCTTGTTCATCCGCCGTTCCAGCTCACGGTGGAGCAGATAGAGATCTTCATTATTCTGCACCGCTGCAAAGACCGAATGGGGCTTTTTTGATCCAAAGGCGCCAAAGCCGCGCAGGGCGAGATCGAATTCGGGAAATTGAATCTGGGACATCTGGAAGACAATTTCATTGGCAAGCGCATAGTCAACATCGCCCATGAAACGCAGTGTGATGTGATAGTTGGACTGATCCACCCAGCGGGCACCATAGAGGCCACCCTTTTGCAAAGACAGCAGAGTGCTGATCGAAGGGGGGATTTCCAAACCGGCAAACAAGCGTGGCATCATTTCGCTCCCGTGCTGGATGTGGGGGCACGACGTCTGTGTCGGCGTGACCGGAAGGCAGTGTTCCAGATGAAAAGATCGGCACATAAGCGTTTGATAGTCTGATGCAAATGTCGGTCGAATCACTTCAGATCTGTCACGCGATGAGAATAACGCAAAATATGTGACGCTGCCGTAAAAGCGTGTTTTCCCATGTGCGGCAGTGGAGAAAAGAAAAAGGCCGCCTCACTTCAGAGGGGCGGCCCTTGGCTGTTTTTGGCGCTTTTATGCCCGCTTACGGGCAAGGATTGGCGTGAACCATATGGACCGCATTGATGGCGTCTTCCATCTCTTCGCTCACCACCATGTCGTGGGCTGCAATATCGGTCTTGAGCTGATCAAGGGTGGTTGCGCCAAGGATGGTCGAGGTGACAAAGGGGCGCGAGGTGGCAAAGGCGATGGACAATTGCGCGATGTCGACATTGAAGTCCTCGGCCACTTTGAGATAGCCGCGAATGGCTGGCTCAGAGCCCGGTGTCGTGTAGCGTTGCTGGCGATCAAACAGGGTTGTTCGCGCACCGTGAGGACGTTTGCCATCGAGATATTTGCCAGTGATAAAGCCCTGTCCGAGCACCGAATATGGCAGCAGGCCGATATTCTCGCGCATGGCGATTTCGGCCATATTCACCTCGAAGGTGCGGTTTAACAGGTTATAGGCATTCTGAACCGAGACGACCCGCGGGCCGTTGCCGGCTTCGGCCTCAGTCACAAAACGCATGGTGCCCCAGCCGCTTTCGTTGGACAGGCCCAAATGGCGGATTTTGCCCGCCTTGACCAGATCATTCATCACATCGAGAATTTCGGCGATGGAATTTTCGTCTTCTGCCGGGTCCGGATGGGCATATACAATCGGGTTGGCGCCGAACTGGGTGACGTTCCGGTCCGGCCAATGGATCTGGTAGAGGTCGATATAGTCGGTTTTGAGCCGCTTCAGACTTGCATTGACGGCTTCGTTGATCTGGTCGCGGTTCAGTTGGCCTGAGGAGCCATCTTCGCGGAACCAGGTCATGCCGCTGCGACCAATGACTTTGGAGGCGATAACGATTTCGTCGCGGTTGCCCTTTTCGTGCATCCAGTTGCCGATAATTTCTTCGGTTCTGCCCTGGGTTTCAGGTTTTGGCGGAATGGCATAGAGCTCTGCGGTGTCAAAGAAGTTGATGCCATTTTCCGTGGCATAATCCATTTGTTCGAAGCCTTCGGCCTGGGTGTTTTGTTCTCCCCAGGTCATGGTGCCAAGGCACAGACAACTGACGTCAAGGTCGGTGCGACCAAGTTTTCTCATTTCCATAAAGGCATCCAATTCATATTCTGGCGAACAGGTCCGAGCCTGTCGGACCGCTAACGGTGTGGTGTCTGTCCCGCGAAATCAGGTGGGGGTGGTGCGGGACATGAAACTCTTGCATTCGGGAGATCAGAGCGTGTTGTTGGCCTGATCAGTTCAGGTCTTTTACTATGTCCATGATGAAAGGCGCAACATTGCTGACGATGATTTCAATGCCTTGGGGATTGGGGTGGATGCCGTCAGCAAGGTTGAGAGAGGGATCTCCGGCAACGCCTTCAAGGAAAAAGGGCAACAAAGGAACGCTCATCTCTTTGGCGAGGGCAAGATAGATTGCATCAAAGGAAGAGACAAAGCTCTGGCCCATATTGGGTGGAGCTTTCATGCCCATCAGGGCAACCTTGGCGCCTTTGGCGCGGAATTTTTCGATCATCGCGGCAAGGTTGGCCTTTGTTTTGTCAACGGGCAGGCCCTGAAGCGCATCATTGGCACCCAGCTCCAGTATCACGAGATCGACATTGTCCGGGGTCGACCAGTCAAGGCGCGACAGGCCGTTGGCGCTGGTGTCGCCCGACACCGCCGCATTGATCACCTCGACCGCCAAGCCCTTTTTTGTCAGGCTTTTTTGCAACTGATCTGTGAACCCCTTGCCTGAGGGTAATTGATAACCGGCGGAAAGGCTGTCTCCGAAAACCAGAATGCGCACCGGTTCTGCTGCATGCAGGCGCGTAAGGCTGGCAAAAAACAAAATCAGGAGCAAGCTGAATGCGAGCGTCAACCGTATAAGAGGGGTCAGGTTCGCTGATGCTGCTTTTGCCCGAGGTCTCAGAGGGGCTTGGTGGCGGGGTCTCAAAGGCTTTGGTGCTTGGGGCATGAATGATCTCGTCCGGTGGCAAAGGCGTGTTTGTTGAATCTCACTGTCGGCTTCCCATATAAGGGAAACTATTTTGTTTACGTAGCTGTCCTGCGCGACAGATCAAGGCTTGCCCTTAATATAGGATATGATCAACGTGACTTCATCCTCTGCTGTTGCCCTTAGTGACCGTCCTTCCGTCTCCCCCTCACAGTCTGGTCTGGATCCTGTCATCATTTCCCTGCATGACGTGTTTCTCAGTCTGGGGTCGGGTCATTCACGGGTCGATATCCTGCGCGGAATCGAGCTTGATATTGCACGCGGCCAATCGGTTGGGCTTGTGGGACCGTCTGGGTCGGGCAAATCGACCCTGTTGATGGTGATGGCGGGGCTGGAACAGGCCGATCGGGGCAAGGTGCTGGTGGATGGCAGTGACATGTCGGCGATGGATGAAGACACGCTGGCGCGCTTTCGCGGAGCGGAAATCGGCATCATTTTTCAGTCTTTTCATTTGGTTCCAACCATGACAGCGCTCGAGAACACTGCCATTCCGCTGGAATTGGCCGGGCGAAGCGATGCCTATGATGTGGCCAAAGCCGAACTGGAAGCCGTTGGTCTTGGGTCGCGGATCCATCATTACCCGGCGGAAATGTCAGGTGGCGAGCAGCAAAGGGTGGCGATTGCCCGGGCGCTTGCACCGCGGCCAGCAATCCTGATCGCCGACGAACCGACGGGCAATCTCGATGCCGAGACCGGCAAGGAAATTTCCGATCTGATGTTCCGACTGCATAAAGAGCGGGGCATGACTTTGATGCTGGTGACCCATGATCCCAATCTGGCGGATCGCTGCGAGCGGGTGGTGCGGTTGAAGTCTGGCCAGCTGGTCGAAGACGAGCAAGAGAATGCCACTGCAGCAGCAGAAAGCCAGGGAGCCGGGAATGGATCAGATGGTTGACAAGACCGCTTCGGCAGATGCCCGGCATGGTGCCTTTGTCACCCCACCGCGCAGCATGATGGCGTGGATCAAGCTTGCCTTTCGTTTTGCCTTTCGCGAAATGCGCGGAGGGCTTTCCGGATTTTATATTTTTCTTGCCTGTATTGCCCTCGGGGTGGCGGCTATCGGGGCGGTTGGTTCAGCCTCGCGTACGCTGACCGGTGGCCTTGAAGAGCAGGGGCGCGTGATTTTGGGGGGTGATCTGTCCCTGTCGGCGATCCATACCCGGGTCAATGATGAGCAGCGGGCCTTTCTTGGTCAATTTGGCCGCTTTGGCGAAGTGGCCACCTTGCGAGCGATGGCCAGCAGGGAAGATAAATCCGAGCAGATGCTGGTCGAGATCAAGGCGGTGGATGATGCCTATCCGATGGTTGGCACGCTGGAAACCGCCCAAGGCAAGGGGCTGGCGAAGGATCAATTGCTGGTGGATCCGCTGCTGCTTAATCGCCTCGGTCTCAAGGTTGGTGATCCGCTGATGGTCGGCGTCAAGCGCTTTATCATTGCTGATGTGATCACCACCGAACCGGATGCGCTGGCCACCGGGCTGGCGCTCGGGCCGCGTCTGTTAATGTCGCTTGAAGATCTGAGTGAGACCGATTTGGTTCAGCCCGGCGCGATTGTTCGCTGGACGGGCCGGGTGGCGATGGATGGCTCACCGGATCTTTCCCAGATTGAAGCGGTCATCGAGCAAATCAAGCAAGCCTATCCGGACAATGGCTGGCGCATCCAGTCGCGCGCCAATGCCGCGCGGGGCCTCAAGCGCAATATCGACCGGTTTGCCTCATTCCTTGTCTTGGTGGGACTGGCGTCGCTGATCACCGGGGGTGTTGGCATTGCCAACGCTGTGCATGCCTTCATCCAGTCGCGGCAAAATACCATTGCCAGTTATAAATGCCTTGGTGCGCCGGGATGGTTGATTGTTGCCATCTATCTGGCGCAAATTCTAATGATTGCGATGCTGGGCATTGCCATCGGTTTAGGGATTGCCGCGCTTGTTCCCTTTGGCATGGCATTGGTGGTGCCGGACAATCTGCCGCTCTCCTCGGCCTTGTGGCACCCGCAGGAGCTGGGGCTTGCGGCTCTGTTCGGGCTGTTGGCAGCGTTGCTTTTCTCCATCCGACCTTTGCTCCGGGCGCGTTCCATTCCGGCAACGGCTCTCTTTCGCGATCAGATCGCCCCGGTGCGTTATCATGCCAGTCGGGTGGATTGGCTGATTTCGCTGGCGCTTGGGGCCTTGCTGGTTGGGCTGGTGCTGGCGACGGCGAAAGTGACCATGGTGGCGGTCGGCTTTCTGGTCGGGATGGTGATTGTCTTTGCGCTGCTGCGGCTGATTGCCTTTGCCATCATGCAAGGGGCCAAGCGCCTGCCGCGTATCCGTCGGGTGGTGCCGCGTCTGGCAATTGCCAATTTGCATCGGCCCGGTGCGCTGACCCCGTCGGTGGCTTTGTCGCTCGGGCTTGGTCTGAGTTTGCTGGTCACCTTGGTGCTGATTGATCTCAATTTGCAGAACCAACTGACCGGCAATTTGCAGGAAAAAGCGCCGAATTTCTTTTTCGTCAATATCCAGAATAACGAAGTTGAACGCTTTGAAGCGCGGCTTGATGCCCTTGCTCCCAATGGTGAGCGCGAGCGGGTGCCGATGTTGCGAGGGCGTTTGACCGAGCTGAAAGGCATTCCGGCAAGCGACTATGACGCGCCGGACGGAGCCCGCTGGGTGTTGCGTGGTGATCGCGGCATTACCTATTCTGCGGATCTGCCGGAAAATTCCGTCCTGATGGAAGGCCAATGGTGGCCGAAGAATTATTCCGGCAAGCCACTGGTGTCATTCGATTATGAGTTGGCCAATGAATTGGGTCTGGCAATTGGTGACAGTCTGTCGGTCAATGTGCTGGGGCGGACGATCACGGCCGAAATCAGCAATTTGCGGCAGGTGGAATGGCAGTCGATGGCGATCAATTTCGTGATGGTCTTCTCGCCCAATACTTTTGCTGGTGCCCCCCATGCCCATTTGGCAACCCTGTCTCTGGATCCGGCAAGCGCAAGATCGCCGCAAGCCATTCGCACGCAGGAAGCGGATGTGATGAAGGCGGTGATCAGGGACTTCCCCACCGTGACGACGGTGCGGGTTGGCGAGGCGCTTGACCGGGTCAACGATCTGGTGCGACAATTGGCGTGGGGCATGCGAGCGGCCTCTTCGTTGGCGATCCTTGCCTCGATACTGGTGCTGGCTGGCGCTTTGGCGGCGGGGCAGCGGGAGCGAATATATGATGCAGTGATCCTCAAGACCCTTGGGGCCAGTCGTCGGCAGGTCTTGTCGGCCTATAGCCTTGAATATGGTTTGTTGGGTCTGGTCACGGCTCTGTTTGCTCTTGGCATCGGCCATGGGGCCGCCTATCTGGTTTTGACCCAGGTGATGGATATGCCTTTCGTGTGGCAGCCGGTGGCAGCCCTGGTCGCAGTGTTGCTGGCAATGACGGCGACGGTGGTGCTGGGTCTCATTGGCACATGGTCAAGCCTGAACAAGAAACCTGCGCGCGTACTCAGGAATGGTTAAGAAAAGATTGTTTTTTGCAGGGTATCACGTGTTTTTCAGACATTTCTCTGGCAAGTTGCGAGGATGGCATTAAATTCTCGTAACCTTAGGACCTGAATCGCAGGCTGGTTCGAAAAAGGGCTTGAGCTTGATGCCAAAGGCTACCATATAATGTACATACGTCGTTTTAAGGAACGAAGATGGCTTCGCTCGTCCCATTGTCGGTAGACCCGACGAGCCGCCAGACCGTGATAACTTTCGAGTTTTTGAGGAGAAACCATGTCGAATGATTTCCGTCAGGGCGCACATCTGAGCGGCCGTGCCGCCGAGATGGCTCAGATTGATCAGGGCCTGCGCAGCTACATGCTCAAGGTCTACAATTATATGGCCATTGCACTGGGTGTGACTGGCCTGTTGGCTTATGTTACCTATTCGATGGCCTTTGGTGTCGTCGATGGCAAGGTAGTTGGCTATACCCAGCTGGGTGCCACCCTGTTTGCCAGCCCGCTGAAGTGGGTCATCATGTTCGCGCCATTTGCATTGGTGATGTTCCTGAGCTTCCGCATTCAGAAAATGAGCGCAGGCACGGCCCAGATGGTCTTTTGGGGCTATGCGGCCCTGATGGGCATTTCGCTGGCTTCGATCTTTGCGGTCTTCACCGCCCAGTCCATCACCCAGGTCTTCTTCATTACCGCAGCGTCCTTTGCTGGTCTTAGCCTGTATGGTTACACCACCACCAAGAGCCTGTCCGGTATGGGTAGCTTCCTGATGATGGGTCTGATCGGCATCGTGATCGCGTCGATCGTCAATATCTTCCTTGGCTCCAACGCTCTTCAGTTTGCCATTTCTGTGATTGGCGTTCTGGTCTTTGCTGGCCTGACCGCTTATGACACCCAGCAGATCAAGGAAATGTATTTTGAAGGCGACAGCGCTGATACTGCAGGCAAGAAAGCCATTATGGGCGCTCTGCGCCTCTATCTGGACTTCATCAACCTGTTCCTGATGCTGCTGCAGCTGTTCGGCAACCGCGAATAGTCTTGATACCAGCTTGAAGAATATGAAAGCCGCTCCATTCGGGGCGGCTTTTTCTTTGGCTATGCGCCTATTCTTCGCATTTCCCGGGGTATGAGCGGATTGAATGCTATGGGTCAGCCTGAGAGGCGACCGGTCACTTTTCTACCAGTTTCATCAGTTTTTGATTGAGCAAGGCAAGGATCGGGCGGAGATCGTGGCCACGTTTGAGGATTTGGCCCTGTTGGGAAACCAGCACAAAGGCCCCTTGCTTGCGGGCCAGTTTGGGATGTTTCTCGATGCGATAAAGCGGCATTTCGCTGGTGCGCCGAAAGATGGAGAAAATTGCCCTGTCCTTCAGGGTGTCGATGGCGTAATCGCGCATTTCTCCGGCGGCGACCATGCGGCCATAGACATTCAGGATCGCCATCAATTCCACCCGGTTGAAGCAAATTTGCGGCGGGGTTGATGGTGCCATCTGGGAATGGCCAATGACGGTGGCGGGCCTGTCTGGCGCCGTTCCTCTCACGCTTTCATCACTGTTATCGAGCAATCGATTCTCCTTGTCTGTCAGCGGCCTTACATCATGGGTCCGTCCCTGTTCAGTCTGGTCTCTACATATAGGGTCTGATGGGTGTGTTTTCATGATCGCCTCAAACAGGCGGCTTGGCAAGGGGCTGGGATCTGGAGCCGGGTTCTCAGGTTTGGTTCTGGGGACGGTTTCGGGGCAGGATTGAAAGATTACAGAATATTCATAGTCAATTGATTTTTCTGACTAAAATCACAAAATTGCCTTATTTCGGCCCTTGGAAGACCATCACTCTCACCCAATATAATAACTGTTGTCACGCGGTGGTTTTTGAATGCTCGCCTCTGCCCCCTTTGATGAGCATTTGAAAAAGTCCGTCTGTGTTTTACTGGTCCGACCAAAGCCGGGAAAATACCAGCAGCATCGGGCTCGGTCAGCTTGTCAGGAAATTGGCTGATCACTCCATCCGCGCTTCAACATCCCAACAGCTCCTTATCGGGGTGCCTCACGGCATCCCGTTTTTTTTGTGTCTATTGCGGCCTTGTCCCATCTTGAAAGCCTTGGTCGGGGTTGCTAGATGCTCTGTCAAACTCCTCACTGAATGCCGAGCCATGGCGGTCTTGTCGGGATTGGCATCGAGTGACTTGAGGTGCGTGAATGATGACCGGGCCATTGCTGGCCCGAATTGATTGGAAAACAGGAAGGATCTGACCATGTCTGACCAAGACACCCAGACAGAAACAGCAACAGAGACCCATTCCTTTGAGGCCGAGGTCTCCCGTTTGCTTCATCTGATGGTTCATGCGGTTTATTCCAACAAGGAAATTTTTCTGCGTGAGCTGATTTCAAATGCGGCGGATGCATGCGAGAAACTACGCCATGAAGCACTGACCAACAGTGATCTGACCAAGGATGACCCGGATTTCAAGATCACGTTGTCATCGGATGGTGAAGCGGGCACGCTGACTGTTGCCGATAACGGCATCGGCATGAGCAAGGCGGAGCTGATCGACAATCTGGGCACCATTGCCCGCTCTGGCACCCGCGCCTTTCTCGATCAGTTGGCCAGTGGCGACGATGGGTCGGCGCTGATCGGCCAGTTCGGGATTGGCTTCTATTCCGCCTTCATGGTGGCTGACAAGGTGGAGGTCGTCTCCCGTCGGGCCGGTGAAACAGAAGCCTGGCGCTGGATTTCCGACGGGGAAGGATCCTATGAGATTGCTCCTGCCAATGAGGATGAGGCTCTGCCGCGCGGCACCAAGATCGTTCTTCACCTCAAGGAGGACGAGAAGAGCCTTGCCGATGCGGTGTCGATCCGCCGGATTGTGAGAGACTATTCCTCCCACGTACCCGTGCCGATCCGTTTGATGCGGATTGATGATGAAAGCAAGGCGCTGGAAGAGGAAGAGCTGACTGACGGGTCTGCACTCTGGACCAAGGCGAAGTCGGATATCACCGACGAGCAATATAAAGAATTCTATCAATATAGCTCTGGTCAGTTCGATGATCCGGCCCTGACGATCCATTACCGCGCCGAGGGGCGCACCGAATATAATGTGCTGGCCTTCGTGCCTGAGCATAAACCGTTTGATCTGTTCGATCCGAACCGCAAGGGCCGCATCAAGCTCTATGTTCGCCGGGTCTTTATCACCGATGATGCGGAAATCCTGCCAGCCTATTTGCGTTTTGTGCGCGGCATTGTCGACAGCGAGGATATTCCGCTCAACATTTCGCGCGAGATGCTTCAGGACAATCCGATCCTCACTGCCATTTCCAAGGGCGTGACCAATCGCGTGCTGTCCGAGCTTGAAAAGTTGGCCAAGAAAGATGCAGAAAAATTTGCCTCGCTCTGGCAGGCCTTTGGCGCAGTGATCAAGGAAGGGCTTTATGAAGATCCCGAGCGTCGCGATCAGCTGTTCAAGCTGGTCCGCTTTGATACCACCAAGGGCGAGAGCCGCACGCTGGCCGACTATATCGAAGGGCTGAAAGAGAACCAGACTGCGATCTATTATGCTCTTGGCGACAGCAAGGAGGCCATTCTGGCCAGTCCGCAGCTCGAAGGGTATCAGGCGCGCGATGTGGAAGTTCTGTTGCTGAGCGACGCGGTCGATGCCTTCTGGG
Organism: uncultured Cohaesibacter sp.; assembly: GCF_963677725.1. Taxonomy (NCBI): domain Bacteria; kingdom Pseudomonadati; phylum Pseudomonadota; class Alphaproteobacteria; order Hyphomicrobiales; family Cohaesibacteraceae; genus Cohaesibacter; species uncultured Cohaesibacter sp. The sequence goes on from NZ_OY782507.1 coordinate 2,777,914, forward strand.
TGCAGACTGCGCTGGGCTATGAAGGCAAGGGCTTCAAGTCGATCTCGCAAGGGGCCGAGGATCTTGATGCCATCGCCAAGCCAGCCAAGGAAGGCGAGCAGGACGACAAGAAAAATGAAGAGGAAGAGGCCAAGGACAAGGGCGCTGTTGCGGCTCTGGTGTCCTTCGTCAAGGAGACGCTTGGGGAGGCCGTGTCCGATGTGCGGGTTTCTTCTCGTCTGGCCACCAGCCCGGTCTGTATTGTTGCGCCTGACTTTGGCCCGGACCGTCGCTTTGAGAAGTTGATGCGCGGCCAGCAAGGGGCGCAACCGGGTCTGCAGCCGATCCTTGAGGTCAATCCCGATCACGGGTTGATCCTCTCTCTGGCAAAACAGCTGGAAGCCGCCTCTGACAAGGCCACACTGACGGATGGGGCGCATTTGCTGCTTGATCAGGCCCTGATCCTTGACGGAGAGCATCCGGCCAATCCGGCGGACTTTGCCCAGCGTTTGTCGAATGTGATGCTGGCGGGTCTGAAGGGCTGACCAGACGATTGCTGCTCATGGAAATGATCTTTAAAACCGCGCAGGGCTCTGCCTTGTGCGGTTTTTGTTGTATTTATGCCAATTTGCGGCGCTTCGGGAGGGAGCTTTGCATTGTTTGGGGTGGTAATTTGCCGCGCTTTTCGCCATATAGGGGACTACTCAGCCGCCGAACGTGCGTAGCTTTTGTCGGCTTGACAATTTGACATCCTCTCACACCCCTGACGGCACGCATAACCAATCAAGGAACGGCTCAAACTATGGCCACTCGTCTGCAGTTTCTGAAAATGAACGGTCTTGGCAACGCATTCATCGTGATTGATGCGCGAAAGACCAAGCCCCACTTGGGGCGGGAAGCTGTGCGTGCGCTTGCCGATCCGGCAACCGGCCCGGGCTGTGATCAGTTCATCACGCTGGAAAATTCCCCCGAAGGGGCAGATGTCTTCATGCGCATTCACAATGCGGATGGCGGTGAGGTGGAAGCCTGTGGCAATGCCACCCGGTGTGTTGGCCGCTTGCTGATGAAAGAGACGGGTAAAGCGCAGGTTGCGGTTCAGACCGTTGTTGGCCATTTGCTGGCCCACGGGGCCGGTGCGCCAGACATGGTCACCGTCGATATGGGTGTGCCGAAATTTGGCTGGCAGGATATTCCACTGGCAGAGCCGTTTGAGGATACCCGCGCAATTGAGCTGCAGGTCGGACCGATCGATGCACCGGTTCTGCATTCCCCGTCTGTGGTCAATGTGGGCAATCCTCATGCGATCTTCTGGGTCGACAGGGACGTTGAAAGCTATGGCCTGGAGCGGGTCGGCCCGTTGCTCGAAAATCACATGATTTTCCCCGAAAGGGCCAATATTTCGCTGGCGCAGGTGCATGACCGCGGCGCGCTGACGCTGAAGGTCTGGGAGCGCGGCGTCGGGCTGACCGATGCCTGTGGCACGGCAGCGTGTGCGGCCGGGGTTGCTGCCTATCGCAATCGGCTGACCGACCGCAAGGTTCTGGTGCATTTGCCCGGTGGCGATCTGACCATCGAATGGCGCGAAGCAGACGATCACATCCTGATGACCGGCAGCACGGAGCTTGAATATGTCGGGGAGATCAATCTTGATGATCTGAGCTGGCACGAGCTGGATGCGGATGCGCAGGAGTTTGCCGGATGAGCATCAAGGTTTTGACCTTCGGGTGCCGCCTCAACAGCTACGAATCCGAAGTGATGAAGCAGCAGGCAAGCGAAGCGGGGCTCGACAATGCCATTTTGGTCAATACCTGCGCGGTGACCAATGAGGCGGTGCGTCAGGCGCGTCAACAGATCCGCCGTGCCAAGCGCGACAATCCCAACGCCCGGATTATCGTAACCGGTTGTGCTGCACAGACTGAGAGCGAACGCTTTGCCTCAATGGATGAGGTGGATCTGGTGCTGGGCAACGACGATAAATTGAAGTCGGAAAGCTACCTCTCGGTGCCCGATTTCGGTGTGCCGATGGCCGAGAAGATCCGGGTCAATGACATTATGAGCGTGCGGGAAACCGCGCTTCATTTGATTGACGGGCTGGAAGGGCGCGCCCGCGCCTTCGTCCAGATTCAGAATGGCTGCGATCACCGCTGTACCTTCTGCATCATTCCCTTTGGCCGTGGCAACAGCCGCTCGGTTGCAATGGGACCGGTGGTTGATCAGATCGCCAAGCTGGTCGATAACGGCTATCGTGAAGTGGTTCTGACCGGGGTTGATATCACATCCTATGGGGCTGATCTGCCCGGGGAGCCAAAGCTGGGCTCGCTGGTCAAATCGATCCTCAAGCATGTGCCTTCGCTGGAGCGCTTGCGGATTTCGTCGATCGACTCGGTTGAGGCCGATCCGGATCTGATGGACTGCATCGCCAATGAAGCGCGGCTCATGCCGCATTTGCATCTGTCCTTGCAGTCGGGTGACAATATGATCCTCAAGCGCATGAAGCGTCGTCATGACAGGGATCATTCGATTGCTTTCTGCAAGGAGGTGCGGGCCCTGCGGCCTGATATGGTGTTCGGGGCGGATATCATTGTCGGCTTTCCAACCGAAACCGAAGACATGTTCCAGCGCAGCCTTGATATTGTCGAGGAATGCGATCTGACGCATTTGCATGTCTTTCCTTTTTCGGCTCGACCCGGTACACCTGCAGCGCGGATGCCTGCGGTCAAGGGACCTGTGATCCGCGAGCGGGCGCAGCGCCTGCGCGAGGCGGGCGAAGCCGCTCTTAAGCGGCATTTGCAGGGCCAGATCGGGCGGGATGTGCAGTTGCTGGTCGAGCGCAATGGTTTGGCCCGCACCGAGCAATTTACCCTGACCGAGATCGATTTTGGCGAGCCGGGGGATATCGTTCCTGCCCGGATCGCAGATGCGACCCATCGCCATTTGCTGGCTGTCGGGATTTGAAGATGTGATGGCCCGGTCTGATGGCTGGAGTCTGAAGTGACAAAAGGAGTGGGAGCATGGCCAAACAAGGAAAACTTTCGCGTTTTCTGTTCGGGTCTTATGACAAGGCCCCAGATGCGACCCCTGAGGAAGCGACCTCTAAGGATGAGGCCCCAAATGCGGCCCCCGATGATGAGGCTGCAAAGGATGCTGCCGCAGAACAGGCCCCCGAAGCATCTGATAAACCGGACGCGCCTGAGGTGGATAAGGACGATGAGGCTGTTCCTTTTGAGGCCCCGACTGGTGAGGGTGCCGTCGAAGTGCCAGATGAAGCCTCAGATGAAGCCTCAGATGAAGCCCCAGATGATGCACCGGCAGAGGCTTCTGTTGATGGTCCTGTACTGGCGCCCGATGTTGAGACGGTTGAAGCGGACAGTGTCCCAGAAACCGATGTCCCACAGACGGATGCTCCGGATCCTGTTGTTCCAGATCTCGTTGTTGCAGATCCCGCCATTGAAGCGCCGATTGTTGCCGAGGCGATCGCAACGCAGCCAGAGACACTGGAGCCAGAAATATCGGAACCAGAGAAGAAGTTGTCCTGGTTTGAGCGCCTTAAGCAGGGTCTGTCCCGCTCGTCAGGGGCACTTGGGGAAGGGATCAGCGCCATTTTCACCAAGCGCAAGCTTGATGATGATACGTTGCAGGATCTTGAAGACATCCTCATTCAGGCCGACCTTGGGGTTGAAACCGCGATGGCGATTACCGATCGCCTGTCTGACGGTCGCTACAACAAGGAAGTGAGTGACCAAGAGGTGAAAACCATTCTGGCCGACGAGGTGGAAGCTGTCTTGCGCCCGGTTGCCCAGCCTTTGGTTGTCACCAAGCCTGAAAGCGGCCCGCATGTGATCCTGATGATTGGCGTGAATGGTGCAGGCAAGACCACGACCATTGGCAAGCTGGCGCAAAAGCTCGGAGATGAAGGCAAGAAGGTCATGCTGGCAGCTGGCGATACGTTCCGTGCTGCAGCCATTGACCAGCTGAAGGTCTGGGGTGAGCGCACCGGCTGTCCTGTCATCGCCCGCGATGTGGGATCGGATGCGGCGGGCCTTGCCTATGACGCGATGCAGGAAGCCAAGGCAGCTGACATGGATGTGTTGATGATCGACACCGCCGGACGCTTGCAGAACCGCACCGAGCTTATGGATGAGCTGCAGAAAATTGTCCGGGTGATCAAGAAGCATGACGAGCAGGCCCCGCATTCGGTGCTGCTGGTGCTTGATGCGACCACCGGGCAAAATGCACTCAATCAGGTGGAAGTCTTCAAGAAAATGGCAGGCGTGACCGGTCTTGTCATGACCAAACTGGATGGCACCGCACGTGGTGGTATTCTGGTGGCCATTTCTGCCAAGCATAAGGTGCCGGTGCATTTTATCGGTATCGGTGAGCGGGTTGAAGATCTCGAGCCATTTGAAAGCGGTGACTTTGCACGAGTCATTGCCGGTCTTGCGGGCTAATCGGGCTGTGTGAGAGAGACCGAAGGGCGACAAAAGAAATCCAAACAAGCCAAGTGAGCGAATAAGATATATGGATCAGTCAAACAAACCAGAAAGCAACCCGCCATCCAAACAGGCCGAGAGCGGTCAGCTGTTGAAGCTGGCGCTGGAGCTTGGGCCACTGATCGTGTTCTTCTTTGCCAATGCGCGCGGTGAGGCGATTGCCAATTGGATGGGGATCGGCATGAAGCCAATCTTCCTTGCTACGGCTGCCTTCATGGTTGCGACGATCCTGTCGCTGGCGGTTTCTCGGGTGAAATTTGGCAAACTGCCGGTGATGCCAATGGTGTCCGGAGTGGTTGTGTTTGTCTTTGGCGGGCTGACGCTCTATTTGCAGGACGATACCTTCATCAAGATGAAGCCGACCATCGTCAATACCTTGTTTGGCACGGCGCTGCTGGTTGGGCTGCTGTTTGGCAAAAGCTTGCTTGGCTATGTGTTTGACTCTGTTTTCCAGCTGAATGAAGAAGGCTGGCGCATCCTGACCCGTCGCTGGGGGGTGTTCTTCTTCTTTCTGGCGATTGTCAATGAAGTGGTCTGGCGCAATTTTTCGACAGACATGTGGGTCAATTTCAAGGTCTTCGGGGTGATGCCGATCACGATGATTTTCGGGGCCTTCCAGATGCCCTTGCTGACCCGCTATGCGCCAGAGGAAAGCAAGCAGCAATCCTGACGCACAGTATCATTGCCTACCAATGAAAAAAGGGCCCTTTGCGGGCCCTTTTGTGTGTGATGCGGTGCATCATATCGCGATCATTGGAGATCATTTTTCGGCCAGAATGGCTTCGAGTTTCGGCATGAAACTCTCGCTCAGCGAGCGCGGTGTCAGAGCGCCAATATGCTTGTGCCGGATGATGCCCTTGCGGTCGACAATGAAGGTTTCCGGTGCGCCATAGACGCCCCAGTCAATGCCGGTGCGGCCGGAAACATCCATGCCAACGGCGTCGAACGGATTGCCATGATTGCCGAGGAAACGGGCGGAGTTGGCCGGTTCGTCCTTATAGGCCAGACCCACAAGCTCGAAGCGTTTGTCCTTGGTCATTTGCAGCAGGATCGGATGTTCGTCGCGGCAGGTCGGGCACCAGGATGCCCAGACATTGACAACCGAGACCTTGCCCTTGAGATCTGCTGTCTTGAAGCCCGGAAGTGCGCCTTGATCCGGACGGACGATGCCAAATTTTGCGTCCAGAGCCGGCAGGTCAAAGGTTGGGGCAGGCTTGTTGATCAGCACCGAGGGGACTTCGTTGGGATTGTTGCCAAATTTCATCTGGTAGGCGAAGAGGCCTGCCATGCCGACAAAAATGATCAGCGGCAGCAGGATCAACAGATTGATACCGCCTTTTTTAGGCGCCTCCTGATCCGTGTCGTCTGAAGGGTCGGCGTCATTGATAGTGTCTGGTTTATCGCTCATGGCTGTCGTCTTGATCGCTTAATGGGAGGAAGAAGGGGATGCGCGGCGGGCTGAGCGGCGCTTGATGCCGCGTGCTTCCAGCTCGGCCAGAGCCTTGGCCTGCGTGCGGCCATCGATGATGACCCAGAGGATCAGCAGGGCGATGGTGGCGAGGGTGACGCCATAGGAGGCGATGATGAAACCTGCATAATTGCCAAACATGCTGTCTGTCTCCTGCTTCCTAGTTGGACGGTGCGGGATTTTGCCCCGCTGGGGTGGCACGCGAGGCGGCGACCGCACCATTGCCTGAGGCGACGGCGCGGGCGGCCTGCATTTGCATGGTGCGAATGCGGCGGCGCAGGATTTCATTTTTCATTGCCTTGAAGTGCAAGGCGGTGAAAAGCAGGGTAAAGGCCAAGGCCATCACCAAAAGCGGGATCAGGATCGAGACGTGAATTTTGGGTCCGTCAAGGGTCAATACGCTGGCGGGCTGGTGCAGAGTGCTCCACCAGTCAACCGAGAATTTGATGATCGGGATATTGATGAAGCCGACCAGCGTCAGAATGGCTGCGGCCTTGCCCGCCCGGATTGGGTCGTCAATGGTGCGCCAGAGTGCCATCAGCCCCAGATAGATGATCAGCAGAACCAGCATTGAGGTGAGGCGGGCATCCCAGACCCACCAGGTGCCCCACATGGGTTTGCCCCAGAGGCTACCGGTGATGAGCGAGAGAAAGGTGAAGGCTGCGCCCAAGGGGCCTGCGGCCTTGGCCGAGACGTCGGCAAGCGGGTGCTTCCAGACCAAGGTGCCCAAGGAGGCGATGGTCATCACCATATAGGCGAACATGGCCAGCCAGGCCGCGGGCACATGGATGAACATGATCTTGACCGTTGCACCTTGCTGATAATCATCCGGTGCGTAGAAAAAGGTCAGATAGAGACCCGCAGCGAAAGCCACGACCGTCAGGATGATGAGCGGCGTCATGATCTTGTCGAGGATCGACAAGAAACGTGTCGGATTTGCCAGATCCCAAATGCTGAAGGGCTTCTTCTGCGTCATTGTCATGCCTGATTCCTGCGTTCAAACCTGCTGCAAGCCATGTGCGGATCACAGGATCCGTGTCTGCGTGTCACCCCTGCAATCGGGTGTTTGGAGTGCGTCACTGCGGCTTGTGGCTTGCTCTCCCTTTGCCCGGCCAATGGTCGGTTGGTCGAGATTGATCGATGATTATGGCGGAAGCTTGCTTTCCGCCTTGACCAATATCATGTGTCTGGCCACTGGCGGATTACGATTTCGTAAGAAAGGCGCACGGGGTGCGATTCCTTTGGCTAATCTATTTGGTCATTCCTGCGCATTCCGCAAGGCCGCCGCCGCCGCAATCGGGCCGACAACCAGTGACATAAGCGACAAGGCGCATAGAATGTAGAAGGGTGTGTCAAACGGCGCCGGATCGGTGACCGCGCCGACCGATGCGCTGACACCGAATATAAGGATCGGGATGGTCAGCGGCAGAATCAGAATCGACAAAAGCAGGCCGCCGCGGCGCAAAATGACTGTCAGTGCCGCCCCGATTGCCCCGATCAGGGTGAGGGCCGGGGTGCCGACCAGCAAGGTGGCGGTGACCGCCGCGATGCCAATGGGCTCCAGATTGAGAAACAGCGACAGGAGCGGGGTTGCCAGCACCAGGGGCAGGCCGGTGGCGATCCATTGGGCGGCGCATTTGACCAGCACCATCAGTTCGAGCGGATGGTCGCCCAGCAGCAACAGATCAAGCGAGCCATCTTCCTGATCGGCCTGAAACAGGCGATCCAGTCCCAACAGAGTGGCGAGTAAGGCGCCGATCCACAGAATGGCAGGGCCCAGCCGTCCCAGGAGGTTGAGGTCCGGGCCGACAGCAAAGGGGAAGACGGTGACCACGATGAGGAAAAACAGCACCCCCATCAAGGCCCCGCCGCCAATGCGCACCGACAGTCTCAATTCACGCACAAAGAGGGCTCCCATCGCGCTCATGCCTCGATCTCCTCATGTGTGTCGCTGTCGTCAGTGAATTCATCTTTCAGATCATCGGCCTGATTGCGGTCCAGATGGAGGCGATCCGGATTGAGCAGGCCCAGTGGCGCGTGGGTGGCGGCAATGATCAGCCCGCCTTCGGCCAGATGATCGGCCATCAATTCTTCAAGCTTGCGTTCAGAGGCGATATCAAGGGCTGAGGTCGGCTCATCAAGCAGCCACAAAGGCCTGTGGCAGACCAGAAGGCGCGACAGCGACAGGCGACGGCGCTGACCGGCGGAGAGGTAAGCGGCTGGCATGTCCATCAGATCGGCAAGATCGACCAGCTCGAGCGCGTCAAAGGCGCTGCGGGTGGCATGGCCATAATAAGCCTGCCAAAAATCGAGATTTTCCTTGAGCGTGAAGGCGGGTTTGATGGCATCGGTATGGCCGAAATAATGGGCTTGTTGACCGACCGCTATCTCTCCGTCGCCACCTTCCAGATGCATGCCGCCCATATGGGCGCGCACCAGACCGGCCAACGTGCGCAGCAGGGAGGATTTGCCAATGCCATTGGGGCCGGTGACCACAAGCGCCTTGCCGCCCTCCAGCGTGAAGCTGACATTCTCCAGCACCGGACGTCCGCCCCGGATGCATCCCAGCCCGTCCACGATCAATCGCATGATGGTCCCTCGATTATCGACCTCGCTTTGAAGGTCTCTTTTCTTTCATCCCTAAAGATAGGACATGTCGTCGCCTTGATTTTCATCATATGGACGAAAAGAAGCGGATCGGAAAGGAAAAAAGCGGACCCAAGGACACTTCGTTCGGTTTTCATTGCTTTGCCTGTTCTTGTCGGGACTGGCTGATTGGTGTATTTGTCTTGGCAGGAAAAAACAGCATCAGGAGTTTTGATGTCCCGGTAACAGGTTGAAGCCAGATTGGCTTTCAGATGATCCATCTCATGGGCAGATCTCTGCATGTGGATGCGGTCAGGCTTCCGACAATTCTGTTTTGCCAACGGCGCCTGCAAACAGGCGACCGCATGGCATTTTATTGGGATATTCAACATGATCCGACTTTACAAAGATCAGGATACTGAAGCCGTCATTGCCTTGTGGCGCGCGGCCAGTGACTTGGCGCACCCCTTCTTATCAAAGCAATTCCAAGACCGGGCCGAGATTCTGACCCGCGACATCTACCTCAAAATGGCCGAGACGTGGGTCTATGAGGTGGACGGTGCGGTCGTTGGCTTTATCGGTCTGCTTGAAATGGAACAGATATGGCATATTGGCGGGCTGTTTGTCCGGCCGGATTGGCATGGGCACGGCGTTGGCCGGGCGCTGGTTGATCACGCGGCCACGCTCAAGGGGCCGCTCTCGGTCGATGTCTTTGTCGACAATGCCATCGGTAGGGGTTTTTACAAAGCTTATGGTTTTACGGGGGACGAGCGCCATATCGATCCCCATTCCGGCTTTGAGCTGCTAAGGCTCACTGTGGGCTAACGCACGCTGAAATCGATAAACCCGGCCTCAGGGAGAGCCGGGTTTATTTGCTTGCCTTACCCGCTTCTTGTCTGCAACACTGGGCCAAACCCACCTGTTTGCCGTGAGGCCTTTTCCATGACCAGAGCTGCCCCTTCCGACGCTGAAATGCGCCGGGCTGTGAAGCCCGTGATCTGTTATCCGACGGACACCTTGCCCAAGCCAGACATGGCGCTTTATGCCAAGGCCCGCGAGGGGGCGACAAAAGTAGCCGAGGTGATCATCCCGCCGCGCGAAGCGGCCGCGATTGAAGTGCCGGCTGGGCATTTCTTGCGCACGGTCTCGATTGAAGGGCCGCAGGTCGGCGATCTCAATCTGTTCAACAGCGCCGATTTGAGTGAGCGTCTTTTTACCGGCAAGACCCGTGCTCTTCACGGCACCCATGTAACGATTGGTGACCAACTCTGGTCGAACCTGCCCTATCTGCGCGCCCTCGCTACGGTGGTTGAAGATACGCTCAATTGGTATGGCATCGATGACTATGGCGGCTCGGTGCATGACGTGATCGGGACGCGCTGTGATCCCTATACGGGCAAGCTCCTTGGTGGCACGGATTATCACCATTGTTGCCATTCGAACCTGACCCGCGCTCTGGCGGATGCGCGGGCGCTGTCGCTCAAGGAGGCAGAGCGCCATGTGCATGATGTGCTTAATGTCTTCATGTGTACCGGCTTTACCCGCGATACGGGGCAATATTTCATGAAGGCAAGTCCGGTGCGCCCCGGAGATTATCTGGAATTGTTTGCCGAAATTGATTTGCTGGCCGTGCAGAGCGCCTGTCCGGGTGGGGATTGTTCAGCCGTGCATTCAAGCGATGCTGCGCACTGTTATCCATTGAAGATGGAAGTCTACAAACCCCGTGACGGGGCGCTTGAGGGTTGGACCTCACCTGCCCTCAACGCTTATGATCGCAGTCACGGGCGATAAGGGGGCGCCTAAAAAAGCGCAACGAGCGTCGCGCCTATGGCGATGAAGCCAACGCCGAGCCATCCTCCCACAGAGAGCTGTTCACCAAGGAAGAGCGCTCCGAAGATGGCGACGAGCACAACGCTCATTTTGTCTATGGGGGCAACCTGAGAGGCTTGCCCGATCTTGAGTGCCCGGAAATAGCAGATCCATGATGCGCCTGTTGCCAGACCAGAGAGGATCAGAAAGAGGGTTGATTTTGTTGATAGGCTCGAAAAGCTTTCCCAGCCTCCGGTGGCGCTGAGCATGATTGCGAGGGCCAGAAGAATCACAATTGTTCGCACAAAGGTGGCGAAATCTGACCCGATACCGGATACGCCTACTTTGGCAAAAATGGCAGTCAATGCAGCAAAGCAGGCCGAAAGAATGGCCCAGAACTGCCAGGAAAACATCATATTTCTCATTGTTTCCTCTTGCTTGCTGGAGTGCGAACTGCTTCGAAATTGAGAGACTGGAATTTTGTGAGCTCTTGGGTGCTTTGACAAGCGCCAATCTGCTAGGGTCGCAATGAATATGAACGTTAAAGGTATCACTATGACATATATTGCATCGGACACCCGTTATGACAGCATGCTTTATCGTCGTTGCGGCAAGTCGGGGCTGAAGCTGTCGGCGATTTCGCTGGGCCTGTGGCATAATTTCGGCCATGACACGCCGCATCAGACCAAGCGGGCCATTTGTCAGAAGGCCTTTGATCTGGGTATCACCCATTTCGACCTTGCCAACAATTATGGCCCTCCCTTTGGCAGCGCAGAGGAAGCCTTTGGCGAGATCATGCGCACTGATTTCCAGCACCATCGCGATGAGCTGATCATTTCTTCCAAAGCCGGGTACGACATGTGGCCGGGGCCTTATGGGGAATGGGGCAGCCGGAAATATCTCATCGCGTCTTGTGACCAGTCCCTGAAGCGGATGGGGCTTGATTATGTCGATATATTCTATTCCCACCGCTTTGACCCCGATACGCCCCTTGAAGAAACCATGGGCGCACTCGACAGCATCGTGCGGCAGGGCAAGGCGCTTTATGTGGGGATTTCGTCCTACAACTCCCAGCGCACGCGCGAAGCCGTTGCTATCCTCAAAGAGCTTGGCACACCGTGCCTCATTCATCAACCAAGCTATAACATGCTCAATCGCTGGGTTGAGACCGATGGCCTCAAAGACACGCTCAATGAGCTGGGGGTTGGCTCGATTGCCTTCACGCCGCTGGCGCAGGGCATGCTGACCAACAAATATCTCAATGGCGTGCCTGAGGATTCCCGCGCGGTGCAGGGCAAGTCTTTGAACCCGAACTTCCTGACCGAGGATGCGATTGCCAATCTCAACAAACTCAATGAGATTGCCGGGCGCCGTGGCCAGACTTTGGCGCAAATGGCGATTGCGTGGGTTCTGCGTGATGGTGGCATCACCACCGCTCTGATTGGGGCGTCGCGCCCTGAGCAGGTGGAGGATTGCGTTGGTGCGATCAACAATCTCGACTTCAGCTCCGAGGAACTGGCTGAAATTGATCGCTATGCCCGCGAGGAAGACATCAATCTCTGGGCGCGTTCAGCCGAGCTTTGAGTGCCAAGACACGAAAAGACAAAGCGGGCCAGATGGCCCGCTTTTTTGTTGGCTGAATGGGTGGTTTAAAAATCGATGGTGCGGCCACCAATTTCATAATCCTCATAGCGGGATGGGTCGAGCCCACCACGGCCTCCATATTCCTTCGGGCGCTCGGCGCTTTCCTTCAAGGCATCGCGCTCCTTGCGGCGTTCTTCCGCCTCCAGCAGGGCCCGTTGGGCTGCGGGGGGCAGGTCCTCGAAAGAGCGGCGGGGTTCGGCGGCTTTTTCGGCGGCGACCTGTGACGGCTGTTTGATCTCTACCGCCTGACGAAACTGGACAACATTGTCATCCTGCTTGGCCTTGGTTTCTTTTGCTTGTTCTGGCGGGGTGTTTGACGGATCACGTGTCATGCTGGGTCCTTGGCGGTCCTGTTTGACTTGAAATATTGGTATCTGCTCTACCATATAGGATAAGTGCCCATGATCCAAATGGTCGAAAGGCACTTTTTCGCGCGCTGTTGGCAGCGATCAACACCTGACAAGAGGATGAGAGAGCAGATGAATTTCTTCCGTACCGCTTTGTTGCTGGCCGGTATGACGGGCCTGTTCATGGCCATCGGCTATATGCTCGGTGGCTCGGGGGGCATGATGATTGCCTTCGTCATTGCACTCGGCATGAATGTTTTCAGCTATTGGAATTCAGACAAGATGGTTCTGCGGATGCATAATGCGGTCGAAGTCGACGCCCGCACTGCACCGGAATATTACGAGATTGTTGAAAAACTGGCTGCCGAAGCCCAGTTGCCGATGCCAAAAGTCTATGTGATCGAAAGCGAGCAGCCCAACGCCTTTGCCACAGGGCGCAATCCGCAGAATGCTGCGGTGGCCGCCTCGTCCGGTCTGCTCAACCGTCTGTCCTATGAAGAGGTGGCGGGCGTGATGGCCCACGAGCTGGCCCATATCAAGAATTACGACATCCTGACCATGACGGTCACCGCGACGCTGGCCGGTGCGATCTCGATGCTGGCCAACTTTGCCTTTTTCTTTGGCGGCAGTCGTGATGAGAATGGCAACTCGAACATTTTTGCGACGCTTGCTTTGATGATCCTTGCGCCGCTTGCGGCCTCTGTCGTGCAGATGGCGATCAGCCGGACGCGGGAATATGAGGCGGATAAGATGGGCGCGCAGATTTGTGGACAGCCTATGTGGCTGGCATCCGCCTTGGCCAAGATTGCCAATGCGGCGGGGCGCGAGGTGAATTATACCGCTGAGGCAAATCCCTCAACCGCCCATATGTTCATCATCAATCCGCTGTCGGGGCAGAAGATGGACAATCTCTTCTCGACCCACCCCGATACGCAGAACCGCATCGATGCCTTGCAGGCGTTGCAGACGGAATGGTATGGCGGCGATGGTCCGTTGAAGGTTTCCACTGGCGGCTCGCTTGGTGCCAATCAGCGCCGCAATCAGATGCGGAGTGGCGCCGGGCAGGAGGATGACGGGCCATGGGGTCGTGGTCGTGGGTCGTCGCGCTCAAGCGACCGTGATGAGCCGGAAGGGCCTTGGGGCTGATCTCCTGGCTCGATCAACACTGGTTTTCCAACGGCAGGGCTTTCGGGGTGTCTCGGAGGCCCTTTTGTTTTTCTGCGTGCCTTGAATGTTGGGTGCGGGAGGTTTGTGATCGTGCGTCCAATGCGTGTATGCACAGGTTTTAACCCTTTGTTAACCGCATTTGGCAAACTGCGCTGCAATATCTTAATACTTTGTTAATGTACAACCATAGAATGCAATCAGGTTGGCATTGTCCAAAGGAGCGTGTTGTGACCCTTCATCTTGAGAACCGGACGAGCAGGCGGCGGCGTGTTCTGAAGGGCGGGAAGATTTTTTATAACAATTTTTGCTTCAGTGCTGACTGCGTCATTCGCAATCAGGGTGCCGATGGCATGATGCTGTCGGTTTCAAGCGCGCTTCAATTGCCTGAAAATTTTGCGATTTTCAGTCGCAAGGACGGTAAGTTGGCCTCGGCACGGATGATCTGGCGGCGGGGGGATCGGCTTGGTATAAAGCTGACATCAGATATGGAAGAGGTGTGGGATTCGAACCGTCCTCATATTCGCCAGATGTCGACCATGATCACCCATTAAAGGGGGCGATGAGCATGGCATATTTGATTGATTTGGGCTTTCACGAGCGAGCACCTAGCTTTGAGTTTCTTGATGAACCCGACGAGATGTTTCTTTTCGGAATTAGCCATGGGCTTAAAATCTGACCAAGACGGTTGCCGACCAAGGCACGGGAAGAAACAAAGAAGAAATCGTATCCGGATGTTTTTTCCATGCCCGGGTTGAATGCGGTTGGAGAGCGCTTCAAGACACTGGTTGAATCATTTGAACCCGGCGTGCACCAATTTTTCCCTCTAGAGCTTTTTCGGAAAGATGGGACGCCAGTCGATGAACCATATTACATTTTCAATTGCACAGTCTCATTCGATAGCATCTTGCTCAAACATTCTGAAGCCAAGTGGGTGAATCTGGATAAACCGGAAGAATATCCAAGGCTAGAAATTGTTAGTATGCAGAAGCAAGTATTGAGCAAGCAGGCAATTGAAGGTCACCATATTTGGAGTCATCTTAGGCAGCGCATGAGAGGTTTATTCGTTTCAGACGCATTCCACAAGCAGCTTAAGAAAAACAAAATCAAGTATCTCTTCTCTCGGAAATGCGAGGAGTTGGATGTGCCGTGGATTGAAGAGGAAAATCTCGGACCCCTACTCGACTATGAAAGAAAGCATGGGCTTGAAAAGAGCTTGAAACCCTGGCTCAAGTTAAATCCTGAACAACTATTCTGAAAAACAAAAGCCGCTCCAGTTTCCTGAAGCGGCTTTTTTTGTTTCCGATCTAATGCCTTTGTGGCTTAGCTTGCCTTTTTGGCGGCGCGCTCGGCTCTTTTGCGGTCATTGGGATCAAGCAGGATCTTGCGCAGACGGATCGATTTTGGCGTCACTTCCACCAGTTCGTCATCGGCAATGTAGCTGAGCGCTGCTTCAAGGCTCAGTTTCATTGGCGTGGTCAGCTTGATGGCATCATCCTTGCCCGAAGAGCGGATGTTGGTCAGCTGCTTGCCTTTGAGCACGTTGATGTCGAGATCGTTGCCGCGGGTATGTTCGCCAACAATCATGCCTTCATAGACCTTGGTGCCCGGGGAAATCATCATTGGGCCGCGGTCTTCCAGCTGCCACAGGGCGTAGGCGACGGCTTCGCCATTGCCATTGGAGAGCAGAACGCCGGTGTTGCGGCTGGCAATGTCCCCTTTGTGTGGCGCATATTCGTGGAAGATGCGGTTTAGGATTGCCGTGCCGCGTGTGTCGGACAAAAGCTCGGACTGGTAACCGATCAGGCCACGGGTCGGTGCATAGAAGACCAGACGGGTGCGACCACCGCCCGATGGGCGCATTTCGATCATTTCGCCCTTGCGTTCCTGCATTTTCTGCACGACCACGCCGGAGAATTCGTCATCGACGTCGATGATGACTTCTTCGATTGGCTCGGTGATCTTGCCATTTTCATCTTTCTGCATGACGACTTGCGGGCGGCCAATGCCAAGCTCGAAGCCTTCGCGGCGCATATTTTCGATGAGAATGGACAGCAGCAATTCACCACGACCTGACACGACGAAGGCGTCGGAATCAGCAGCTTCTTCGACTTTCAAAGCAACATTGCCTTCGGCTTCGGAGAGAAGGCGGGCGCGGATGACACGGCTCTGAACCTTGTCGCCTTCGGTGCCAGCCAACGGGCTGTCATTGACGCGGAAGGTCATGGACAGGGTTGGCGGGTCGATTGGTTGGGCTTCGATGCTCTGGGTCACGGACGGGGCGCAGATGGTATCTGCCACGGTCGCCTTTTGCAGACCGGCAATGGAGACGATATCGCCTGCTTCACCGACTTCAATCGACTGACGCTCCAGACCGCGGAAGGCCATCACTTTCGAGATGCGACCATTTTCAACGAGCTTGCCGTCGCGGGCCAAAGCCTTGACCGTCATGTTTGGCTTGACTTCACCGGCAAGGATGCGCCCGGTCAGGATGCGGCCAAGGAAGTTGTCGCTTTCGATGGTGGTTGCCAGCAAGCGGAATTCGCCTTCTTCGACATGTGGCGGCGGGACATGTTTGACCACGAGGTCGAACAAAGGTTCCATGTCGGTTTTCGGTCCATCGGGTTCCAGCGCCATCCAGCCATTTTTGGCGGAGCCATAGAGGACAGGGAAGTCCAGCTGTTCTTCGTTGGCGTCGAGATTGGCGAACAGGTCAAAGACTTCGTCGAGCACTTCGTCGGCGCGCTGCTCCGGTTTGTCGATCTTGTTGATCGCGACAATAGGTCGAAGGCCGAGCTTGAGGGCTTTGGAGACCACGAATTTGGTCTGGGGCATCGGGCCTTCTGCTGCATCGACCAACACGATCACACCGTCGACCATGTGCAGGATACGCTCCACTTCGCCGCCAAAGTCGGCATGGCCCGGGGTGTCTACGATGTTGATGTGGGTGCCGGCATGCTCAAGTGAGGTGACCTTGGCAAGGATGGTGATGCCGCGCTCGCGCTCGATGTCGTTGGAGTCCATCATCCGCTCTTCGGTCTGCTGGTTCTCACGGAACATGCCGGAGGCTTTCAGCAATTCGTCGATCAGCGTGGTTTTGCCGTGGTCGACGTGAGCAATGATCGCAATGTTGCGCAGGTTCATGGGTTCGTCTCTTATGTCAGGGCACAGCCAAAAGCTCCGGTGACGACCGGAGCGAAAAGGCAGCCCGCGTTCTTGGGGGAATTGGCGAGAAGCTCTATACGAATTTTAGCGACTTGAAAAGCTCTGAATCCGCGAAAACTGGGGCGCGGCGGGCCAAGAGGGTCACTTTTTCTGTTTCCTCGGTGCCTTTTGTCCCTCTTTTGGGGCCCATCGCGCCGATCCCCATCTTCGCAAATGTCCGTTTGAAAGCCGCCACGGGTGTTTGCTGAAAGGCTCTAGTGGCTTTCTGTGACAGATGCGTGAAGGGATAGGGTGAAGATGAAAGGTCTGTTGCGATCAGGATCCGCAGATCTCGAACAAGGAGGTGCGCGACGATATGCCCAGCTTTTCATAGGCGCGTTTGCGATAGGTGACGACGGTTGACGGGGCGACGTCCATATCGGCGGCAATGCGTTCGGCCTTTTTGCCTGACAGGATGCCGCGGCAGACTTCGCGCTCACGTTCCGACAAGCTCATCAGGACGGGCGGAAATGCTGGGCCCGACTGATTGACATGCTCAAAGTGCAATAGGGACAGCCGACCGATAATCGACCAGAAAGGCGTGTTCATGTTCTCGCCAATGGGGCCGTCGAAATAGAAGGTGACGGCCATTTTCTCTTTTTCGCCAACGCAAAGAATGGCGATTTTCGAGATCAGGCCAGCTTCCGGGACAATTTCGACCAACAGATTTTCAAATGAGCTTCGATAGATGTCCGGGAAGGTCTGAAGCATATTGGAGATGATTTGTACTTCGACACTGTTGTTTGGCAAGGAGCATATTTTTTTGTAGACCGGATCGTGCTTGTAGGCACCTTTCAGATAAATCTGGACCAGAATGTCGGCGATCGGAGCAACTCGGAAATTATGGCGCAATAGATATTTGGGCTTTTCTTCATTGTATGAGATCACCGTCGTCTGTGTTGCATTGACCTCGCGGGCGATGGACAGAAAGCCGTCAAGGAACGACATTTCGCCAATGTTGGACAGGCAAAATTCAACCAGTTTCAATTGATCGACCGTTTCCATGCACCAGCTGTCCTGTCTCTGGGGGGACAATTGTCTGTCGTCAGGTGTCCAACGCTTTGGAGGACAGACGAATCCCCCCTGACTTGGTAATTATACCAACCAAGAGAAGAGCTATAAGCTTCCCGTAAACTAAAGCTCAAATGCGGCAACCTTGATGAGCCAATCAAGGTCAACTCTATTGAAAAAGAAGGGTCACAAGTCCCCCACTTCATGATCCTTCTACCCTACCCTCATCAGCGTGTCCCCATATTGCGTTGATGAGGGAACATTCTTTCAGCTTTGTTGCCTGAAGGAGTGGCTGGGCGCGTCTGGCTTTCTTGAAATTGTCTTACCCATAGAGATTAGCAGCGTGAAGGCTTTGGTCAAGCTTGAATGGGGCTGCCGTCATCAATTAAATAAATTACGTATGAAATGGTATGTTCTCACTTAAGCCCGATGCTGGTGATTTATCGCCAGCTGTACGGACTTGTGGCATATCCGATATAGAGTGGGTGTTTGGGGTGGCCATCTTTTGACAGGCCCAGATGATACAAATCGAAGCCTTCCGCTCGCAGAAGAGCGGCCATAGCCGGGCCCAGTCCCATATGCGCCCCGTGGACGCCCCAGGCACAGAGAATCACATCAGCCCAACGAGCCGCTTGCATCAATTGGCCAAGATTGTCAGGACCGATCGGGTCGTTGGCCTTCTTGAGGTCGCGGGGATCGGTGGCGTGGTAGGCAAACAGATTGCAGGCCCTGAAAGCGCCAAAGCCCAAGGCCCTTGCCCGACGCTCACAGCGCTCGATGGTTGGATCATTTTCCAATTCCGTTGCCTTGGAGGGATTGAGCATGATGAAAAGCAGCCGCTTGCCCTCACTGTCCCATTCTCGCGTCAAGGCGTAGCGATAGGTTCCGCAAGGCGAATAAAGCGCGGTTGACACTGTGCCAGCATCTTCATGGCATTTGATGATCAGACCCATCCTGCCTTCTCATGCCTCCTCATGAAAAAGGCGGAGCCAAGCCCCGCCAATTCCTTATAATTTATCACTGCAAGGCTGATTATTTGGCTTTGCGGTTGCGATACCCGATGGTTCTGAGGCGCAGGGCATTGAGCTCAATGAAGCCGGCTGCGTCATTGTGATCATAATCGATCGCGCCTTCCTCAAACGTCACCAGATCCTCGGAATAGAGGCTGAACTCGCTGTCGCGGGCGATGACATCGGCGTTGCCTTTATAAAGCTTCAGCTTGACGGTGCCGGTGACATATTCCTGACTCTTGTCGATCAGGGCCTGAAGCATTTCACGTTCAGGGCTGTACCAGAAACCGTTATAGATCAGCTCGGCATAGCGCGGCATGATGCTATCCTTGAGATGGGCTGCGCCGCCATCAAGCGTAATGCTCTCGATGCCACGGTGGGCTGCCAGCAGGATGGTGCCGCCCGGGGTCTCATAAATGCCGCGCGATTTCATGCCAACAAAGCGGTTCTCGACGAGATCAAGACGGCCAATGCCATTGTCATGGCCGAGCTGGTTGAGCTTGGTCAGGATTTCCGCCGGGGTCATTTTGACGCCATCGATGGAAACCGCGTCGCCTTTCTCAAAGCCGACTTCGATGATGGTGGCCTGATCGGGCGCTTCTTCCGGGCTGATGGTGCGCGAATAGACATATTCCTCGGCTGGCACAGCCGGGTCTTCCAGCACGCGACCCTCCGAGGAGGTATGCAGCAGGTTGGCATCGACCGAGAAGGGGGCTTCGCCACGCTTATCTTTGGTGATGGGGATCTGGTTCTGCTCGGCAAATTCCAGCAATTTGGTACGCGATGTCAGGTCCCATTCACGCCAAGGGGCGATGACCTTGATGTCCGGGTTGAGAGCCCGGGCGGCCAGCTCGAAGCGGACCTGATCGTTGCCTTTGCCGGTGGCCCCATGGGCGACCGCATCGGCGCCGACTTCCTTGGCGATCTCGACAAGACGTTTGGAGATCAGCGGACGGGCGATGGAGGTGCCCAGCAGATAGACGCCTTCATAAAGGGCATTGGCGCGGAACATCGGGAAGACGAAGTCGCGGACGAATTCTTCGCGCACATCCTCGATATAGATGTCCTTGATGCCGAGCATTTCGGCTTTCTTGCGGGCCGGTTCGAGTTCTTCACCCTGACCGAGGTCGGCGGTGAAGGTGACGACTTCGCAGCCATATTCGGTCTGGAGCCATTTGAGGATGATGGATGTGTCGAGGCCACCGGAATAGGCCAGCACGACCTTTTTGATATCGCCTTTTTTAGCCATGCGATTTCACCTGATTCGCTGTCGGCGCTGCTGGGAAGGCAAGCGCGTGGGTCATTTGGAAGGAGAATGCAGTCTCCAGCATATCTGGCGGCACTATAGGCGCTATATAGTTCTGCGCAAGGGGGGTGGAAGCGAATTTCCGACTGAAACCAATCAGTTTGCACGATCTTCAAGATGGTATCGATGCAAATGGTCTGACTTGGTGAAGGCATCAGACTTGGGCAGTCGGGAAGGCTTATCGGTCAGGCTGGCATGAACACTTTGCCACGCAGCCATGCACCGGCTCTGTCCCATGCGGCTTCGAGCCGATCCGGCGTCCATCCAAGGGGGCTATTCTCGCAGAAGAGCTTGTAAAAGATGGCCATGACCAGAGCGGTGAGGGACCAGGATATCAGAACGTCGGACAGATAATGGCCACCAAAAGCGATGCGGTTCATTGAAAAGAGGCTGGCAAAGACGAAAATGATCCAGAAGCCGGTTTTGCGCCAAGCCAATGGCAACAGCAATAACAGGCCAAACAGCCAGAAAGACATGGACCCTTCGCCGGAGACGAAAGAACAGTTTTTATAACAGTTGCCAGCGATCAGCCATACTTCGGAAAATGGCCATGGGCCGCCGAAAATGTCGGTCTGGATGGGGCGGGCGCGGCCCCAAAAATTCTTGAGCACAAGATTGACCAGTAGACCGGTTCCCAAAAGGACCGTCAGGACCAGAACCAGCGCGTGGGCGACCGAGATCAGTTTGCGCAATTGCGGCCAGAACAGACGGGCGATTAGGAACAGAACCAGCCCGATGATAATCAGGCGCGGCCAGATTATGCCCATCTGGCGCAGGGTCTGGAAGAACCATGTCTGTTTGGCCCAGAAGCCTTGGGTCTCGCTGAAAAACAGGCTCGAAACCCAGAGATCGATCTGCGGCAGGGCCATGAAGACCAGAGACAGAGCTCCCGTGACAATCAGTGCCATATAGACGGGATCGTCCTTGCTTTCCTTTATCAGAGGCCTGATCAGGGCATCCATCATGCTTGTCCTCCGGTCCGCGATGGTTACTCTGTGGGCGGTCCTAGCTGATTACTTTCGCAAAGGGAAGACCGTAAAGCAAGAAGAGAGAATAAAGTGACAGGCGCGAGACTATCAAATACACATTTACGAGACTAACCAAGACACTGACCAAGAACACTAATCAAGACTCTGGCGCGCCTGATTTCGGTTTCTGGTCGGTTGTGGGCTTTTCAACGGATCAGGCTGGTATAGATCCGCAGCAGGGACATCAATCCTTTCCATTCGGGGCGATCCAATGGATCGGCAAAGGCCTCATTATGCTGGGATGAGCGGGAGCGGGACAAGACGGTCTGACTGGTGGTCTGGTTCAACAAGAAAAGGTGTTCCATTTTTGTTCAACTCCTGTTGGCTTTGCGGCAAGGCGCAAAGGGATGGTCGCGACGGAGCATGGCAGCAAGCGTCATGCCGCTGGCCCAATCGGGACGGATGATGTTTGGTTTCGTGAATGATAGGCTGACCCGCCGGAGGAGACCTGCGCATGGTCTCCCTCTGACATTGTCTTCCCCGGCATTGGCTTGCTGCTTTCTGCATTTTGGTGATGCAGGAAAACGGCTTAACGGGATAAAGTAAGACTAGCAGCACTTGGTGCCGGGCTGTAGAGCGCCAAATGAAAGACATTTTTCACTGGTGCATGTTGAAGCGGACAGGCGGATCGGTGACTGTCATCGGGCAGATGTCAATCTGGTCGCAGGAACAGCAATTCGGGGATGATCCGCCATGGAAGCGCATTGGGACGATCTCAAACTCTTTTTGATGGTTGCAGAAGGTGGAGGGCTGTCAGCCGCCGCCCAGCGCACTGGGATATCGGCGCCAACGATCGGGCGGCGGATGCTGGGGCTCGAACGGGTGATGAACAGGATGCTGTTCGAGCGCTCCCGCCGTGGATATGTGTTGGCGGCGGATGGGCAGACCTTGCTGGAAAAGGTTCGTGCCATGCAGAAAATCGCCGATGATATTACCCGCTGGCATGCCGGAGCGTTTCAGGACCCCTTTGTCGGCATTGCCGGAGATGCGTGGCTGACACGCTTTCTTGCTCATCATTCGAGTGCCCTGACCCGTGGAGCGGGGGATGTGCGCTATTGCGCCCATGATGCCCATGCGGGGCTTAGTCTGGTCAATCGGGATTGTGATATTGCCGTACTCGCGGATCCACCCAAGGCGGGCAATTTCGCGGTGCGACGCTCGGTCGATGTGGTCTATGGCATCTATCAGCGGCGATTGGGGGAGGGGTCTCCAACCGGTGATGAATCCCCGATGTGGGTGTCTTTGGGCAAGGAGGAAGCGCGGTTTGCGGCTGATCGCTGGGTTTATGAGCGCTTTGACAACGAGATTGCCAGCTGGACCAATAGCCCGTCGGTGCTGCTGGAGATGATCGTGGTTGGCTTGGGCAAAGGGGTGTTGCCCTGCTATATCGGCGATGCCCATCCGGGGCTGGAACGGGTGGGGGAACCGCTTGATGAGCTGGCCTGTCGGTTTCACATTGTTGCCAATGATGATGACCGGCGCAGACCGGAAATCCGCACGATGATTGAGCGGCTCTCAACGTTGCTGGAAGACAATCGGGCTTTGTTCGCCGGAGACTGCGGTAAAGAGGCCGCGCCAATGGGTAAGCAAGGTGGGAGTTAAAGGTCGCGGGGCTTGTTGGACAGGGTGCGCTTGACGATGCCTGCGCCACGGCCTGCCACCAGCCAATAGACAAAACCGCCGACAAGGCCTGCTGCCATGGCGCGAATATCAAGGGCAATGGCCAGATTGTCCACCTGCTCGCCCGGTGCGTGGAAGGCAAAGAGCGACAGGGCTAACCCATAGGCGAGATAGACAAAAAGACTGCGCCAGGAAAAGATTTCTGCCACGACCAGTCCGATCAGGATCGGATAAAAACCGATCGAGCCAAAAATGCCAGCAATGAAGACACCGGAAAAGATCGAGAAGACATTCTCAAAGACAGGGTCCGGGCCATTGGCGGCAAATTGCGGGTCCATTGCCAACAGCGCAAAACCAAGGAATATGCCCGCCGCCAGCAAAGCCAGAATGAGGCCGATGGGCACCATGAAAAGGCGGGCGATGAGACGGGAAAAGCTCACGGATCTTGGTCCTGTTGTTTGGCTCGTGTCTGAAAAGGTGGGATAGAAGCCGCCAGGGGCTTCTATTCGTCCTCTTCCATATCGTCATCATGGCCATCGCCCGCAAGATTGGACAGGCGCATTCTTTCAAGGGCTGCCAATTCGGCTTCCAGCTTGTCGCGCTCGACTTTGCGCAGACGCTCGGTTTCCGACTTCAGCTGACCGCAGGCGGCGAAGATGTCGCGGCCACGCGGGGTGCGGACCGGAGAGGCATAGCCTGCGCGGTTGATGAAATCGGCAAATTCCTCGATCTGCTCCCACTCGGAGCATTCATACTGGGTCCCCGGCCATGGGTTGAACGGAATGAGGTTGATCTTGGCGGGAATGCCGCGCAGCATCTTGACCAGTCGACGGGCGTCATCAATGGAATCGTTGACCCCCTTGAGCATCACATATTCAAAGGTGATCCGCTTGGCATTGGACACGCCGGGATAGGTGCGGCAGGCTTCAAGCAGTTCTTTCAGAGGCCATTTCTTGTTGATCGGCACCAACTCGTCGCGCAGCTCATCCGTGGTGGCATGGAGCGAAATGGCCAGCATGCAGCCAGCTTCCGCACCGATCCGTTCGATATTTGGCACATGGCCCGAAGTGGACAGGGTGACGCGGCGCTTGGAAATGGACAGCCCATCGCCATCGGACATGATCAGCATCGCGGTTTTGACATGGTCATAGTTGAAGAGCGGCTCGCCCATGCCCATCATCACGACGTTGGAGACGAAACGGCCCATTTTGGGCACAATAGCGCCGGTTTCAGGCTCGCGCTCGGGGAAGTCGTTGAGCATTTCGCGGGCAACGCGCAGCTGGGCGACGATTTCCTCGGAGGTCAGGTTGCGGACCAGTTTCTGGGTGCCCGTGTGGCAGAAGGTGCAATTGAGCGTACAGCCGACCTGACTGGAAACACACAGGGTGCCGCGGTTTTCGTCCGGGATATAGACCGTTTCCACTTCCACCGGTTTGCCTGCGCCGCGTGGCGGGAAACGCAAAAGCCATTTGCGGGTGCCGTCAACTGAGATCTGCTCGGCGACCAGTTCCGGGTGGGTGACCGTAAAAACCAGATCCATCTTGGAGCGCAGATCCTTGGAGATATTGGTCATCTGATCAAAGGACGTTGCGCCACGAATATAGATCCAGTGCCAAAGCTGGTTGACGCGCATGCGGATCTGTTTTTCCGCAACACCCACCCGGCGCATGGCTTCGCTCAGATCGTTGCGATCCATGCCGACAAGATTGAGCTTGTCCGGATCAAGCGCAGGCCAACTATAGCCATGGCTGGTTTCGATTTCGACGGTTTCGGGTGCCTGTGTTTGCGGGGCAACAGACTTTGTGGCGGCGTCTGCCGCAAGGGATGCAGTGTCCATGGTCATAGGCCGCAGCTTGGCTGCTGGCTCCTCTTTTCAAGGCCGATCGCTGATACGATCCTTTGAGGCCACCATTCCGGAACGACCCGGCCCTTTTGCATTCAAGTCTCATGCAGGGGCGGACCAGAACCTTGCCCTTTTGCCATTCGGGTTGGGTGCGACGGCTGTCAGGGGGTGGCTCGTGAATATGAAGTGGGGTGTATAATGCAAAAAAGCGGCCTTGTCAGCCGCTTTTTTCCGTTCGTCTTTTCAAGGTGCGAGCCGAAGCTCGACCGTTTGCCTATTTGCACTGATCAAGTGCAGCGCGACTGGCTGCCGTCACACCGGACAGGGAATAGGTGTCCACTGTCAAAGTGCCACGACGGGAGGTGCCCCGCACAATCATGGAAGAGCCGCGACGCATGGCGCCAACCAGACGGGCTTCTTCTGCGGCATTTTCCAACCATGCCCCATCACCAGAGGTGTAGAGGGTGAAGCGGTCGGAACCAACTTCGATGGTTGTCTTGGAACCTTCCTTGTAAGGATAACCGGTGATCACGTTGACTTCTTCGCGAACACCTTCCCTTGGACGTGTGGTGATGAAGAAGTAAACCGGATCCCGGTTCACATTCTTTGGTTCCATGTCCTTGGGCTGACTGACCGCGAAGCACATTTTGCCGCGCTGCGGATCATTGAAGACATATGTGCCCCAGTCCTTGAATTGCTCTACGCGAGTCGCTGCGCCCTGCGCGAAAGCTGCAGTGGCGGTAAGTGCGAAAAGGGTGGCTGCACCGAGGATATTTACGCTTTTCATCTCTACCTGTCGCCGTTCGACTGGATTCCATTAGGAGCACATAGCTCCAGCTCATTCATTCACCATTTACCAAGATCGGGGTTACCAAACCGTGAAGCCGAAGAAAAAATTCATCTTTTTCGTCGAAATTTGCGATTTTCCGCGTCAAACGTCCCTGATTTTGGAAATTTCAATGGAGAATTGAAGCCAAATAAGGCAGGAGCAGGGCAAGGCAGGCTTGTGGCGGAAAGATTGCTCCTCAGCTTGTGGGTTGGTTCGGTTTTGCTACCAAAAAGGCGACCAAATGGCGCGCTAGAGGGGCGACCACAAGCACGGTGGGGAAGGCAACGGCCCAGGCGGAGAGCCATGACCCGATCCATTCGTCCGCGAATCCATCAATCAGGCCAAGGGCGCGATAGGTCGCAATGCCCGAAACGATGAAGGACATCAGGCCCGAGAGGAACAGACCGAACAGAATGGGAGCGAAGCGGGCAGGGATCATCTCTGTCTTATTTCCTTTATGATTGGAATGGCTTTTGCGGATCGGAATGGATGGTCAACCCTTGAGGGCATCGGGAATGCCGGCGCGGAATTTCGGTTTGCCGTGCTGATGGGTTCTGATCTCAGCCGGGCCACCCACGCGCACCGGGCGGTCCGTGAAACCACCCATCGATTGCACACGATCATACATGATGATCGCGCCAGCAGTGGCGACATTGAGACAGAAAAGGGTCGGGATCTTGATGATGAATTCGCACCGGTCCTGCAACGAGGCGGTCAGGTTGCCGCGCTCAGGGCCCAAAATATAGGCGGCTTTGGTCGGATGACGGAAGGAAGGCAGGTCGATCGCATCATCGGTCAGTTCAACGCCCACCAGACGGCAATCCTTTGGCAATTGCATGCTGTCTGCATTGTCCCATGGATAATAGGGAATGTGATCGGACGAGCGCGAGGTGTCGGTGCCCGGCTGACTGAAGCTGCGCTCGGCGGCAACCGTGAAAAAGAAACTCGCACCGAAGGCATGAGCCGTGCGGACCAGATTGCCGAAATTGCCTTCCTTGGACAGACCTTCCACGCCGATTGCGAAATAACCCCGCATGTGTTTTTCAATTCCCTTTTCTCTCGTCTGCGCCTTGCT
Organism: uncultured Cohaesibacter sp.; assembly: GCF_963677725.1. Taxonomy (NCBI): domain Bacteria; kingdom Pseudomonadati; phylum Pseudomonadota; class Alphaproteobacteria; order Hyphomicrobiales; family Cohaesibacteraceae; genus Cohaesibacter; species uncultured Cohaesibacter sp. Next base: position 2,804,327 of record NZ_OY782507.1, read on the forward strand.
GCTGGCAGATCCTGTTTGAAAGTCGGGCTTTTCTAGCCGCAAAGCGGACAAAAGGAAAGGGACGCGGTGAAAAAGCCGATTTTGGCCCTTTGGTGGTTTTTAAACTGGTGTTCGACTTTCCGGGCAAGGGGCTGGTTTGGCCTTTTCGGGTGCTTCTCTGGCGTGCTAGCTCTGGTGCGATGGAAGGCGCCCTTCAAAAAGCATGGCTGGCGTGCCTTCCGCGACATTGCCGGATGAGGGAGGAAAGCATGCGCGCGGTGCTGTGTGAGGCGTTCGGGTCGGTTGACGATCTGGTTGTTAAAGACATCGACAAGCCGGTGGCCGATGAGGGTCAGGTGCTGATTCGGGTGCGGGCGGCAGCGCTCAATTTCTTCGATACGCTGATCATTCGTAACCATTATCAATATACGCCAGATTTGCCCTTTTCTCCTGCTGGAGAAATTTCCGGCGAAATCGAAGCCGTTGGACGCGGGGTGGACGCCTGCCGTATTGGCGAGCGGGTGCTGGCCTATATTCGCTGGGGCGGGGCACGGGATTATGTGGTGGTCAATGCGGATGAAGCCATCACTATGCCTCAAGCCCTTGGCTTTGAACAAGCCGCGGGGCTGATGATCACCTATGGCACGACCATCTATGCGCTCAAAAGCCGGGCGAAGCTGCAGCCGGGGGAAAGCCTTGCCGTGCTGGGGGCGGCTGGAGGGGTCGGGCTGGCGGCAGTGGAAATCGGCAAGCTGATGGGCGCGCGGGTGATCGCCTGTGCCTCATCGGATGAAAAGCTCGATCTGTGTGAGAGTCACGGGGCAGACGAGCGGGTCAATTACAAGCTTGCTGACTTGAAGGGGGCGCTGAAAGGGCTGACCAATGGGCGCGGGGTGGATGTTGTCTATGATCCGGTCGGTGGTGATCTGGCAGAAGCGGCCTTGCGGGCAACCAGTTGGTATGGGCGCTTTCTGGTGATCGGCTTTGCGTCCGGTACGATCCCGAAGATGCCACTCAATCTGGTGATGCTGAAGAGTGTTGATGTGCTCGGTGTCTTTTGGGGCGAGGCGATTGTTCGCGATCCCGACGAGCATGCGGACAATATGAGTTTGATCATGCAATGGGTGAGCGAAGGCAAGCTCAAGCCCCATTTGCATCAAAGCTATCCTTTGGAAGACACGGCCAAAGCCATTGCCGCCATTCAGAACAGGGAGGTGAAGGGCAAGGTGGTGATCACCCTCTAATCGCCCGGCTGCCTAGCGCTCCACATGAATGTCATGTTCCGACAAGGCCTGTTTGGCGCGCAGGCGGTGGGCGTCGGTGATATTGTCATGCACCGTTTTGAGCACATAGGTCAGCAAGGCTACATCGTCGGCAAAGCCAATGCCCATGATGAAATCGGGCACCACATCAAGCGGCATGACAAAATAGGCCAGCGCTCCGATCAGTGTCAGACGGACTTTGAACGGGGTGTTGCGATCAAAGGCGCAATAATAACCTGCGACAATTTCCTCAATGAACGGCAGCTGTTTGGCCGCTTTGCTGATGACCGACCAGAATTGCTTGCGTACCTCGGAAGCCTTGCGGGCAGTCTTGGCATCGCGATGGCCTTTGTCATCCTCGGCGGCTTTTTCGGGAGGCAAAAGCTCCAGTTCATCCTCGTTGTAATGTCGATGGTTCACGCACGGTCCCCTCTAGCTTGGTCTTTTCCTCATATGGGGCACATAGAGGCGTTGCGCAAGTCAGCCAAGGGGAGCGGGACGGTCAAGACGGGCAGGTTTGTCCGGATTGCGCATGATGTTTTGGGAGGCGGATTTGTGACAGGGCCTAAAGAGATTTTTGTATTTTTCGGATGTCCTTTGATCTTATAGCTGCGCATATATTTTAATAAGTTATTGTATTTAAATGTTTAATTTATATTATTTGACGTAAACGTAAAAGTTCGATATGTCCTTTTAAAAGTCTGGTTGGAGGAGAGGACAGCGAAATGGAAATCACTGAGGGGATGGCGGCGATTGTAACCGGCGGGGCGTCCGGGCTGGGGGAAGCAACCGCGCGGGCCTTGGCGGCTCAGGGTGCCAAGGTGGCCTTGTTCGACATGAATTCGGAACGCGGAGAACAGGTGGCCGCAGCTATTGGCGGGCTTTTTTGTCAGGTCGATGTGACCAATGAGGCGAGCGTGGATTCGAGTCTTGCCGCCGCCCGTGTCGCCCATGGGCAGGAGCGGGTGCTGGTCAATTGCGCGGGCATCGTTGCGGGCAAGAAAACGGTCGGCAAGGATCGCGAGACCGGTCTACTTAAATCCCACGATTTATCACTCTTTTCCAAGGTCATTGAAGTCAATCTCATTGGCAGCTTTCACATGATCACCAAATGCGCCACGGGCATGGCCGGGCAGGAGCCGGTGGATGCAAATGGCAGCTGTGGCGTGGTGATCAACACCGCCTCGATTGCCGCGACGGACGGTCAGATGGGACAGGCGGCCTATTCCGCGTCCAAAGGTGGCATCTTGGGCCTGACTTTGCCGGTGGCCCGCGATCTGGCGCCGCATGGCATTCGGGTCTGCACCATCATGCCGGGGCTGTTCCATACGCCGATGTTCGATAGCCTGCCGCCCGATGTGGTGGAATCGCTCGGTGCCAAGACCCCGTTCCCGGCGCGGTTGGGCCGGGGTGATGAATATGCCAAGCTGGCCTTGCATATCATCGACAATGATATGTTGAATGGCGAAAGCATCCGCCTTGACGGTGCCATCCGGCTGGAGCCACGCTAGGCGATTTGAGAAATAAAAATCCGGGTCCGAGTGCCCGGATTTTCTGTTTTCGGGCTAACCGCCCATTGTTGTGGCATCGGTCGCGTCGAACCGTCCTTCGGCCAGCGCTTGCTTGTCGATGAAGAAATCAATTTCGCCGACATCGCAAAACATCATGTTGACTCCATAGTCGCTGAACAATTGCAGCAGCAATGTGCTTTGGGTCTGGTCGAGCGAAAAGTGCTGACTGGAGGCGAAATGACCAAAGAGCTGATGATGGATCAAGTTCTCGCCCGGATGCAGGCCGTTAAAATGGTGTTCATTGCTTCTTTCGGATGAGAAAATTCGGTGATGGATTGCGGCGGCTTGGTAGATGCGATCCGGGATGGCCTTTGCGAGCTTTTCGTCGCTGCCGGAAAAGACCACCATTTGAGTGAGGCTGCTGGTGACGGCTTGCTTGATCCAATGGGAGAGGTGTGAATCTTGATCGGATAGCTCATTGAGAAACTCGACGAAGTTTGTGGCCCAATGCGGATCGAGCTTTCCGATATCCTGCCGGTCGGCCCATTCGATCCATTGTGACAAGTCTTGATCCACTTGCGGATCATGCTCATGCTTTGTGAGACGCTTTTGCAGGTGTCGACAAATCAGGGAGATGGTCAGGGGCGAATAGGGAAAGCTCGTCATTTCAAAAGGCAGCAAATGGATAGGCTTTGTGTGATTGTCTTCAACCGATGCAAAGATCGGGAAAATGCCTCTGCTTCTTTCCCATTCGGGCAAGGGGCCAAAGACCTTTTCCAACTGTTGTTCGCGGAAGCGGATCCATTGCTGCTGATAATCTTCGGGCCGGACGAACAGGCCGTCGTTGGCAAAGGGAGCCGATAGCGTTTCGATCCTTGCAAAGCGCAAGGCCCATTCGGGATAGAGCGCGGAATGGGCCTCGTCATCGAGGCGGAAATCCTGATCAAATCTGAACCAGCCGCCTTCGATGGGCGGCAAATCCTCGGGCGGGGTGGTTTCTATCCCTTGGTTCGTTGCGTCATAAATCACTCTGACGGCGCCGTGGGGGAGTCGCTCGTCGCCGGTATCCCACAGCAACTCCTCATCAATGCTGGCAAAAAACAGCAAGGTGCCCTTATCCGGGCAGTGTGTCGGTCTCCAAGGCAAGTCTGCAAGGTCGATCTGAGCCAGAAAATGCAACGGAATATCACCGGTTATTCTGCCATATTGGCCTTTGCGGGCAATCGAACGGGACCACGGCACCAAAGGGGGCAGAGACGGACAACCGCCAAGCTTGCTGCGACCTTGGCTCTTTTCTGCCGGATAGGGGCGATAAGCAATCACGGCAGGTTGGGCAAACTGTTTGACCACCTGATCAAAGGGCATGGGTTCGCGCTCGCGCCGAGCGGCGGCTGATAGTCTCTTCTGAAAGGATCTGGGGATCTCCTGTTTGGAGGCTTTCAAAAGGCGTTCCATCGCGTCCGCCTGCCCGTCGCTGATCACCTCATCAAGCTCCTTTCGGGCTTGATGGTGCAGCCAAAGATATCTGGCAATCGCAAGAACCAGAATGCCAAGCGAGGTCATGATCAAAAGATTGTGCGACACGCCGTGCCGCACGAGATATTGCCAGCCTATGGCAATGGTAAGCACAAAGAGGGCAGCCTTGCCATAGGCCAGCGGTTGGCCTGCAGGATTGAAACCAAATTTTCCAAGAAACAAGGTGATGCTTAAAAAAGCGACCATTCTATAGGGCGATACGTCAAAATAATCGGTCGCAATGGATCCCATCGCAAGGCCTGCCAGCCCCCAGAGTGACAGACGCAAAAGTTTGAAGGTCGCTTTGTTCATCTCGTTGTCCCGCGCGTGTCGGATGGTCCCGTGATCACCCAATCATGGGTGTGTTAACAAAGAGATGCGACTCTTGATATTTATTGTGGGTCTGGCCTTTGCGGCAAATAGAAAACCCGGCATCCTTGGGATGCCGGGTTTTTTGTGTTCTTCAGGCTCTTGGTGTTTCCTTTGGAAACACCTGTCGCTGAGAGCGCAGTGCTTGACGCGGCATTGCTATGCGTTTTGCAGGGCAAAACGCTTTAGTGCCGGAAGTGGCGCATGCCGGTCATGACCATGGCGAGGCCTGCTTCGTCGGCTGCGTCGATCACGTCCTGATCGCGCATGGAACCGCCCGGCTGGATCACAGCAGTGGCGCCAGCGGCCGCGGCGGCCAGCAGGCCGTCGGCAAATGGGAAGAAAGCATCAGAGGCCACAACGCAGCCTTTGGTCAAAGGCTCGGCCATGCCTGCGGCTTCGGCAGCATCTTCGGCCTTGCGGGCGGCGATGCGGGCGGAATCCACGCGGCTCATCTGGCCTGCGCCAACGCCGACGGTGGCGCCGTCCTTGACATAGACGATGGCGTTGGATTTGACGTGTTTGCAGACGCGGAAGGCGAATTTCAGATCAGCCAGTTCCTGCTCGGATGGCTGACGCTTGGTGACGATTTTCAGATCGAGGTCATCAACATTGCCATTGTCGCGCGACTGAACCAGCAGACCGCCGGAGACGGACTTGACTGTGGTGCCTTCCTCGCGTGGATCAGCGATGCCTCCGGTCAGCAACAGGCGGAGATTTTTCTTGGTGGCGATCAGGTCTTTTGCCGCGTCGGTGGCGTCCGGCGCGATGATCACTTCGGTGAAGATCTTGATGATTTCGGCTGCGGCGTCTTCATCAAGGGTCTGGTTGAGCGCAACGATGCCGCCAAAGGCCGAAACCGGGTCACAGGCCAGTGCCTTCTCGTAAGCGTCTTTCAGGCTTGATCCGGTAGCCACGCCGCATGGATTGGCATGTTTGATGATGGCAACAGCCGATGCGATTGCCGGATCAAATTCGCTGACAAGTTCGAAGGCTGCGTCAGTGTCGTTGATGTTGTTGTAGGAAAGCTGCTTGCCTTGCAGCTGGGTCGCGGTGGCAACACCGGGGCGGGTGGAAGCGGTCTTGTAGAAGCCTGCCTCTTGATGCGGGTTCTCGCCATAACGCATCACTTCGGCCAATTCGCCACCAAAAGCACGGTAGGTTGGGGCTTCAACCGCCAGTTCGCGCGCAAACCAGCCGGAGATGGCGGCATCATAGGCTGCGGTCCGCGAGAAAGCCTTGGCAGCAAAGCGCTTGCGGGCGTCATAGGGCAGGCCGCCATGCTCGTTGATCAGGTCAAGTACATCCGCATAATCGGATGGATCAACCAGTGTGGTGACGAAGGCGTGGTTCTTGGCAGAGGCGCGGATCATGGCCGGGCCGCCAATGTCGATATTTTCCACCGTGGTGGCGTAGTCAGCGCCCTTCTTGATGGTCTCTTCGAATGGATACAGATTGACCACGACCAGATCGATTTCCGGGATGCCATGCTCTTTCATGGCTTCGGCATGGGCTTTGACCGTACGCGCGCCCAGAAGGCCGCCATGCACCCGGGGATGCAGGGTTTTGACGCGGCCATCCATGATTTCAGGGAAATCGGTGACTTCGGAAATGTCCTTTACCGGGATGCCTGCATCCGCAATGGCCTTTCTGGTGCCGCCGGTGGAAATCAGCTCAACGCCCTTGTCGGCCAGGGCCTTGGCGAGGTCGATGATTCCGGTCTTGTCGGAAACGGAGAGCAAAGCGCGCTGAATGGAAGTGATTTCCGGCGCGGTAACAGAAAGAGGAGCTACGGACATCGGTTTGCCTGCTTGAAATGTTGATCAAAGGGGAGTTGCTCTGGCGATATCACGTTTTGGCAAACAGGAAAACCATTCATTTTGCACAAAAAGGCATCATATTGATGCTTTTTCAAGATCAATTGATGGGGTAACCAATGCGTCTGTCTGGCAATATGGACTAGGCGTTTGTTACGTAGGCAAATTGCCAACGGATGGTCGAGACATGGCTGGCAAACCCATAAAGTACCAGCTGCTTGCAGGGGCGAATGCCATGAATGTCTGACAGGAAGACACTATCCTCGATTGAAATATCGACATCTCTGGCGGTGAATTTCCAGATCTCTCCGTTTGACAGGCCCAGATAGACGATATTCTCGACTGTATCCCGTTCCATTTGCACGGTTGGGTGGAGGTGGAAGCGGATGGCAAAGCCGTCACGGCCCTTGTTGATGCCATTCCCCATGGCTTCCAGATCATCCTGTCCATCAAGCTTGAGACCATTGACCGCCAACCAGATCTGCCGGCGATGGCGAATGCCATAGACGGGACCATAAGCATCGTGGCTGGCCTTGATGGTCTCCAGACCCTGCTCCAATGTGCGCTCGGACTGAACATTGATATCCCGACAAAGAAGCGGGCGACCATCCAAGTCGAACGGGCGCGGAGAGATCGGGCAGGTGGATTTATCCTGTATCGTCAGGGTGGAATGAGCGGCGGTGGAGCGGGCCAGTTCGCGCCATCCGGCATGGCGGCAGGAGGGAGCGCCGCAATTGATGATCATCGGCGCGGCACCAGAACTCATCTCAAAGGACAGGGTGCCAGCATGGGCCTGAATGGATTGCTCGATCGGTGGGAAAGTGCCCGTATCCATCAACAGCACGCTGTTGCCAGCTTCCATCCGCTGATAGCCGGAGAAGGATGCATCAGACACCGGGGCGCCACGGGTGTCGTCATAGGCCATAATGGTGGCGATCTGATCGACCGGGGTGGCACCTGCACCATTGAAATGGGCAAAACTGCCATTGGGATGGCGGAAGAAGCGCAGCATTGGCATCATTCGCTCGATGGCGCGGTTGATGCCTTCAGGCAGTTCCAGCTCGCGCGACAAAAAGGTCTGGCGCAGGGGAAGCAGGTCCAGCAGAGTGGAGACAATGACCATCGGATTGCGCGAGACATGGCCGCCGTCGGGCAAAATTTGCGACTCAAGCTCAGCCACCAGACGCTTCGAGGTTGAGCGGACATAGCGTTCCTTGCCGGAAAAACACAGCCAGCCTGCCAATTCGGCGATCAGGACGGCAAGGCGATCTGCGGTGTAGGGCATGGACGTGGAGGATGCGCGCAAAAAGCGCACCTGCAAATAAAGGGCGCGGAGAAAGCGGCGATAAAAATCGTGATCGGCATCTTGCAGGATCAGCGGCGAATTGCTGAGCCAGGCAAAAACGCGCTCGGCTACGACGGGCAGGCTCCAGGCTTCGTTATCAAGTTTGCTGCTATGAGTGATCCAGTCATCGACAAGGCTCTGCGCGTTGGAGCGTGTGAGGGTGGCATTGGAAGCCTTGAGATGACGCAGCCAGCGGAAACCGTGGAGCTCGCGGATCCATTCCCGGCTTGGTGGCATGATCAGAAAAGGCGAGCGCCCCTCGCAATTTTCCACTTGCCCGGCAAAGACATAAAGCCCTGCATAGATGTCTTCGGCAACGATCGGATCGGCTGTGCGCAGATCCTGCGGCGCGATCAGCAATCGGTCCGGACATCCGGGAACATAGCGTGTCTGCATGTTTGGCCGCCGCACGCCCGTCTTCTTGACGCGGCGGGATATGCCAGACATTTGCAATCGCGAATTTTGCCAAAAATTTGACACGCGGTCTTTTCCGTCATGAGTGTGGGTTGGATGCAGCCAAAGCATCAGGATGCCGCCAAGACCGGTTTCCTTTGCGCGCTGGACACCGATCTTGGTAAGCAATTGGTTATGATTTTATCAAGAAAGGGTTAACAAGCTCTATCTCTTGGGAAAAATCAACATGGGGAAGGGATCGGTTATTGCGCCATGTGATTGCGGAAGCGGATGGCAAAGAAGCCGTCAAGCCCGCCTGTTTCCGCCCATTGATCCGGTCGTGTGCGCATGGAGCCGTCCTTTAGGAGGAACGGATCGATCCCCTCGATTTCCCCGGCCTTGATGGGCTCGATGCCGAAATCGGGATTGTTCATCAGAAAATCGGCGATCAAGTCCGGTCCTTCTTCGGGCTGCAGCGAGCAGGTGCAGAAGACCAGCAACCCGCCGGGGCAGGTCAATTGGGCTGCATGATCGAGCATCTTGGCCTGTAGGGACGAGAAATGACTGATATCTTCTGGCGTTCGCTGGTGAAGCAATTCGGGGTGACGGCGCACGGTGCCGGTCGCCGAACAAGGGGCATCAAGCAGGACGAAGGGCCATTGCTCCTCAGTCTTGAGCTTTAGGACATTGTGTTTGACCAACTCCGCTTCAAGGCCGGTGCGTTCCAGATTGTCCTTGACGCGTTCAAGACGGTGGGCTGAGAGATCAATAGCCGTGACCTTGGCACCGCTGGCTGCCAGCTGCATGGTTTTGCCACCGGGCGCGGCGCACAGATCGAGCACGGGCTGATCCTTGATCTCGCCGAGCAATTTGGCAGGCAGAGTGGCTGCCGCATCCTGCACCCACCATGCCCCTTCCTCAAAGCCGGCCATTTCATCGACCCTGTCATGGGTCGCAAGGCGTAGACTGCCAGTTGGTGTTGGCGTCGCCCCAAGGGTCTCTGCCCACTCGGTCAAGCAAGACGGATCTTTCAGCGACAGATCAAGCGGCGTGTGTGGCTGGTGAAAGACGGTCATCATTTCATTCACCGAAGCGAGGCCATAGGCATTGACCCAGCTTTTGTAAATCCAGTCGGGCAGATTGGCGCGGGCCGTGTCAATGGACGCCAGTTCCGCCGGGCCTTCCTTGCTGACACGGCGGAGCACCGCATTGGTCAGGCCTTTGAACCCTGCATATTTTCGCCATGTCTTGTAGTGGCTGACGGCACAATCCACCACCGCGTGGGGTGGGGTTTCAAGAAACAGCAATTCGGCCACGCCAATGCGCAGGATGTTGCGCAAGGGGCCGGATTTTTTCGGCATGCCGCGGTCCATGAAACGGTTGAGCAGGGTGTCGATCTCGCCCAGATGCTGCAACACGGTGGTGGCGATGCGTTTGGCAAAGGCACGATCCGAGCCGGTGAGGCGGCGCATGGGGCCATCGCTGAGTTCGTGCCGGTAGGCATCATCAAGCAATGCCTTGTCGCTCAGGACCGCATGGATGAGGCGCAGAGCGCCTTCGCGGGCGCCCATGCCGCTCTTCTTCGAAGAATGGTGATGTGTGTCTGTCATTGCGGCGCCTTAGATCATATCCTGTGACTTCATGCAAGCCAAAGCGCTCCATGTGGGACACTTGTTCCAGTTAGCTTTTGGGACGGCTCATACCGGCGATACATCCAGCCGGGCAATGACCGGTGCGTGGTCGGACGGTTTAAGCCATGAGCGCGCCGGATGATAGACCTCCACATGGCTGACCTTGTCGGCAATGGCGTTGGTGGCCCAAATGTGATCAAGGCGCCGGCCCTTGTTGGATTTTTCCCAATTCGGAGAGCGATAACTCCACCAGCTGAACAGCTTGTGTTCAACGGGAATATGGTTGCGTACCACATCCTGCCATGGGCCCGCAGCCTGAACGGCGGCCAGTGCCTCCACCTCGACGGGCGTGTGGCTGACGACCTTGATCAGTTGTTTGTGCGACCAGACGTCATTTTCGTGGGGCGCGATGTTGAGGTCGCCGACCAGAATGGATGCCGCGGCGGTTTCCTCGTCAGTCAGCCAAGCCTTCATTTCGTCAAGGAAATCGAGCTTGTGCTGGAACTTGTCATTGATTGCCGGATCAGGCTCATCGCCGCCTGCCGGGACATAGAAATTGTGAATCCGGATCGGTCCGGCATCGGTCTCGATGGTGACTTCAATATGGCGGGCATCGCCCTTGCTGCAGAAGTCCCGCTGGGAGACGCTGGCGAACGGCAGGCGGGAGAGAATGGCAACGCCGTGATAGCTTTTCTGGCCATTGATTGCCAAATGCTGATAGCCGAGCTTCGTTAATGCCGCACTGGGAAACTGGTCATTCATCACCTTGGTTTCTTGCAGGCAGAGGACATCGGGCGCGCGGTCAGCGTCAAATTGCTCGACATGATGGAGGCGCGGACGGATGGAATTGATGTTCCAGGAAGCAATGGTTACGGGCACGGGCGTCTCTTCTTGCTATTGGGGAGGGGCCTGATCAAGGAGCAGATCGAGGCGACTCAAGGCATATGTTGGCTCATTTATAGCAGGGTCTGGGAACAAAAAAAGCACCGCTTGCAATGGGCGGTGCTTTTTCAATCAGGTGTCACAAGGCTGCAGCGCAGCAGACATTCAATAGCTGTTGAGGTCGCGTTTGATCTCGAACAGGGATTGCTTGATCGGCCGACCTGTTTCAACATTGAAGACGGTGACGGTGGTGTCATTGCCTTGTGGGTCACGAATGGTCCATTGGCGCAGCAGGGCACTTTCGCGTTCAAAGATCAGCGTCAGAACACCGTCGCCAAGAAGACTTTCCTGCTCAACCACGACACTGACAATGTCATCGGCAACCGAGGCCTGGCGGACACGTTTGTCATTGGCCAGATCAAGGCGCTCGGACAACAGGACCTTTAACGGGGTTTTGCTGAGGGGATAGATGTCTTGGGTTTTCAGCTTGCGATCCTCGATCGACAGGGCCGAGCCGTCGGAAATGATGTCGGTGTAGGACGGTTTGGAATAGTAAAAGCGGATCTTGCCCGGACGTTCGATAAAGAAGTATCCCTGCAGCGTGTCACCACTCGGAGCGGTCTGGATGAATTCACCATTCATCGTTTTGGTCTTGTTGAACTGCTTGGAGATTGCATTGAGCGCCGCCTTCTCATTGCTAGACAGCGATGCTGCGGCTTCAGACCGGACGGTCAGGGCAAAGAACAGGGCAAGCATCAGAAAGAGGCTGCCAACAAGGGCAAGCAGAACGCTGCGGCTTGTCCGGGTCTGGCTTTGAGCACGGGTCTGGCTTGTCCGGGTCATGCGATTTCTTGGCTGCATCGGGCAATTCCTCTGATGTCTTAAACGTGTCTTTCTATAGAACTTGGGCAGTCGCCGGATCACCTGATCTCTGACGCCGAAGCGCAATCTAGAAATTCAATGCGGCAAAAGGACGACAGACAGTTTGACCATTGTGTGGCAAGGCCGCGCTTTTGGTCGGTCATGGCTGTCTCCCCTTTATACTTACATAGTGGCTCCTTCTTCCGGAACCAAGACCTCTCGTTTGCCAGCATGGTTGGCCGGGCTGATGACCCCTTCCTGTTCCATTTGCTCAATCAGGGTGGCGGCTCGGTTGTAACCAATGGACAGGCGGCGCTGGATATAGCTGGTCGATGCCTTGCGGTCACGAATGACAATGTCAACGGCCTTATCATATAGGGTTTCGGCATCGCTGCCGCTATCCGATCCGCCGCGGCCGCCGCCAGAATCTGACTGGTCTGTTTCTGTATCCTCGGTGACCGCTTCGAGATAATCCGGTGTCCCCTGCATTTTGAGATGCCGGACGATATCCTCGACCTCTTCGTCAGACACAAAGGGGCCATGGACACGCTGGATGCGACCGCCACCGGCCATATAGAGCATGTCGCCCATGCCGAGCAGCTGTTCGGCTCCCATTTCGCCAAGGATCGTGCGGCTGTCGATCTTGGAGGTGACCTGGAATGAAATCCGGGTCGGGAAGTTGGCCTTGATGGTGCCGGTGATGACGTCAACAGAGGGGCGCTGAGTGGCCATGATCAGGTGGATGCCGGCGGCACGGGCCATCTGGGCCAGACGCTGGATGGCGCCCTCGATATCCTTGCCTGCCACCATCATCAGGTCGGCCATCTCGTCGACGACGATGACGATATAAGGCATCGGTTCGAGATTGAGCGCTTCCTGCTCATAGATCGGATCGCCGGTTTCCGGGTCGAAACCGGTCTGGATGGTCCGTGTCACTTCCTGTCCCTTGGAGAGGGAATCGCGGACACGCTTGTTGAAGCCGTCAATGTTGCGCACGCCCATCTTGGACATGTTCTTGTAGCGCTGTTCCATCTCGCGGACGGCCCATTTCAGCGCCACAACGGCCTTGGCCGGGTCGGTGACGACCGGGGTCAAGAGGTGCGGGATTCCATCATAAATCGACAATTCGAGCATTTTCGGGTCGATCATGATCAGGCGGCATTCTTCCGGCCGATGCTTGAACAACAGCGACATGATCGTGGTGTTGATGGAGACCGACTTACCCGACCCGGTGGTCCCGGCAACCAGAACGTGGGGCATGCGGGCGAGATCGACGACCACTGGGTCGCCTGCAATATTCTTGCCCAGACAGATCGGCAATTTGGCTTTGGACCGTTCAAAATCCTTGGCGGCTAGCATTTCGCGCAGATAAACAGTTTCGCGGCGCGCATTGGGCAGCTCAATACCAATGGCGTTGCGGCCCGGAATAACGGCAACACGGGCGGAAATCGCACTCATGGAGCGGGCAATGTCGTCGGCAAGGCCGATCACGCGGGAGGATTTGATACCCGGGGCTGGTTCCAGCTCGTAAAGGGTAACCACCGGACCGGGACGGACCTTGATGATTTCGCCGCGAATGCCGAAGTCGGACAGCACGCCTTCGAGCAGGCGGGCATTATGCTCCAGCTGGTCAGCAGTCAGCCCGGCATTGGGACCAAGGCTTTCCGGTTCGGCAAGGAAATCAAGGGTTGGATGCTGATAATCATCCCGGCGGGTGAAAAGATTGCCTTGCGCTGCCTTGACCATGCGCTTGCCGCCCCTTGCCCCTTTGGTGGCAACGGGTTTGGCTTCGACGCCTTCGTTGGTGGCAGCGCGATGGGTGGGTTGCCCTTGGCTGCGTTCCAGTTCGGGCGTGGCAATGCCTTGTGGAGCCCCTTGAGCAGCGCCTGCTGGGACATCTTCGTCTTCGTCCCATGGGGGCAGGTCATCCTCTTGCTGGAGGGGATGCCCCTGCGCATGCTGTGGCGCGAAATCAGCTGGGCCGCCATAGCCCATATCTGCCGAGCTTGGACCCTGCATCGGGTGACCGGTCTGATAGGCTGGGGCCGGACTTGCCTCAAGGCGTGGTTCAAGGCGGTTGGCCAGATCACCAAGGCCATCATCTTCCTCGCCAAACAGGCGCGCAAAGAGAGACGGTTTGGCGCTTTTGGGTTGCTGGGTCGCATGGGGCTGTTCGGTGCCTTTGGCGCGGCGTCGGTTGGCCTTGTGGGACAGATACCAGTGGCCGATGGCCCCAAGCGGCACGGAAAGAATGGATGTCCGCTTGGCGGATGTTGCCTTGGTGCGGTCAAGGTCCCCCGCATGAGGCGCGTCATCGGGGAGCGTGTCGTCGATATCGTCTTCGTCCCAGTCGTCGTCTTCTTCTTCGTCATAGATGTCCGCTTCGTCCGGTGCGTTGGCGACCGGACGGAGGGCGCGCCGGAAGGACAGCCCCTTGAGCGAAAGACTGGAGGCGTTGAGCAACAAAGTGACACCAAGAAGAGCGGCAACCAACCCGATGACAATGGCGATCGGGCCCTGCATCAGGCTTGCATTGATCTTGCTCAGGATGGTGAGGAAGCTGTCGCCAATCATGCCACCAAGGCTCAAGGGCAAGGGCCAGCCTGATGGGGCAGGGATAGTGGAAAAGGCGATGGACAACAGGCCCAACCCGCCAAACCATGCCATGATCTTGTTGCGTGACAGACCCATCGGCTTCAGACGAACCAGACGGACAAACCACAGGGTCGGCGGGATAAGAAGGAAGGCCGTTGCCAGACCGAAGGCCTGAACGAGAAGGTCCGAGAGGATCGCGCCGCCCAGACCCATCACATTGCGTGGGCTATGCTCGGTGGCGTTGGAGAGCGAAGGGTCGCCTACATGCCAGGTGACGAGGCTGGCTGCGATGGCGACAAGCAGAATGAGGCCAAGCAACCCGGTTGCCGCATAGGTATTGCGGCGCAGGGCGTGGCGCAGGGCTCCGTCTTTTGCTGTTCGTTTCATGGCTCTGCCCTCGCGAGGTGCGGCTCCATACTCATCGAATGTGGTCATGCTCGCTCTTGTTCCAGTTCCACCAGTTGTTTTATCCGGCTCGTTTCGCGGTCCCAGTCGCGTGTTGGTCTTTCCAGTCTTTTTGTCTTTGATTCTTATGCACTTGGCGTCTCTGTCTTGCCGTTACCCAAGCAGGCAGTGTCTGAGGCGGTGCATGGCGTCTTCGGTCTGATCGAGATCGGCAACGATGGCGATGCGCAGGAAGCCATCGCCCGGATTGACCCCGGATGCATCGGTGCGGGCAAGGAAGGAGCCCGGCACGACGCGCAAACCCTCCTCACGCCAGAGCTTCTCGGCGACGCTGACATCGTCGCCAAAGGCAGAGACATCTAGCCACAGGAAGAAACCGGCAGGAGGAATCTCATAGGTCATGTCATTGCCCAGAATACGGCGCACCGCGTCGAATTTGGCATTGTAAAGACGACGATTTTCCTCAACATGGGCTTCATCGCGGAAGGCGGCTGCAGCGGCGGCCTGCAAAGGCATTGGCACTTGCGGGGCGGCCATGTTGCGATATTTGGTCCATTGGGTCAGGAAGGCTTCATCGCCTGCGGCAAAGCCACAGCGCAGGCCCGCCAGGTTCGAGCGTTTGGACAGGGAGTTGAAGGTGATGATATTGGAATAGTCGCCTTCTGCGGCTTCCAGAACGCCTTCAGGCGGGGTGTCGCGATAGATCTCGGAATAGCATTCGTCGGCCAACACGAGGAAATCATGTTTGCGGCCAAGGGCGATCAGCTTCTGCCAGACGTCCTTGCTTGCGACGCTCCCTTGCGGGTTGGCGGGGGAGGCATAGAAGAAGGCGATAGTCCGGTCGAGCAGCTCGGTATCGAGGGCAAGCGCATCAAGATCGGGCAAATAGTTTGAGTCAGCCGACCCATTCAGAAAGACCGGTTCGGCATCAATGGCGCGGGTTGCTGCCATATAGGTGTGGAAGAACGGATTCGGCAGCAGGATGGCCGGTTTGTCGAGGGTCTTGCCAAAATGATCGCGGGCCCAGTCGCGGGCGCCAACAATGGCGTGGAACAGGCCTTCGCGGCTGCCATTCAATGGCAGCACATTCTTGTCGCTGAAACCTGCTTCATCCAGTCCATAGCGGGCAATCAGCCAGTCCCTGACGCTGGCACGGAAATCATCCGTCCCCTGAATGGCCGGATAACGGCGGAACGAGTCCGCATGATCGGCGATCACTTGCGGGATGAAGGCGGGGAAGGCGTGCTGCGGCTCGCCGATGGTCAGATTGATCGGAGCATGGGTTGCTTCATTGGCCGGTGTGACGCCGTCCAGAATGTCTGCCAGTCTCTGAAAGGGGGAACGTTGGTCTTGCATGCGCTTAAAGGGCCTTTCGAGGCGTCTGGATAGGTTCGATCAATCTGGTATCTTGCTGGCGATGGGCATGGTTTTCGCGGACGAAAAACATGCCGGTCTCCGTCTGGTTTGCGGGCGAGTCATGTCCGCACAGTTAATCACCAGTTTAGCTGTCTGTTGGTTAAGACAGTTTTAACTTTTGGGGCGAGCAGGACTGGCTATTGCGTTGAGCAGCCTTATTTCCAGCCTTCTTCCCCACAGCTTTGCCAGTCGGGTGTCTGGTCTGTTTGGCCAGATGGATCGATCATCTCTCAGTGTGGATCAGGAATGTGCTTTCTCGCCGGTGCGCATTCCTCATGAGTGGGTGAAAGCTGGGCCAGCGTCCCATTGCAAAGAAAGTGGAAGGATGAGGGAAAGGCGTTGTTGCCGCAAGCCAAAGTCGCCTGATTTCTGGTGCGATTGTCATGACTAGATGGAATGGGGTAAAGGCAGCGCGCTGCCGAAGCTGATAAAGCAAAAAGCCGGGGCATCAGGGATGCTCCGGCTTTGGATTTCAGACTTGGTCCTGTGCGGATCAGGAGTCGCGGGCGAGGTCGGACAAGAGACCGGCTGCGACCGCGAATTTCGACACGGTCAGGGTGTCGCTATCCATGATAGCATTAACCGCCTTGACCGTGCGCTTGATGGCAGGGCCTTCTTCTTCGATCCACTGTTCCATGTCGGGTTTGTCACCGTCAAAGCGCAGAATGCCGGTGGTCATAAGATTGTGGGCATTGGACAGGCTGTCACGCACCCGGTCAAGGGCCAGACCTTCATAATAGTCCGAGACATCGAGGCTCTGGGCCAGAGCATCAATGCGGCCGATCTTGAAGTGACCTGCGATAGCGAAGTAAGCTTCGGCCGCAGTTTGGAGGGATTTGCCCGCCTTGTCAGCCACCAGAATGATGTCCGGGATATGGGAGACAAGGGAGAGATAGGCAATGCGGTTGGCCAGCTTGTTCGGTACGCCATGCTCTACATAACGCCCAGTTTCGGAAGCCAGACGGTCTGAGAGATACGGCGGCAGATACTGGCCGATTTTGGGCGACAATTCATCGATGCCGTTGCGATAATGCTCGACCGCATCGGCAATGCTCATGGACGTTGGTATGTTGCGCATGAACCACAGAATCTCGGACAACAGCAGTTTCTGCACTTCGTGATAGAGTTCAAGCTGGATGATCCCGGACACCTTGCTGTCCAAAGCGTCAATGGATTCATGCAGTTCCCTGAGGCCAAAGGAATCGCGCACGACCACATAAGCGCGGGCGATCTCCACGACGGAGGTGCCGGTCTTGTCGGCAATGCGCGGAACGAGGGTTGCACCCCCGCGGTTGATCATGGAGTTGGTGATCAGGGTGGTGATGATTTCCCGGCGCAAGCGGTGATTGGCAATCTCCTTGGCAAAATCGCCCTGCATCTTTTCAGGGAAATAGAAGCGCAGCTCCCGTTCGAGATAGTCTTCATCGGGTAGCCTGCTGTCCAGCAGATCCTCATAGAGGGTGTTTTTGGCATAGGCCAGCAGAACCGAAATTTCGGCGCGGGTCAGAGGCTGGCTCTTCTTGCGCATCTCGTTGAGGGTTTCATTGTCGGGCAGGAACTCTACATCGCGATCCAGATCGCCTGCTTCTTCCAATCGCTCCATTAGACGACGCTGATAGCCGAAATCTTCCATGCCGCGCTGCTCGGTGAGCGAGACGGACAGGGTCTGGAGATAGTTGTTGCGCAGGCACAGACTAGCAACTTTATCCGTCATTTCAGACAGCAGTTTGTTGCGGGCCTTGATGTCCATCTTGCCTTCGCGCACTGCGGCGCCAAGAGCGATCTTGATATTGACTTCCATGTCCGAGCTGTTGACGCCAGCGCTGTTGTCGATGGCATCGGTGTTGCTGCGTCCGCCCAGTTGGTTGAATTCGATCCGGGCCCGCTGGGTGACGCCGAGGTTGGCGCCTTCGCCGATGGCCTTGACGCGCAGCTCTTTGGCAGTCACGCGAATCGCGTCGTTGGCGCGGTCATCCGCATCTGCATCGCTCTCGCTGGAGGCGCGGACATAGGTACCAATGCCGCCGAACCACAACAGGTCGGCCTCGGTCATCAGGATGGCTTTCATTAGCTCCTGCGGAGTGACCTTTTTCTTGCTGAGGCCAAGGGCGGCTTGCGCTTCGCTCGACAGGGTGATGGATTTTTCCGAGCGGGAGAAGACGCCGCCACCCTTGGAGATCAGCGCGGGGTCATAATCCTTCCAGGACGAGCGACCCAGATCGAAGATCCGCTTGCGTTCCTGCCAGCTGATGGCCGGATCCGGATTGGGATCGATGAAAATATCACGGTGATCAAAGGCAGCAATCAGCTTGGTGGCTTTGGAAAGCAGCATGCCGTTGCCGAAGACGTCGCCCGACATGTCGCCAACGCCGACCACGGTGAATGGTTCGGTCTGGATGTCGCGATTCATTTCGCGGAAATGACGTTTGACGGCTTCCCATGCGCCGCGCGCCGTGATGCCCATTTTCTTGTGGTCATAGCCAGCCGAGCCGCCGGATGCGAAGGCATCGCCAAGCCAGAAGGAATGGTCCTCTGAAATGCCGTTGGCAATGTCGGAGAAGGTGGCCGTTCCCTTGTCGGCGGCAACAACCAGATAGGGATCATCCTCGTCGTGGCGGACAACATTGGCTGGTGGCAGAATGGTCTGACCTTCCAGATTGTCGGTGACATCAAGCAGGGACGAGATGAACAACTTGTAGGAGGCGATACCCTCTGCGATGTAGGCCTCGCGATCGCTGGAGGGGGGCAGATGCTTGGGCACGAAGCCACCCTTGGAGCCAACGGGCACGATCACCGCATTCTTGACCTGCTGGGCCTTGACCAGTCCCAGCACTTCGGTGCGGAAATCCTGTGGCCGGTCGGACCATCTCAGGCCGCCACGGGCAACCTTGCCAAAGCGCAGATGCAGGCCTTCGACCCGCGGGCTATAGACAAAGATTTCGCGGAATGGCTTGGGCTCGGGCATGTCTTCCATGGCGCGCGGATCAAGTTTGATCGACAGGGTCGGTTTGTAGTTTCCATCCTCGGTGCGCTGGAAGAAATTGGTGCGCAGACCGGCCTGAATGACGCCCAGGAATTTGCGCAGGATACGGTCGTCATCGAGGTTGGAGACCTGTTCCAGCGCTGTCAGGATGCCGCTCGACAGGCGCTTGCATTCCGCCTCGCGGGATTTTTGCTTTGGATCGAAGCGGGCATAGAAGAGGTCAACCAGCAAGGCGCCAAGGTCAGGATATTTGTCCAGCGTATCCCACATGTAATCCTGATCATAAGGGATGCGGATCTGGCGCAGATAACGCGAGATGGTGCGCAGAATGGTGATGTCGCGCCAATGCAGGTTGGCAGCCATGGCCAGATGGTTATAGCCATCATTTTCTGCCTCGCCACCCCAGACGGCCAGGAAGCAGGCTTCGAGCTTGTCGCCGACTTCCCTGATATTGATCGGCTTACAGCTGGCTCGTTCCAGATCCATGTCATGCATCCAGAAGGTGCGATCAGAATCCATTGGCGAAATGGCATAGGAGCGTTCGTCAATGACCCGGAAGCCCATATTTTCAAGGATCGGGACGCGCTCGGACAGGGGAATTGGGGTTGCCTGATGGAAGATTTTCAGGGTGATGCGATGCTCGTCTTCCTTTTCACCGCGATAGAATTGGATGGCGGTGTCCAGGGAGCCGTTCATCCGCTCCATGATAGAGATGTCATTGAGGGCAACGTCCGGGGAGAACGTGTCGCGATAGGCTTCAGAGAAGGCCTCGCAATAGCGATGGACCATTTGCGACGCCTTCTTGATGCTCATGGTGTCGCGCAACGCCATGTCGAGACGATCGGCCCAGGTGGTGACGATCTCGTTGACCGCATTTTCAAGCTCGAGGCGGGATGGGGTCGGAGTCTTACCCTGATGGCGGCCAATGATGAAATGGACGCGGGTCAGCGGGCTGTCGGGGAAATCGAGATAGGCGGCCGAAATATGCCCGTCATAGACCTTGCAGAGATAGTCGCCGATCTTCAACCGGACCGAAGTATTGAAGCGGTCGCGCGGGACATAGACAAGGCTGGAAACGAAGCGATCGAACTTGTCAACGCGGGACAGGACACGGATGCGCGGACGACGGCTGAGGCGGAGGATTTCCTCGCTGTTGTTGAGCAGGGTCTGTTCATCAACCTGAAACAGCTCGTCGCGGGGATAGCCTTCCAGAACGTTGAGCAGGGCTTTGCCTGAATGGCCGGACGGATCGACGGAGGCCTTTTCAATGGTGCGGGTCACCTTGCGGCGCAGGAATGGGATGTTGGTGGCAGAGCGGTTGTAAGCGGTGGAGGTGAACAGACCGACAATCCGCAATTCACCGGTCAACTGACCTTGGTCGCCATAGATCTTGACGCCGATATAATCCATGTAGGTGCGGCGATGGACTTTGGTCTTGACGTTGGCCTTGGTGATGATCAGGGGTTCGGGACGCATGAGGAATTCGCGGATTTCCGGGGTCATGGTGACCAGTTCGGAGCCACGGCGTAGCACCCGCACATCCGGATTGCGCAAAATACCCAAACCGGGGCGCTGGGTTCGTTTCAGCTCGCCCTCGCTGGGGGATCCTTCAAAGGCATATTCGCGCATGCCCAAAAGGGTGAAATTGTTGTCGACCAGCCAGCGGAGGAACTCGACGGTCTCTTCAATTTCCTCTTGTGGCAGTGGCGGAGGCGTGATCTTGAAAATGGCAATGGTTTCTTCCAGACGCAGCAGCATCGACTTCCAGTCGGTCACGCAGGCAGACACGTCATCCAGAACAATGTCGAGTTCCTTCTTCAACTCGTTTTTCTGCGCCTTGCCAGCGATGCGCGATACGTGGACATGGATCAGGCTTTCACGCACGGGCTTGATGCCATTCTTGTCTTCGCGGCGGTCGCGTAAGCCGACAAGCTCTTTGTCCTCATTGCGTTCGGTATCAAAAATGGGGTGCAGCACCAGATGGATGTCGAGGCCAAGCTGCTGCAATTCGCCCATGATCGAATCAACCAGAAATGGCTTGTTCACATTGTGCAGCTGAATGACAGAGATCTGGTTGAGCATGTCGCCATTCTCGCCCTCATAGACGGGGTCGAAAATTTCGGTGGTGTGACCACCGTCAAAGGGTTTGGTGAAACGCTCAAAAGCCTGCTGCGCAAAATACGCGATTTCCTCGGCCTGATAGCGCGAGAGATCCTCTTTGTCGCTTGCTTTCAGGAGCCGTTCGAGAAAGTCGGCTTCCAGATCGCCCTTTTTTGCTGCGATGGCCTTGGCGTCTGCCAGACGTTCGGCATGTTCGCGTACCAGTTCGGGTGCCATTTTGTTTCCTCCAGGGTGCCTCTTGGCGGGCGCCCCTTTATCTGCTGACCGTGGTGAGACGAATTGTAGCGGTCTTATACGATAACCATAAACCTATCAGGGTAAATGGTGGTCAAACACTGACGTAAAAAAATCTTGAACGAGAAATCGCAATTGTTCACCGAAAAGACTTGTGGATGACGCCTGTTCTTAAAGACAACGCATCAGGTGCGATTTTGTACCACGGGTTGGACGAATGTCGGAATGTTCCTGCCTTGATGCTTTGGTCTGCTGCCTTCACTATGAGGTTGGGCGTGCGGGCCGAACAATCAAGATCCGCGAAGGATCAAGCCTTGCACAGCCGTGGGAGGAAAGATGTCAAAGATCAAGACAGAGACGAAAGCGCAGGATTTGCCATTGAGGCAGGGGGGCAAGGCTGTAACCGCGCTGGATTTGCCGCTGATGGATCCAATGCCGGATGATATCGGCAGCTATTTTGCCATTTGTGCCGAAAAGCTCGGCATGGTGCCCAATGTATTGCAAGCCTATGGTTTTGATGAGGCGAAGTTTCGCGCTTTCTCGCAGTTTTACAACAATCTGATGCTCGATGAGAGCGGGCTGAGCAAGCTGGAGCGGGAAATGATTGCGGTGGTGGTCTCCTCGATCAATCGCTGCTTTTATTGCCTTGTGGCCCATGGACAGGCGGTGCGGCAATTGTCTGGGGATCCGGTGTTGGGAGAGCTGATGGTGATGAATTACCGTGCCGCAGACTTGTCCGAGCGTCATCGGCGGATGCTTGATTATGCCGCAAAGTTGACCGAGACGCCGGAAAAGGTGACCGGTGAGGATCGAGCCGAACTCACCGCAGCCGGTTTTTCAGATCGGGATATTTGGGACATTGCCAATGTCACCGGCTTCTTCAACATGTCGAACCGGGTGGCCATTGCCACTGACATGACACCCAACGATGGCTATCACGGTCAAAATCGCTGAGGACAAGATGTAGCTTGGTCCGATCTGTCGGGGGACAGGTCGGGTCCGCCTCTTATCGGCAATAATCAAGCGCGATGGTCAGCGCCCATGACGAGCCTTTCAGAGAGAAGGTCTCGAAGTGGCTGTCGAAGCGGACATTGAGGCGGTTGGCGCGTTGCAATTGCGCAAGGAGCCGGGAGCCAGACGAAAGAGTGCCCGAAATCAAAGCGCCTTCATATTCGCCAAAATCCAACCGCATGCCCTGCGTGCGGTCAAAGGAAAAGGTGACTTGCTTGGATGCCCCCACTGCGAGGGATAGGGCATCGACGCGCGTTCCTGCCATCGAAAGGTAGCTGTTGCCATTCTTGCCGCAGACATAGCTCAGTCTCAATTTGCCATTGCTACTTTGTGTGTTGGCTGCATAGCCATCCAGATAGGGCGGTTCTTCTTTTGATAGCTTGTAGATGCTCCAATCGCCCCGTTGGCCGCGCTGGATCGGCCGGGCAGGCGCCTCCTCCATTCCGTTGCACTGGCGGTCGACGCAGGCGTGATATTTTGGGTTGGTGGCAGGGGGAAAGGCAGACAGGCAGGACCAGATGCAACGTTGAAGGGCCATCGGGTCATCGCCTGATTGGGCGAGGGTGCTGTTGGGCAGCCCTATGAGGGCCATTATGGTCAAAAGAGCAAAAGAAAGAGGTTTCATCGGGATTAAGTCTCGTCAGGCAATGGGCTCTGGGATCGTCAGATGATCCTTTTGGGGCCTTCAATGAACAATGCCATCATTAGAGCCTGTCCCCATGCATCTGTCACGGGGAAAGTGTCGGTTCGTCTTGCGATAGCGCCAGATGTTTTGATCGCAGACGGCGGGCGAGCGTGGTGAAGGCTTGCGCCGTGGGGGAGTGGTTGTCTCGCAGAATGGCGCAGGCAATATCGACCTGAAAGCGGGGATGGAGCAGGCGCTTGTAGACGATATCCTCCAACGCCAGTTGGCGCATGCAATCGGGCACCAGCGAAAAACCCAAATCGGCGGCAACCATGCTCATAATGGACGCAATTTGGGGTGCGGCCTGACCGATGATCGGCTCGAACCCGGCTTTCTGGCAGGCCAAAATTGCCGAATCATGCAGGATCAGTCCGTCAATTGGTGGCGTGAGGATGAGGGGCGTATCCTTGAGCAGCATCAGGTCGATTTCGCGTGTCTCAGGGGTTGGGTCTCGGCTGCGGGACATGGTTGCAATCAGGGCTTCGCTGTCGAGCTGATGGGTGACGATGCTTGGGGGATCTCGATCGCTGGGGCGCAGGATGGCCACGTCGAGATCACCCTTTTCCAGATCTTGGCGCAATTGGGTGGAGTGGCTTTCCTTGACCCTGAACATCACGTCGGGAAAATCGCTGCGGAAGGTGCGGATAAGGCGCGAGACAATGGGATTGAGGGCGCCAGCGCCGGTAATGCCAAGATTGAGCGTGCCGGTTTCGCCTCTCGCAGCGCGGCGCGCGGCTTCCAGTGCCTGTTCCGCCTGCAATGGCAAACTGTGAACCTGTTCAAGGAAGGCTTGCCCTGCGGCCGTCAATTCAGCGCCATGGGGCATGCGATAGAAAAGCTGGCTGCCTACCTCGCGTTCGAGATCCTTGATTTGCTGGCTTAGGGGCGGTTGGGCAATGCCCACGCGTTGAGCTGCGCGCGTGAAGTTCTTCTCCTCTGCGACAGCCAGAAAATAACGAATATGGCGCAGTTCCATGTGGGCGTTCCTTTGGGCAGGCATCGGGATCCGAGAATGTGTTATACAAATAATGTATCAAGAAAGGCTGTACAATATATTAGATAAATTGGTGTGAGTTCGGTACTAGGTGCTTATCCAAAGACGAGAGATAAGTGTAATGCCTAATGTGTCCGTGGGGGCTATGTCAGCCGCCGACTCTTATATTTCAGATCGCGCCACCGCTCGCGCGCTCGATGCGCAGTCGGCTGCGCCTTTCATCCGGAGCGGGACCCCTGTTTTTACGAGGGTGTCTTTTGCCCTGTTTCTGGCCGGGTTCAGCACCTTTGCCCTGCTTTATTGTGTGCAGCCATTGCTGCCGATGTTCGCTGATCATTTTCATGTCACACCGGCGACCAGCTCACTGGCGCTGTCGCTTTGTTTGGCCAGTGTGGCGGTGTCGATCATGGTGCTTGGGGCTTTGTCGCAACAGTTGGGGCGCAAGGGCTTGATGCTGACATCGATGCTGCTGGCATCGGCCTTCAATATGGCGGCGGCCGTCGCGCCGGGTTGGCACGGACTGCTGATTGCCCGGGCTATTGAGGGGGTTGCGCTTGGTGGCTTGCCCGCCGTGGCGATGGCCTATCTGGCGGAAGAAGTCGACCCGGAGGATTTGCCCAAGGCGATGGGCATTTATGTCGGTGGCACGGCCGTTGGCGCGATGTTGGGACGGGTTGGCCTTGGTTTAATGACCGAATTTGTCAGCTGGCAGGAAGCCATGCAGGTGATGGGCGTGTTGACGACCCTTGCTGCACTGGGCTTTGCTTTCCTGTTGCCGCCATCGAGCCATTTTGAAAAAAGCAGTGATACGAGCTTGTCTTTTCATGCCTCTGCATGGGTGGCCCATCTGCGCAATCGCTCTCTTCAGCGCCTCTATGTGATCGGCTTCTGCCTAACTGGCGTTTTTTCGACCGTCTACAATTATCTCAGCTTCCGACTGTTTGAACCGCCCTATAATATGGGTCCCTTTGCAGTGAGCCTGATCTTTCTGCTCTACTTGATTGGCACCCTCTCATCGTCGATATCCGGTACGCTGATTGGTCGCTTCGGGCAACGCAAACTGCTTCTGGCAGCCTTCAGTCTGACCTTGCTGGGGCTTGGTGTGACGCTGTTTCAATCTTTGGTCTTGATTTGTGTCGGCGTGGCACTGATCACCTCGGGCTTTTTCCTTGGCCACTCTGTGGTGAGTGGGGCTGTTGGCCTCGCAGCAGAAGGCAACAAGGGCCATGCTTCCTCGCTTTATTTGCTCTTCTATTATGTCGGGGCCAGCTTCATTGGCTATCTCGGCGGTTGGTTTTGGCATCTTTCAGGCTGGAACGGGCTGGCTAGCCTCACGGCCTGTCTGGCGCTGATCGCGCTGATGGTCTCAAGCCGCGTTGGACGATCCGTCTGAAGCAATAGGACCAAACAGATTTTCTTTTCTCCATGGCAGGAGACGACGCAAAGGCCGGACGGTTCGCTGCCCGGCTTTTACCGTTCCAGTCTTCTGCCATCTGCTGGGCTTCATGGCTCGTGAGTGATGGAGTGGGGACATGAAAAAAGGCCGGGTTTGGACCCGGCCTTTTTGTATTCTTTTAGAAGCGTTTTGTTTTTCAACGCTTTGTGTCTTGGCTTATGCCAGTGCCTTCAGCTCTTCGACGACGGCAGCACCCATTTCCTTGGTGGTGACGACTTTGTCGCTTTGCGTGGCGATGTCGCCGGTGCGCAGGCCTTTTTCCAGAACCTTGGCAATGGCCGCATCCACCATTTCAGCTTCCTTGATCATTTCGAAGCTGTAGCGCAGGGCCATCGAGAAGGACGCGATCATGGCGATCGGGTTGGCAATGCCTTTGCCGGCAATGTCCGGAGCAGAGCCATGCACAGGCTCATACATGGCTTTGCGTTTGCCTGTTTCGGCATCCGGCGCGCCAAGGGAAGCGGACGGCAGCATGCCCAGCGAGCCGGTCAGCATCGCGGCCACGTCGGACAGGATGTCACCAAACAGGTTGTCGCAGACGATGACGTCATATTGTTTTGGATTGCGCACCAGCTGCATGGCGCAGTTGTCGGCAAGCACATGCTCAAGCGGGGTGCCCGGATATTCTTCGGCACCGATTTTGGAGACAACCTGCTTCCAGAGCACGCCAGAGCGCATGACATTGTGCTTCTCGGCGGATGCCACGCGGTTGGAGCGGGTCTTGGCCAGATCAAAGGCAACGCGGGTGATGCGCTCGATTTCAGAGGTGGTGTAGAGCTGGGTGTCGACTGCGCGCTGCTGGCCGTCTTCCAGGGTGACGATTTCTTTTGGCTCACCAAAATAAACGCCGCCGGTCAGTTCGCGAACAATCAGGATGTCGAGGCCTTCGACCAGCTCTTTTTTCAGCGAAGAGGCATCGGCCAAGGCCGGGAAGCAGATGGCCGGGCGCAAGTTGGCAAACAGGCCCATATCCTTGCGCAGACGCAAAAGGCCGGCTTCGGGGCGGGCGGCATAAGGCACATCAGCCCATTTCGGGCCACCAACGGCGCCAAAGATCACAGCATCGGCAGCCATGGCCTTGGCCATGTCATCCTCGGAGATGGCAACACCATGGGCATCATAAGCGCAGCCCCCAACCAGACCTTCGTCACATTCGAAGGAGACGTCGAGATTGGCGTTCATCCAATCGATGATCACCTTCACTTCATTCATGATTTCGGGGCCGATGCCGTCACCGGGCAGAAGAAAGAGCTTGTGTGCCATAGGTCTTGTCCTGTTGACTTGAAAGAAATGCGATCCCGCATTGAGAAGCGCAAGGATCGGAAAGAAAAACTGTTCTGGGCATTCGATTAATACCCTGAGCCTCGCTTTGCAAGGCCCTAAAGGGGTCTTGCGACGCGAAACCCCAAATCGTCGATGGCAAATGTGGGGTGGCTTCGACGTCGATTGGTCGCAAGGCACCCTCGTTCCTCATCGGCCCAGCCGCCGCCCCGGAAGCTTCTGTATCTGCCATAGGTCTCGGCGTCATATATGTCCGAACACCATTCCCAGACATTGCCAAGCATGTCATACAGGCCCCAGTTGTTGGGGCGCTTGGCTCCCACCGGCTGAGGACGTCCAGCGGAATTCTCGCTATACCAGGCGATGTCTGGAAGCGGCCCGTAGCGTGGTTCGTTGCTTCCGGCCCTGCAGGCATATTCCCACTCGGCCTCTGTTGGTAATCGGTAGCCTTTGGCGGCTTGGTCCCTGTCGGCATCCTGATTGTCCGGGTGGAAGTGGTAACAGCAGTCAAGTCCCGCCGCCTGAGACAAGGCATTGCAGAAGCTGGCCGCTTGTAGCCAGGAGACAGAGGTGACCGGCAGGTTTGCGCCTTCAAAATCCGGTTCGGTTTCACCGCAAAGCGCCATATATGTCGATGTGGTGACTTGGAAGGCACCGATCAAAAGGGGCGCGATGGATACAGACCATCGCTTTGCTATGCGATTGTCGTGCATGAGGATGCTACCGGCAGGAATGGGCCTGAGCTGGTGTTCGATGTGCGCGACAATTGGATGCATGGTTCGTCAACTGGTTTGTGCGTGCAGGGACGGGCATGAAAAAGCCGGGCGATGGGCCCGGCTTTTGGATTTTTCTACGAAGTCCGTCAGGCTCTCGGTGTTTTCCTGTCGGAAATCACCTGCCGCTGATAGGTCAGAGACTTTGGCGCAGCCAAATTCTCTATACCCAAGGGCGCTCGGCTTCCATGCCTTTTTCGAATTTGTCGACATTGCCGATCTTTTCCATGGACAGGCCAATGTCGTCGAGGCCTTCGATCAGGCATTTTTTCTTGAACGCATCCACCTCAAAAGCGACTTCGCCACCGTCCGGGCCCTTGATGACCTGATTTTCCAGATCGATGGTCAGGGTGGCGTTGGCACCGCGTGAGGCATCGTCGAGCAGCTTGGCATGGTCTTCTTCGCTGACGACGATCGGCAGGATGCCGTTCTTGAAGGTGTTGTTATAGAAGATGTCGGCAAAGCTGGTGGAGATCACGCATTTGATGCCGAAGTCGAGCAGGGCCCAAGGGGCATGTTCACGGGACGAGCCACAGCCGAAATTGTCGCCAGCCACAAGGATCTGGGCGTTGCGGTAGGCGTCCTGATTGAGTACGAAATCAGGATTTTCAGAGCCGTCCTCATTGTAGCGCATTTCGCTGAACAGGTGGACGCCAAGGCCGGAGCGCTTGATGGTCTTGAGGAACTGTTTCGGGATGATCATGTCGGTATCGATATTGATCAGGGGCATCGGCGCGGCAACCGCGGTCAAAGTGGTGAATTTTTCCATCTTTCAGTCGATCCTTTAAAACGTTCCTGACTTGGTCCTTGGAAGTCTGGGTCCTTGGAAGTCTGCTGTTTGTTTTTACGTGTGGGTCACAGAGGGGCGATGTCAAGACCTGTGGTCTCGTCGATCCCCATCATGATATTCATATTCTGCACGGCAGCACCCGATGCACCCTTGCCCAGATTGTCATAGACGGCAAGCAGGACAGCTTGTCCGATCTCGTCATTGCCATGGACATGAAGATGCAGGGAGTTGGTGCCGTTGAGATATTCCGGCGTGATGGCGTCAAGCTTGCCCGCAGCTTCAAGCGGGGCGACCTTGACAAAGATTTCGTCCTGATAGCGATCCGTAAGGCAGGCATGCAGGTCGGCAAGCTTTGGCTGACCATCGAGCGCCCAGAGATTGAGCGGGATGGCACCAATCATGCCTTGGGCATAGGTGCCAACCGCTGGCTGGAAGACCGGTGGATGCTCAAGGCCGGAATAGGCCTGCATTTCCGGCACATGCTTGTGTGCCAAGGTCAGGCCATAAGGCCAGTAAGGCACCTTGATTGATTCTTCTGCGCTTTCATAGTCGGCAATCATGCCCTTGCCACCGCCTGAATAGCCGGAGATGGCGTTCAAGCTGGCGGGGAAATTGGCCGGGATCAGACCTGCTTCGACCAGAGGCCGCATGATGGCGAGATAACCTTGCGGATAACAGCCGGGATTGGAAACCCGCTTTGCATCGGCAATGGCGGCACGCTGGCCCTTGCTGAGTTCAGCAAAGCCATAGGTCCAGTCTTGGGCGGTTCTGTGCGCCGAGGAGGCATCAATGACACGGGTGTCTTTATTCTCGATCAGGCTGACGGCCTCGATTGCTGCTGCATCGGGCAGACACAATATAGCAATGTCGGCTTCATTCAACATCTGGGCGCGGGCCTCTGCATCCTTGCGCAGATTTTCCGGCAGGCGCAAAAACTTGATGTCGTTGCGACCTTCAAGGCGGGTCCGAATTTGCAGTCCCGTTGTGCCAACTTCGCCATCGATAAAGATTTTTGCGACCATTTGTTCCTTGTCCGAGCTGTTTCTGAATTGTCTTGTCATTTGGAGTGGCAGCCCGGTGATAAAAAGGGGACTGCCATCGATTGCCCCTCCTTACATCAAAGGGGCTGGCTTGTCATCGTGTGAAATGACTGATGAGCCACAGCACGAGAATAATTGCAAAAATTGCGCCAGCGCCGCGTCCGATACGGGTGCCCCAAACCTCGATCGGGTCGTTGGGGTCCACATCATTGCCGCTCAGATGGCCCTTGGCCCGGCCAGCGGCACGGGCGAGCGTTGAGGTGCCGATGGCTTCGGAGTCCATATCGGCGCGCTTCAAGGCGCGTTCGGCTTCTAGCCGCCGCGCCGCATCCCGGCTTTCGCGTGATTGTTTTGTCTCGTCTGTCATACCTGCTGTTTAACCTGTTTTTTCAGGTTCAATCAAGCGATAGGCGACAAAAGAGGGGCTGTGAAAAGGGATCTTTGTCGTCCAGATCCGTCCAATGGCTCTTCAAAGGCCGTCAATGGCATGTCTTTGGCAGGGCGATTGCTTATGCTGTTCCAGTCTTTGGCACATTAACAAGCGCATCACCCCTGAGTTAAGTTGCGCTCGAAGTACACTTTTTCTCAAATAGATTGAGGCGTGGCAGGTTTCGGCTCGGCGGGTTTGATGCGTATTTTCCCAGGGCCTACTGATATATAACCAAAATCTCGATTGGCTTTCATTGCACCTAAACACTTTTGCTAAGACGAAAATCTGGTTTCGGCTTTGCCAGTTTTCTCTGAAAAATTTGGTTTATCTAGTCAATCTTGATTATATTTTTAGAATAATTTTTTTGATCAAAAGTCCGTAATGCGCGCGGCGTTAATCAGTAAAACATCTAGGTCCGCTACAATAGCCGGTAGATGTAGAGCGTTTCAGAGAAATAGTTCTGAAAACAGGGTACAATTGCGCTTGCTTCACACAGTCATTTTATCGATGTGCGGACTTACGATCAGATGACTTAAAGAAGCAGGCGTGCAAAGTTGGAAAAGACACAATGCGCCTCACTATTGCAAAGAGACTGTATCTCCTTGTCGCGGTTTTCCTCATTGGAATCTCCGTGATGGTTTTCACGCTCAATCAAAATGCAGCGTCAAACCTTTCAGACCAGAAAGCCGCAGAACTGAAAAGTCTGGTTGATGTGGCTGTCCACGTTGCCCAATCCAAATATGATGCCTTCAAGGCAGGAGAGATGAGCGAACAGGAGGCCATGGACGCCACCAAGGCCGCCGTCAAGGCCATGCGCTATCGGGGGCAGGAATATTTCTGGATCAACGATATGAACAATGTCGTTGTGATGCACTCGGTCAAACCCAGTCTCGACGGCAAGGATCTGACGGACCTCAAAGATGCCAATGGCGTTCGAATTTTCCCGGCCTTTGTCAAAACCGTCAAGGCAGACGGCGCTGGCTTTGTGGGCTATCTCTGGCCAAAGCCGGGCATGGAAGAGCCAGTCGACAAGCTCTCCTACGTCAAGGGCTTTGCGCCTTGGGGTTGGGTGATCGGTACGGGTGTCTATACGGATGATCTTGAGGCCATCTTGTGGAACAACACGCAAACTGCCCTGATTGTCGGTGCAATCATCATGCTGATTGGTCTGGGTATGGCCTGGTACACGCTGCGCTCAATCCTCAAACCCATGGGATCATTGAAGCGCGCGATGCTGCGTTTGGCCAACAATGAACCAATCAAAGAAGTTCCCGCCGAAGATCGTCAAGACGAACTTGGTGAAATGGCGCAGGCGGTGAAGACCTTCCGTGATATGAATGATGAACGCAAAAAGCTGGCAGAACAGCAGCATGTTGATCAGGCCGGTCAGGCCAAGCGCCAGGCTCAGATCGACAGCTTGATCGAGGGTTTCCGCACAGAATCCCGTCGCGAGCTTCAGACGGTTACGCAGCAGATGGATCGCCTGCGCCAAACGGCAAGCAGCCTTACCCAGTTGTCTCAATCGACCGCAGAGCGTTCTGATCAGGCGCTGGGCGCTGCATCACTGGCGTCGTCCAATGTTCAGACCGTGGCTGCGGCCAGTGAGGAATTTGTCGCTTCGATTGGTGAAATCGGCCGTCAGGTCGAACAGGCCACCAGCGCCGTCAATGATGCCATGGTGACCACGGGCGCGGCCAATGAACGTGTCGGTAGTCTGGATGCTGCCGCCCAGCAGATCGGCGATGTTGTCAACCTGATCCGGGATATCGCAGAACAGACCAACCTGCTGGCGTTGAACGCTACCATCGAAGCGGCACGCGCCGGTGAAATGGGTAAGGGCTTTGCTGTTGTTGCGGCCGAAGTGAAGGAGCTGGCCACACAGACCTCCAAGGCGACCGAGCAGATTAGCCAACAGATCTCGACCATTCAGAGCGAGACGCATGAAGCGGTCCAGTCGATCGAGATCATTGGTACCACCATCGAAAAGGTCAATGTCTTTACCGCCTCCATTTCGGAAGCTGTCGAGCAGCAGAATCTGGCGACCAACGAAATTGCTGCGTCGATTCAGGAAGCTTCTCTGGGCACCTCTGCCGTCAGTCAGGACATTGAGGTCGTATCCGGTGCCGCGACCCAGACACGCGGCGCGGTCGAAGAAGTCAACTCCGTTTCTGCGGACGTCAATGAATGTGCCGAAGGGCTGACACGGACCGTGGACAGGTTCCTTGATCAGGTTGCCAGCGCATAGGCTGCTATAAAGACGTATAAATAAGAAAGGGCGGGCTGGATCCCGCCCTTTTTTTGCCAGATTGACGAATGGACTGTCCGGGCAGTTGCAGCTGATCCCGATTTTGATTTTCAAAGGTCCCTTGCGCGCCAATTTCCATGCATTTTCTTTTGCAGGGTGCTTTCTATCGGTGAGGCAATGTGAGCGTGTTTGCAAAAGGAACAAATAACCGGTTCACGCGGATTTGGTCTTGACTTGATCGGCCAGTTGCAGCAAAACCCATAAACGATCCGAGAGGGTTGCGCATTATGCGCCAAAACTGGATTTGAGCATGCCATTTGTTGCCAAAACAAAGATGATGAAGAGCAAAACTGCTGGTTCCATGACCGGCGCTTTCGTCATTGCTGCGCTCATTCCGACTACATTCAAGACTACCACCAAGATTTGAAGCCTCTCTCGCTCCCTGACTGCTTCCCCCAGGGCTGTGAGGGGAGCAGGGCCGCCTGTCAAAGCCACAGTGAGCATGACGGCGGACAAACTTGGGGGAGCGCTGGATCAGGAGATCAAGACAAATGGGTTATAAAGTTGCAGTCGTAGGCGCCACGGGTAATGTTGGCCGTGAGATGCTCGACATTCTCTCTGAGCGCGGATTCCCGGCGGATAAAGTGGTCGCGCTGGCCTCCAGCCGCTCCAAGGGCAAGGAAGTGTCCTTTGGTGACAAGGTGCTGAAATGTCAGGTGCTCGATCATTATGATTTTTCCGATACCGATTTCTGCCTGATGTCGGCAGGTGGCTCGCTGTCGAAAGAATGGGCGCCAAAGATTGCCGCAAAGGGCTGCATTGTCATCGATAACAGCTCCCAGTGGCGTTACGACGAGCGCATTCCGCTGATCGTGC
Organism: uncultured Cohaesibacter sp.; assembly: GCF_963677725.1. Lineage (NCBI taxonomy): Bacteria > Pseudomonadati > Pseudomonadota > Alphaproteobacteria > Hyphomicrobiales > Cohaesibacteraceae > Cohaesibacter > uncultured Cohaesibacter sp. The sequence continues at coordinate 2,837,227 of NZ_OY782507.1, forward strand.
CGGAAGTCAATGCCCATGTGCTGGAAAGCTGGATTGCTGACGAGAAGCGCGTCAATATCATTGCCAACCCGAACTGCTCCACCGCCCAGTTGCTGGTGGCCCTCAAGCCCCTGCATGACAAGGCCACCATCAAGCGTGCGGTTGTTGCCACCTACCAGTCCGTTTCCGGTGCTGGCAAGGAAGCCATGGATGAGCTGTTCACCCAGACCCGTGCGGTCTTTGTGTCTGATCCGATCGAGCCAAAGAAATTCACCAAGCGGATGGCCTTCAACGTGATTCCGCATATTGATGTTTTCATGGATGATGGCTCCACCAAGGAAGAGTGGAAGGTGGTTGCCGAAACCAAGAAGATGCTCGATCCGAATATCAAGGTCACCTGCACGGCCGTGCGCGTGCCGGTTTTCGTCTCCCATGCGGAAGCGGTGAATCTGGAATTCGAACACCCGATCTCTGCCGATGAAGCCCGCTCCATTCTGCGCGAAGCACCGGGTTGTCTGGTGATCGACAAGCGTGAAGATGGTGGTTACATCACCCCGGTTGAAGCAACCGGTGAAGATGCGACCTATATTTCCCGTATCCGTGAAGATCCTACCGTCGAGAATGGCCTCAATATCTGGGTGGTCTCGGACAACCTGCGCAAGGGCGCTGCTTTGAATACGGTTCAGATCGCCGAAACCCTTGTCAACAAAGGTCTTGTGAAGCCGCGCGGCTGATCTTGCCGGTTACTGTGAATTGAAAAGCCGGTCTGCCTGATGGCAGGCTGGCTTTTTTGTGGCTTCGGATCCGTCGGGCCTTGCATGAAAAAAGCCCGCCAATTGGTGTGTTTGGCAGGCTTTTTGTTAAGGCTTTGTCTCGATCAGACGCCCGTCACCGTCTTGAACGAGCGATCATCGCGATCATAATATTCCAGGTGGCCTTCGCGAATGTCGAACCAGGCGCCATGCAGATCGAGAGTGCCGAGCACCACTGCTTCGCGCACAAAGCCATAGCTCATCAGATTTTCGATCGACTTCATAATCGAGCTGCGCTCAAGCAAACCTTGATGGTCGAGTTCAGGGCGGTTGAGACCCGAAAGGCGTTCTGGCTTGTCGGCAGGGGCCAGCTGGGCTGACCATTGGCCGATATAATTGCCTTCGGAGAGTGGTTCCATATCTTCCGAAATATAGGCGGCGACACCACCGCAGCGGCCATGACCCATAATGACGATATGCTTGACTTTCAGTGCTTTGACGGCAAATTCCAGCGCGGCTGCCGTGCCATGCAGGCCCTCCATTTGCTCATTCTGGGCTGGAACGATGTTGGCCACGTTGCGCACAACAAACATTTCACCCGGACCGGCATTGAAGATGTCCGATGGAGTCGCGCGGCTGTCGCAGCAACCGATCAGCATGATTTCCGGATTTTGCCCCTCGTCATGCAGTTCCTCGTAGCGCTCGCTGTCGCTTTTGAATTTTCCGCTCTTGAAGGCAGCATACCCTTCGAGCAGTCTTTCTGGTAAATGGGCCATATTTTTTCACTTCATTCTTGTTTTTATGGGACGCAACTCTCTTCCACCTGCATCTTGTGCCAAAGGACTGTCAAATCAAGAGGCGGTGACGGATTTTTGGAAAGATCCATGCGCGCGCCTGTCTTGATGCCGGATGTCAGCCTTGGTTGGTCAGGCTTGCCAGCTTGTCGAGATCGACGTTCGAGCCGCACAATATGACGCCCACCCGTTCGTCTTTTTCCGGTTTGTAAGCGCCAGACAGGAGAGCGGCAAAGGCGGCGGATCCTCCGGCTTCAGAGGCCAGATGATTGCGGGTCCAGAGGGTTTTTTGAGCGTCGAGAATGGCGTCATCCTCAAGGCGCAGCACATGGTCGACCTTTTCCCTGGCGATCTGATAGACCATGTCGCCGGTGCGTTTGGCTCCAAGGCTGTCGGCGGCAATGCCGGAGACCGGTACATCGAGCGGACCGCCCTGTTCAAGCGCATGGGCAAGGGCTGCTGCCTGTTCTGGCTCTACGCCAACCACTTTCACGCGCTTGTCAAACCAGCTGGCAATGCCGGAAATCAAGCCGCCGCCACCAACGGCGACAAGCAAGGTGTCGGGCATATCCAATCCCAGCTGTTCTTCCAGTTCAAGGCCCAGTGTGCCCTGACCGCAAATGGTGTGAAAGCCGTCATAGGCATGCAGTCCTATGGCCCCGGTCTCGGCCTGATAGGCGCTGCATCGCTCAAGAGCATCAGCATAGCGTTCGCCCTCGACGACTATTTCTGCGCCATAGGAGCGGATGCGGTCGATTTTGGCCGGGCTGGCAATGTCGGGCACAAAAATACGCGCCTTGATGCCGAGCTTGCGTGCCGCATAGGCAACCGCTGCTCCATGATTGCCACCGGAGGCGGCGGCAACGCCGGCATCTGGCACATCGCGGCATAAGAGATTGTAAAAGGCGCCGCGCGGTTTGAAGGAACCGGCATGCTGAAGCAATTCAAGCTTTAAGGTAATCGGCGCCTTGAGGCCAAGCTCAGCGCCATTGATGGTGAATGTCGGGGTCTTGCGGATATGGGACGCGATCAGACTGTAAGCGTGGCGAATGTCATCGGAAGAAGGAAACGACGTCATGGGAACCTTTTGCTGACTGACAGGAGAGGGGGATTGAGAACGAATGGCGCTGTGGATCAGTTTGGACGCAGAATTTTCCGGCGGGGGGCGGCATCGACCATGCGCAGATGGACCATCGCCATGGGATGGGTGAAGCGGTCGCCAAAGCGTGCGACCTCCAGATCGGCATAGCCGGAGCGCACCGAACGGGAGACCACTTCAAGGATACCACTCGCGGCATGTTTGAGGGCCTTATCACCGGATTGGCCGGACAGACGGTAGGCTAGAAACAGGGCGGCGACCATATCGCCTGTACCGTTGGGCGGATTGGGGATGATGGGATGTTCGGCCATCAGGGCCGTGCCGGGGCGAGCCGTTTCAGCCTGTTCATTTGATGGGGTGTTCTCGTTCGGAGTTTCGATCAAAAGATTGGCGATGGCATTGCGCATCATCGGGAAGGCGCTGGTGATCAGCGTCGTGGGGCGGCCCAACTGATTGGCGGTTGCGATCAGCTCGGCATTGTTCTTGGCTTCTTTTTCGGTCAGCCAGTTGAATTCGAACCGGTTGGGCGTGATGATATCGGCGCGCGGGATCAGCAGATCACGGATGGCGACGGCGATCTCTTCGGCGATATAGAGGCCATTTTCTTCACCTATCACCGGGTCGCAGACATAAAGGCTGTCCGGGTTCGCGGCCTTGAGACTGTCCACCAGTCTTGCCACCGCCTCAACCTGGGCAACCGAACCCAGATAGCCGCTGAGCAGTGCACCAAGATTGGCAAAATCGGGGTGGTGTTCGAGGTCTTCAAGGCTTTGGGCGAAGAGCTCGGCATCGATGGTATGGCGGGTCGAGGGACCATGGCCCGGATGCCAAGGCAGAATGACGGTGGGGACTTCCCAGACAGGGAAGCCCAACCGTTCAAGGGCGAAGGAGGCGGCGCGGTTGCCGACGGCCCCAGCCATGACGTGGGAGGAGATGACGAGCACCGGTTTTGCATCCGGCTGGGTCTGAGCTGCCATCGGGCCTCCTTGAAGATTGCTGTTGGCTGTCATGGATATGGTTCCCTTTCGGGGCTTCTTTCAGAGGCCCCGTTCCGGTTCCGACGCTTTCATTCTGTCGCCGCTCGTCCGTCATCTGGAGGTCAGATGATGTTGATCTCTCTGACCGGCTTGTTAGCCAGAACCCTTTCATAGCCGAAAATGGAAAGGTCTAGCGAGCGATATTCGCCATGCAGAAACAGTTCTCCAACGGCAAACCCCGCACCGGGGGCATGTTGCAGGCCGTGGCCGGAATAGCCAGCATTGAAATAGAAATTCTCTATCTCCGGATGGGCGCCGATCACTGCATTCTGATCGAGCGTACAGTATTCATAATGCCCGGCCCATGCATTGACCATCTTGATGGCATCAAAACCCGGCATGCGCTCATAAAGGGTTGGCCAGATGACCTCCTCGAACAGATCATAATGGGGATCGAGATCATCATGTTCAACGGCAGTGTCGATGTCTGCGCCGGGGCCGACGCCTGAAATATAGACGTTGCCTTCTGGTCGGACATAAACACCGGATGGGTCCACCATCAAGGGCATGCCCGGATGGGGCTTGGGATTGTCGATGACAAAGATGGTCCGCTTGCGGGCTTCGATCGGCAGGGGAATGCCCAGCATGGCGGCGACTTTGCCCGCTTGTGGGCCTGCGCAGTTGGCGACCGCCCCGCAGTCTATGCGTTCGCCAGAGGCCAGTTTGACCGAGCTGACGCGGTTGGCGTTCTTCTCAAGGCCGACCACTTCGCCCTTGATGAAATGAGCGCCTGCCGCGATGGCCCCCTTGCGCACCAGATCGAGCAGCATATGGGCATCGAACCAGCCTTCGCCGGACAGGCCATAACAGCCAGCGGCCAGATCGTCTGTGTTGAGCCAAGGGAAACGGGCTTTGAGAGCGTCGGGATCAAGGAGGATATTGTCGGCGCCATTGGCCATCTGGATGGCATGATTGGATTGCAGGATGGGAAGGCCTGCTTTGCTCGCCAGAATCAAATACCCATCTTCGCAAAAGCCGATATCGGCCTCTGGGCCAAAGCGATCCTGCAATTGGCCAATGAAGCGGCGACCAAACAGGGACAATTGGATATTTTCCGGTGTTGAAAATTGCTGTCGGATCGAAGCCGCCGACAAGGTGGTTGAGGAATTGGCATAGGTGGGGTCTTTTTCGACCACGACGACTGAGCCTTCAAAGCCGAGATCCTTTTTAAGGAAATAGGCAAGGCATGCGCCCATGATCGCTCCGCCGATGATGACGAGATCTGCTTGTTTCATTGTTTTCCGTTCTGAATTTTCCACTCTGGTTGGACACCATCTTCCCCGGATGGCACGATTCGCCTAAGGAAGGGGGTGGCGACCTGCATCTTTGGTGCTTATGTTGTCGCGCTTGTATAATGCCGTGATGATCGGAGAAAATTCAATGTCTTTCAGACCACGTCGTACCGCCCTTTACATGCCCGGCTCAAATGCCCGGGCGCTTGAAAAAGCCCGTAGCCTGAATGTCGATGTGCTGCTTCTGGATCTTGAAGATTCGGTGGCGCTGGACCAGAAGGAAATGGCCCGCGATCAGGTGGTCGAAGCGGTTAAGGCCGGTGGCTTTGGGCATCGCGAAGTGGTGATCCGGATCAATGGCATGGATACCCCGTGGGGCGAAGCGGATCTCTTGGCCGCTGCAAGCGCCAATCCCGATGCGATTGCGGTGCCGAAGGTTGATTGTGCCGAAGATGTCTATGTGGTTGGTCGCAAGCTCAATGATGCTGGCGTCGATCAGGCGGTGCGCATCTGGGCGATGATGGAAACCCCCGGCGCGATGATCCGGGCGGCTGAGATCGCAGGCGCCGTGCAGGAATATAACGGCCGCCGTTTGTCCTGTTTTGTGTTGGGAACCAATGACTTGTCGAAAGAAACGCGAACGGCGATGGTGCCGGGGCGGGCGCCGATGATGCCATGGCTGATGCAGTGTCTGGCTGCTGCCCGGATGTCGGATCTGACGATCCTTGACGGGGTGTTCAACCAGTTCAATGATGCGGAGGGCTTTGTTGCCGAATGTGAGCAGGGCGCCCAGATGGGTATGGATGGCAAGACGATCATTCATCCCAAGCAGATTGAGGATTGCAATCGGATCTTTACGCCGAGCGACGAGGAAATTGCCACCTGCCGCACCATCATCGATGCCTTTGACGCGCCGGAAAATCAGTCAAAGAATGTGATGACCATCAATGGCAAAATGGTTGAGCGCCTGCATGCGGACATGGCCCGCCGGGTGGTTGAAATTGCCGACGCCATTGCGCAGAGAGATGAGCAGAAGTCATGAGGGAAAGACAAAAAGTCTATCGGTTTCTCACAGCCATCGATGATGCGGGCTTTTGCCACAAGGTCACCGAAGCTCTGTCACAGGGGTGGGAGCTTTATGGGTCTCCCAGCTATGCCTATGATGCGAAGGAAGGCATCATGAGATGCGGACAAGCGGTCACCAAAGATGTGGAGCCGTTTGACTATAGCCGCGAGGTGAAATTGGGGGCGCTGTGAGCGCCCCTTTTTCTATTTCAACCCCATGCAATTGGCGAAGAATGTCGTCGTTGAGGGCCAGTCGGAGAAGGTGCCGGTGACCCCGATGTCGTTGGCCAGCACGTCGAGCAAGTCATAGACCGCGCCTTCATTCTCGATCACGTCATTGACCGAGCGATAATACCACCCGCCGCCTTCTGTCAGATTGCCGGAACGCTCCAGCGACCATGCGATGAGTTTGAGGCCTGCGGCCTTGGCTTCCTGCGCATAGACAGACGGGACGATCTTGCCATCCTTGGCGGTGACCAACATCCAGAGCGGCGGGGCGAGGTAATTGACGCCCATTTCTTTGAGCTCCTTCATCGAAGGCTGGAAGGTTGAGGCGTCCATGATGTCCATATCCTTGCCATAGCGGCCATCGAGCCAGACGGCCTGTTTGCCAAAGGCGGGTTCATGCTCGATCCAGTAGAGGACATCATCAAGATTGAAGCTTTGCGGCCAGACGTTGGACGGCGGGACGCCTGCCTCTTTATACTCATCGATCAGTTTTTGTGCATAGTCAGTCTGGCTCATACCATCAAAGGGCATCGGCACGGCAGGGGCCTTGAGTTCGGGGGTGAATTTCGCACCCATTGATTTGATCAGGGCAATTGAGTCCTTGTGAGTCATCAGCGTGCCCGATACATCGGCATAAAGATCGGTGCGCCATTTCGCTGTGGCGGCCATATAGCTTTCAAGGTCGGTGGCGTGTGGATTGGCGGCATCCATCTTGCCCTTTAATTGGCGAAACTGGCCCAAGGTCAGATCGGCAGTCAGGCATCGCGCGGACGCTCTTGTGCCTTCGGTTGCCGGGCTGAAAGGTTTGGCACAGGTGGCAGCGAGGGCGGTGGCAAGGATGTTGGTCGTGGTGTGGAGGTCATCTTGCGCGTGACGGCAGACCAGCTGTTTGTCCTTGGTGAAGGTGACATCGCATTCGATGATGCCTGCCCCCATGCGGGCGGCGGCCTTGTAGCTTTCGAGCGTATGTTCGGGGAATTGCAACGGCGCGCCCCGGTGGCCCATGGAAAAGAGGCGTGGGGTGAGGATCTTGCCAGCTTCGATCTCTTTGACGCAGGCGGCAAGCTTATCCTTCAGTGCGCCATCCTTCATCTGATCAACAAGGAAAAGCGGGCGCGGTCCGATGGTCGCGGCCTCAGCAAGGCTGAGCGGGGCCGAGACAAGAGCGAGAGAGAGCAGCAAAGGGCGGGTGAAACTGGAAGGCATGGTTTCCTCAATTTTGGTGGCTCAACTATGGTGGCGAATCAATCCGCCTGTCGGCTTGGACGCGATTGTAGTGCCATAGGGCTTTATCCTAACGTTTGAATGACAGGATTGCTGCGCTGCAATATAGTTTTCCATGCGCATCGGCGCAGTTTGGTGCGCTTGAGGGAGGACAAAGATGAGCAAGACCAATCCGGGCAATTATTTCGAAGATTTTTCCATTGGCCAGATCATTCGACACGCAACCCCGCGTACGGTGACCACAGGCGACGCGTCGCTGTATACGGCGCTCTATGGCTCGCGCTTTGCGGTGCAAAGCTCGGATGCCTTTGCACAAGCCATTGGCTATGAGCGCGCGCCGATTGATGATCTGTTGGTTTTTCACATTGTCTTTGGCAAGACCGTGCCGGACATTTCCCTTAATGCGGTGGCCAATCTGGGCTATGCGGGATGTCGCTTTCTGGTGCCGGTCTATCCGGGGGACAGTCTGTCGGCTCAGTCCGAGGTGATTGGCCTGAAGGAAAATTCCAACGGCATGACCGGGGTCGTCTATGTGCGTTCGACGGGCATCAACCAACATGGCGACGTGGTGCTGGATTATGTGCGCTGGGTGATGGTGCGCAAGAAAGACCCGGAGACGCCAACCGGGCTTGACGATGTGCCTTTGCTGCCAAAAGCCCTTGAGGCGGATAGTCTTGGGGATGCGGTGCCGGTGCTCAATGGCGAGGGCTTCGATCTTGCATTGTCCGGTTCACCTCATCTGTGGGGGGATTATGAAATTGGCGAGCGAATCGATCATGTGGACGGCATGACGGTGGAAGAAGCCGAGCATCAAATGGCGACGCGGCTCTATCAGAACACCGCCAAGGTGCATTTCAATCAATTCACGGAAGGGCAGGGGCGCTTTGGTCGCAGGCTGATCTATGGCGGGCATGTCATCTCGTTGGCCCGTGCGCTATCCTTCAATGGGCTGGGCAACGCATTTCATGTCGCCGCGATCAATGGCGGGCGCCATGTTGCACCGCTCTTTGCCGGGGAAACGGTCTTTGCCTGGTCAGAGATTCTGGACAAGGCGGCCTTGCCTGGTCGTGAGGATGTCGGGGCGCTCAGAATACGGTTTTTTGCCACCAAAGACTGTCCATGTGCCGCTTATCCGGGCAAGGATGAGGCCGGTTATGCACAAGCGGTGATACTGGATCTCGATCTTTGGCTGTTGTTGCCACGTTGAAGGATTGGCGTTATTTTTGATCGGAATATAGTGTAAAATACTGATATACTTATGCTATCTGTGGGTAGGTGGGTTGCTGAATTAGGCCTTGTTTCATGCGCGCTCCCGCGTCATTGTGGTAGATTGACGCCATAGCTGTATCTTGTGTTGGCTGCGGTTGCCTTTTGAAAGACTTTTACCAAGTGGAGAGAAAAAAGTTATCCCACTTGCTCAAAATGCGATCCAGATCAACGACCGAGCGGTAATCTATCTTTTAGAAGGTGTCATGTACTGATCGTGCAGCCGCGCGCGCAGACGGTTTCCGTTTGTGTAACTTTTAGGCCAAAGTCTTATGATTTGATCGTTACTGGCTTTGACCAAAAGCTCTTTTGTCGGTATGACTCTGAGCTAGTCAACCAATGTTACGGTTGCTTCTTACGTAAGCGTCACCTGTCGAGGACCGAAAAATATGACAGACGTCGACCTGAAGGGCAAACGCCCGATTTCTCCCCACGTTCAGCAGGGTGCCTACAAGGTCACCTTTTCGATGGCGATCTCCATCAGTCACCGTATGTCCGGTGTCGCACTCTATGCTGGTACCTTTTTCCTTGCCTATTGGCTGATCGCTCTTGCAGCCGGACCCGAGGCCTTCGAAACCGCACAGATGCTGTGGGGCTCGATAATCGGTCGTCTGGTTCTGTTTGGCTTTACCTGGGCGCTGATGCATCACATGCTGGGTGGCATTCGCCACTTTATCTGGGATGTGCCTGCGATGATCGAAAAGCCGCAGATTGAATTTCTGTATCGCGCAACCCTGATTGGGTCCGTCGCCCTGACCGTGCTGATCTGGGTCATCGGCTATGCCGTAATGTAAAGCCGGAGTGAGACACATGAAAACACCTATCAAAACTATCCGTGGTCTTGGCTCCAGCCATCATGGCACCGAGCACCACTGGGCGATGCGCCTGACATCCGTTTGCCTCATCTTTCTGAGCATCGGCTTTGTCTGGTTCGTCATGAAAGCCCTGAACTCCGATTATGAAAGCGCCAAAGCACTGGTGGGCCATCCCGCTGCTGCTATCCTGCTGCTGCTTTATGTTATCGTGGGTTGCTATCACATGTATCAGGGGTCTCTGACGATCACCGAAGACTATTTGCAGAACCAGCTCTATCGGACCTCTGCTAAGGTCGCCAGCTTCTTCCTTTCCACCGTTGTCGGTGCCGCCTGTCTGTTCGCGGTGCTCAAAGTGTCATTTGGGGGTTAATAGACCGATGGCAAGTTCCTACAGCATCAATGGCCGCGCCTACACGGTTCACGACCACTATCATGACGTTGTCGTCGTCGGAGCCGGTGGTGCCGGTCTGCGGGCGACACTCGGCATGGCCGAACAGGGTCTTCGAACCGCATGTGTGACCAAGGTTTTCCCAACCCGTTCGCACACGGTTGCGGCTCAGGGCGGCATTGCAGCCTCCTTGCAGAATATGGGCCCTGACCATTGGCAATGGCACATGTTCGACACCGTCAAGGGGTCGGACTGGCTCGGCGATACCGACGCCATGGAATATCTCGCCCGTGAAGCGCCAAAGGCGGTTTACGAGCTTGAGCATTATGGCGTTCCATTCTCGCGTACCGACGAAGGCCGCATCTATCAGCGTCCATTCGGCGGCCACATGCAGAATTTCGGTGATGGTCCCGCCGTTCAGCGTACCTGCGCTGCTGCCGACCGTACCGGCCACGCGATCCTGCATACACTCTATGGCCAGTCGATCCGCAACAATGCCGAATTTTACATCGAGTATTTCGCGCTTGATCTGATGATGAGCGACGATGGCGTTTGTGAAGGTGTGGTTGCCTGGAATCTCGACGACGGCACCATCCATCGCTTCAATGCGAAAATGGTGGTGATCGGTACTGGCGGCTATGGTCGTGCCTATTTCTCCGCGACTTCTGCCCACACCTGCACCGGTGACGGCAACGCCATGGTGGCGCGTGCTGGCCTGCCACTGCAGGATATGGAATTCGTTCAGTTCCATCCAACCGGTATTTATGGTTCGGGCTGTCTGATCACCGAGGGTGCTCGCGGTGAGGGTGGCTATCTGGTCAACTCCGAAGGCGAACGCTTCATGGAGCGTTATGCGCCATCTGCCAAGGATCTGGCGTCCCGTGACGTTGTCTCGCGCTGCATGACCATGGAGATCCGCGAAGGCCGTGGTGTTGGTCCTGAGAAAGATCATATCTATCTGCATCTGGATCACCTTGATCCGGCCATTTTGGCCGAGCGTCTGCCGGGTATTTCCGAAAGTGCGGAGATCTTTGCTGGCGTTGATCTGACCAAGGAGCCGATTCCGGTTCTGCCGACCGTTCACTACAATATGGGTGGTATTCCAACCAACTATTGGGGTGAAGTGCTGGCGCCGACCAAAGAGGATCCAAATGCTGTTGCACCGGGTCTGATGGCCGTGGGTGAAGCGGCTTGTGCATCGGTTCACGGTGCCAACCGTCTTGGTTCCAACTCCCTGATCGACCTTGTGGTCTTTGGCCGCGCGGCGGCGATCAAGGCAGCGGAAGTCATCGACAAGGAAGCTGCGATCCCAACGCCGAACCTTGCTTGCTTTGACAAGATCATGGACAATTTCGACAATGTCCGTCATGCCAACGGCCCAACCCCGACTGCTGATCTGCGCCTGAAAATGCAGAAGAGCATGCAGAATAATGCTGCTGTGTTCCGTACGCAGGAAACGCTTGAGCAGGGCTGTAAGGAAATGAAAGAGCTCTGGGGCGAAATGGCCGACATGAAAGTGTCTGACCGGTCTCTGGTCTGGAACTCGGATCTGATGGAATCCCTCGAACTTCAGAACCTGATGGCCAACGCTTTGCCAACGGTTGTCGGTGCTGAAGCCCGTAAGGAAAGCCGCGGCGCGCACGCTCGTGAAGACTATAAAGATGGTCCGATGGGTGGTCGTGACGACGAAAACTGGCGCAAGCATACATTGGCATGGCTGGACGAAGACGGCACCACGCGTCTCGACTATCGTCCGGTCGTCCTGGATCCGCTGACCACCCCTGATGAAGGTGGCATTGATCCGGCCAAGATTGCGCCGAAAGCCCGCGTCTATTGATGCGCCCGCTGTCGGGCAGCTCAGGCTGCCCGGCCTTTTCGAATTTGATGTCCATGATCGTCGGGAACGATCTGGACGAGACCCGATAACGGAGCGAAAAGATGGTTGAACTTGCGCTGCCGAAAAATTCAGTGATCAAGGAAGGCAAGACTTGGCCAAAGCCTGAAGGCGCGACCAACTTGACCGAGTTCAGCATTTACCGCTGGAATCCTGACGACGGCAAAAACCCACAGATGGATACCTACTTCGTCGACCGCGATGATTGCGGCCCGATGGTGCTGGATGGTCTGCTGTATATCAAAGACAAGATTGATCCGACCCTGACCCTGCGCCGCTCTTGCCGTGAAGGCATCTGCGGTTCCTGTGCGATGAATATCGACGGGGCCAACACACTGGCCTGTACCTTCGGTATGAATCAGGTCAAGAGCAAGGTCATCAAGATCTACCCACTGCCGCATATGATGGTGGTCAAGGATCTGGTGCCGGATCTGAACAACTTCTATGCCCAGCATGCCTCAGTCGAGCCTTATCTGAAGACCGACACGCCGGCCCCTGAAACCGAATGGCTGCAGAGCCATGAAGACCGCGCCAAGCTTGATGGTCTTTATGAGTGCGTTCTGTGCGCCAGCTGCTCGACCTCCTGCCCATCTTACTGGTGGAATGGCGAGCGGTATCTCGGCCCTGCTGCGTTGCTGCAGGCCTATCGCTGGATCATTGACAGCCGCGATGAATATACCGGCAAGCGTCTTGATCAGGTCGATGATGTGTTTGGCGCCTTCCGCTGCCACACCATCATGAACTGCACCAAGGTATGCCCGAAAGGTCTCAATCCGGCCAAGGCCATTGCAGAGATCAAGCGCATGCTGGTTGAGCGTTCGGTATAATCGAAGGCTGGTCGCGCACCAAGTGAAGCGAGACCAATAAGACATAAAAAGGCCGCCTCGTATCATCGGAGCGGCCTTTTTCTTTGCAGCTTCTGAGTATCTTTTGATCATAAAGCTCAGAATTGCATCGGGTTGATATTGCAATTTTGAGCATTTGTTATTACCTAATCTCAAAATTGGGAACTTTCGCAAGGAAAAATTGTTTATTAGACAACGAGTGGGCGATTCTCGCACGTTGTCATGGGGCTGTAGGAAAAGTCGGCTATTTGGCCATCGGGCGCTATCAGCCCTGATCGGACATCTGGCTGCCATCTGTTGCAGAGGCGCGGTCCGTTATTTTGGCATATACAGTCGGGGAGGCTTACATGCTGCAAACGAATATCTTGTTTGTTGATGAACACAACAATGGTCGCAGCATTTTGGCAGAAGCCCATTTCAATCGTCATCAGCAAGCCGCACGGGCTTTCAGTGCCGGATTTGAACCAGACGCGGCCTTGTCGCCAAAATTGATCGAGGTGTTGCGCGAGGAAAAAATCGCGCCGGAGGATTATTGTCCCAAGCCGATCGATATTTTCCTGCAACCCTATTCGCCTCATATCGATCTGATTGTTTGGTTTGATCCCATGGGCAGGGCCTTCAAGTTGCCGCTCTTTGCCAATCGGCCCCCGGTGCTGACGCTGCGTGTCAACGAGGCGGGCCATGCGGATGCCCCGGCGGGAAGTCGAAGGGCGCTACGCTCCTGTTATGCTGACCTGCAACTGGTGCTTGACCGAGCGCTGGCCAATGGACACTTTCCCGGAATGCGCGCTGCCTGAGTGCGGACGGAATGGCGTGCTGTGCCCATTTTGATGGACCCTTGGATCAAATTGGATGACAATCAAACTCAACGCCGTCAGGATCTTCACAGGCGCGCGGAAATCTGGGCTTTCGTGCCGAAATCCATCCTACTTTTGTCTAATCTTGCTGGACGAAAGCAGGGGAATGCTCTATTCGATTAGCAAGTCTTCATTCATCTCAAGGACACTACAGGAGATATCAGCGTGAGCGGAATCAAACTGCGCCCCGGCGTCGTCACAGGCGACGAATATTTGCAACTTCTGGAAGCCTGCAAGGAAGGTGGTTACGCGCTGCCAGCCGTGAACGTGACCGGTACCAACAGCCTCAATGCTGTGCTGGAAGCAGCTGCCAAGGCGAAGTCTGACATTATTGTTCAGATGTCCAATGGCGGCGCTCAGTTCTTTGCGGGTCAAGGTGCCCCGGACGCAATGCGTGCCCGTGTGCTCGGCTCCGTTTCGATTGCTCAGCATGTTCATCTGCTGGCTGAAGAATATGGCATCTGCGTTGTCCTGCATACCGATCACTGCAATCGCAAACTTCTGCCTTGGGTGGATGGCCTGCTGGAGCATGGCGAGAAGCATTTCGCAGAGACCGGTCGTCCGCTCTACACCTCGCACATGATCGATCTGTCCGAAGAATCCCTTGAGGAAAATGTTGGCACCTGTGCTGAGTATCTCAAGCGCATGGCGCCGATGGGCATGAGCCTTGAAATCGAACTCGGTGTCACCGGCGGCGAAGAAGATGGCATCGGCAAAGAGCTCGAAGAGGGGGATGCAGAAAATCCAAGCCTCTACACCCAACCTTCAGACGTGCTCTATGCTTATGACGAATTGTCCAAGATCGGTCATTTCACCGTGGCCGCATCCTTCGGCAACGTGCATGGCGTTTATGCTCCGGGCAATGTCAAGCTGCGTCCGGAAATCCTGAAACATTCTCAGGCGCTGGTGTCCAAAGAACGCGGTGGCGGCGACAAGCCATTGAGCCTCGTGTTCCATGGTGGTTCGGGTTCTTCCAAGGACCAGATTGCCGAAGCAGTGTCATATGGTGTGTTCAAGATGAATCTGGATACCGACATCCAGTTCGCTTTTGCAGAATCCGTGGCCGCCAAAGTCGACGAGAAGCCAATTGCCTTCAAGCATCAGGTGGATCCGGAAGATGCGACCCCATACAAAAAATATTATGATCCTCGCAAATGGCTGCGTGCCGGTGAGCTTGGCATGGTTGCCCGTGTCGAAGAAGCCATGAAGGATCTGGGGTCTGCCGGTCGCTCGGTTGCTTCTGCAGACGCCTAATTGTCGCCATCATGCAGCTGTAATTGCATGAGGAACGCACCAAGATTGAAAGCCTCCCGGGTGGGTCCATTCGGGAGGTTTTCCTTTGTTGGCCTTCCATCATGGGGTGGCTATATACACTACCCTTTACGTAAAAACCCGCTCAAGAAAAAAGATTTTGCGATCCTGAGTCAGCCCTGTTATCAATTCAATCGTTGCGATTTGAATATTGGTCAGGCTCTGGCATAACAGGAACGAATTCCTTGCTTCTGACGAATGAAAGATGAGATCAGGATCTGTCTGTGGCGAAATATGCATCTCTTTCCGCTTTGATGATGACATGCGCGATTGCTCTTGGCGGCTGCGCTGTGTCTGGCGGTGGTGACCTTGTAAAAAGCGAACAGGTGCGCAGCTCCATTCCGCTGGAAGCATCCCAATTGCCTCCCATTGTTGATGCGGCTGAAGCGACGCCAACGCAGACTGCCAAGGCGGAGAAATTCAATCAGCGCGACGATCAGATCCTTACGATCGCATCGGCTGATTCGGCCTTTGAAGATAAATCCAGCGAGATCCAGCAGGCCTATGCTGATGCCGTTGGCGATCAGGCACAGATCACCACTGAACGCACCAGCCTCAAGCCGTTTGTGGGCCGCTGGACTTTGGACTCGGGTGCACGCAAGGCCAAGGCAAAGGTGCAACAGATCGGCGCCTTGTTCGGCAAGACCGAGCAGTGTGAGCTGGTGCTCGAAGACAGCACTTCCGGTTCGGGTTTCAAGGCCTATGGCAATTCATCTTGTCCGACCAGCTTGTTCATGCTTGATAGCTGGACTGCGTTCGGGAAAAAGCTGGTTTTGCGCGATCATATGGGTGATGAGATCGTTTCACTGCGCTCGCGTGGTACGGACAAATGGATCGGTGTTGATCAGCGCGGTGAGACACTTGTCCTCACAAAAAGCTAGGCTTTGTGCGCCTATTTACTGACTCCTAACCTTATATCCTTGATAATATCATATTAAGACATAACTCTTGGGACGGGTGCCTGAAGGAGAATGGTATGATTCGCTATTGCGCACTGGGCTGCTTGGCGGTGCTGCTTGCGGGCTGCTCGACGGCCGGCTTTGATCGGTTTGGAAGAAATAATGCTGCGACCTTGCCGCCAGCACCAACTACCCCTGTCGAGAGTCAGGGGCTGAGCCCGCTTGTGCTTGACAATGGGCAGACGGATCCGAATGCCATGCAAACGGGGATTCCGCAGAACAATCAGCCGATCAACAATGCCATGGGAGCTGAGGCCGAACTGGGGTCCCAACCCGGTCAGACGTCCGGTCAGGTTCCGGGCCAAACCACGACTGCGATGGCAGCTCCCGGTGGTGCGCGTCCTTTGAAACGGACCGATTTGTTGGGAGCATGGACGCTCGCTTCTGGCGCAGAACAGTGCAAACTCAACGTCAATCTGACCAACTGGAATGGTGGGTATCGCGCGTCGACCCGTGGCTGTGCGTCCGCGGACTTGCAGCGGATCAATGCCTGGCGTCTTGATGGCAAACAGGTTTTGTTGATAGCGGAAGACGGGGTGACGCCATTGGCGCGTCTCTTCTCCCTGACGCCCGGACGATTTGACGGGCAGGCGAACCAGGATGGGCGCGCCGTTTCTCTTTTCCGATGATCTAGCTTCCGGGCCATCACAAAATGTGTGGCCCGGTTTTGCATTTACTGCTTTGATCGCATTTCCCCCCGATACTGCTTGCCCTATGTTGCAATCACTTTGGGTCCGTTCATTGCACGGTCGGATCGGATAGAAGATTTTTCAGTTTTTCATGACATGTCCGGACAGGACAGCTTGCTGTCAGGCGCGTCGCCTAAGGTCGCGTCGCATCATGTCTGGGACAGGATCTTCAAGGCAATCGGCTGATCTGACAGGCGGCTGGTGTCTTGTGCAGCATGTTGGTACGCTCCGAGAGGCATTTGGCTTTCAGATGTGCCCCATGTTTCAGACAAGAAAAGGACAGCGCATTGAGTAGCGAATTAGGGCTCTATTCGGTTTCTGACCTGTATGACAGCAAAGTCGAGCATGGTGAGATCAATTTTGATGACGCGCAGCGCAAGCTGGCGGTGCGGTTTGATCGGCTGTTGCAATGTCTGGTCCAGAAGCGTCTGTCGCGCAAGACGTCCTCGCTTGGCTGGCTCTTTGCCAAACGTCAGCCGCCTGAAAGCGTCAAAGGTCTTTATGTCTGGGGCGATGTCGGGCGTGGCAAGACCATGGTGATGGATCTGTTCTTCGAAGTGGTGCCGATGAAGCGCAAGGCGCGCTTCCATTTCCACGAATTCATGCGTGACATGCACGAGCGGATCAAGCAGGCGCGAGCCGACATTGCCAGTGGCAAGATCGAAGGCGATGACCCGATCCGGCCGGTTGCCGACGATCTGGCCAAAGAGATTGAGCTTTTGTGCTTTGATGAATTCTCCGTCACCGACATTGCTGATGCGATGCTGCTCGGTCGCCTGTTCTCGCGTCTGTTTGAGAAAGGGGTGGTGATGGTGGCAACCTCCAATGTCGAACCGAGCCAGCTTTACAAGAATGGTCTCAATCGGCAGCTATTTGTGCCCTTTATCAATCTCTTGGTGCAGCAATGCGATGTGGAGCAACTTGAAGCCCGAACCGATTTCCGCATGGAGAAGCTTGGCGGCGAAGAGGTCTATCTTCATCCGCTGAACGAGGACACGGCTAAACGCTTCCAGTGGATGTGGGAGCAACTGATCGGCGGGCCAAAGGCACCCAGTGACGCTGTTGTCAATCAAGGGCGGACAATTCGTGTGCCGCAGGCCTATCACGGGATTGCAAGATTCACTTTCAACGATCTTTGCGCAAATCCTTTGGGGGCGTCAGATTATTTGCGTCTATGTTCGCTCTATCACACGATATTTCTTGAGGATATCTCATACTTTAGTAGAGCAAACAGAAATGAAGCAAAGCGGTTCATCACCCTCATCGATACCTTGTACGACAATCAGGTCAGATTGATCGCAACTGCCGTTGCGTCACCATTTGATCTGTATCTCGATGATTTTGGGACGGAGGCTTTCGAGTTCGGACGGACCACATCGAGATTAGTTGAAATGCAGTCGCGTGACTATTTGTCGCATGGCAGCATGCTGTAGTACCGCTTACGTCAGCGTTAAGTGAAGCAAAACAATGGGCTTTTTTAGGGATTTAAAACTTTGTGCGACTTGAAAGAGCCTAGGATTCGCGGTACTCACAGCCATCCATTCCCAGCTTTTGGGAGAACCTAACGTTAAGGGAAATAACTGTTATGGCGAGGAAGAAAATTGCTCTGATTGGGTCTGGTCAGATTGGTGGTACTTTGGCACATCTGGCTGGTCTGAATGAAATGGGCGACATTGTCCTGTTCGATATCTCTGAAGGCGTGCCAGAAGGCAAAGCCCTGGATATCGCAGAATCTTCTCCGGTTGACGGTTTTGATGCCAAACTCTCTGGCACCCAGACTTACGAAGCAATCGCAGGTGCCGATGTTGTCATCGTTACCGCCGGTGTACCTCGTAAGCCTGGCATGAGCCGCGATGACCTGGTTGAAATCAACCTCAAGGTCATGCAGCAGGTTGGTGCCGGCATTGGCAAATATGCTCCGGATGCTTTTGTAATCTGTATCACCAACCCGCTTGATGCGATGGTTTGGGCTCTGCAGAAATTCTCTGGCCTGCCAGCCAACAAGGTTGTCGGCATGGCCGGTGTTCTTGACTCTGCCCGTTTCCGTTATTTCCTGGCGGATGAATTTGACGTTTCCGTTCAGGACGTCACTGCATTCGTTCTGGGCGGTCATGGTGACACCATGGTTCCGCTGACCCGTTATTCCACCGTTGCCGGTGTTCCTCTTACCGATCTTGTCAAAATGGGCTGGATCGAACAGAGCCGTCTCGACGAAATCGTACAGCGCACCCGTGATGGCGGTGCCGAGATCGTCAAGCTGCTGAAAACTGGTTCCGCTTTCTATGCGCCTGCCGCCTCTGCCATTGCAATGGCAGAATCCTACCTCAAAGACAAAAAACGCGTGCTGCCTTGTGCCGCTTACCTGTCCGGGGAATATGGCGTTGACGGCATGTATGTTGGCGTTCCAACCGTGATCGGTGCCGGTGGCATCGAGCGCATCGTGGAAATCACTCTCGACAAAGACGAGAAAGCACAGTTCGATCATTCCGTGGATTCGGTGAAAGGTCTCATTGAGGCCTGCCAGCGCATCTCCCCGGATCTGGCCGACTAACAACAAGCAAATCCGTTTCTCTGTCAGACATTGTTGGCCGTCTGGCAGAGAGACGCGTTTTTGCACTATCGAAGACGGCTTCTCGGCATAAAAGCTGCTCATTTACAAGAGTGCCGGGTCGGTCGCAATGGAAGGGGAGATCCCATGAATATTCATGAGTATCAGGCGAAGGCCATTCTGAAGGGATTTGGTGCGCCCGTTTCTAACGGTGTCGTTATCCATTCTGCGGATGAAGCGGCTGCTGCTGTTGAATCACTGCCTGGACCTGTCTGGGTGGTGAAGTCCCAGATCCATGCCGGTGGGCGTGGCAAGGGCAAGTTCGTTGAAGAATCGGCAGGTGAAAAAGGTGGTGTTCGCGTCTGTTTCTCGAAAGAAGAAGCGATCGAAAACGCCCAGAAGATGCTCGGAGCGCATCTTGTCACCGAGCAGACCGGTTCAGAAGGCAAACAGGTCAATCGTATCTATATCGAAGACGGGTCCGACATCGAGAGAGAGTTGTATCTGTCGCTTCTGGTAGACCGTGGCTGCGGCCAGGTCGCCTTTATCGTGTCTACCGAAGGTGGCATGGATATCGAGAAGGTTGCCGATGAGGCGCCGGAAAAAATTCTCAACCTGCCCGTCAATCCGGATCATGGCGTGACCTCCGAGATGGCGCTCCAGATCTGTGACAAGCTCGGCCTTGAGGGCACCGCACGCGAAGACGGCCTGATGCTGTTTCCCATGCTGTATGCGGAATTTGTCGAAAAAGACATGGCTATGCTTGAGATCAACCCCCTGATCATCAATGGCAAAGGTCATTTGACCATTCTGGATGCGAAAGTGTCCTTCGATGGCAACGCCCTGTTCCGTCATCCGCAGCTGCTTGAGCTGCGTGACATGACCGAAGAGGACGACAAGGAAATCGAAGCCTTCAATCATGACCTTGCTTATGTTGCTCTTGAAGGCAATATCGGCTGCATGGTGAATGGTGCCGGCCTTGCCATGGCAACCATGGACATTATCAAGCTGTATGGCGGCGAGCCTGCCAACTTCCTTGATGTTGGTGGTGGTGCTACTGCGCAGAAAGTGGCCGCAGCCTTCAAGATCATTACGTCCGATCCGAACGTTCAGGGCATTCTGGTGAATATTTTTGGCGGCATCATGCGGTGTGACACCATTGCTGAAGGCGTTCTGTCTGCCGTTCGCGAAGTGGGCCTGCAGGTGCCGCTTGTGGTGCGTCTGGAAGGAACCCGTGTGGTTGAAGGCAAAAAGCTCATCAATGACAGCGATCTAAATGTGATCCCTGCCGATGATTTGAATGACGCAGCGCAGAAGATCGTCGCTGCTGTGAAGGGGGCGTAATTCGATGTCCATTCTCGTAGACAAGAATACCAAAATCATCGTTCAGGGTTTGACGGGCAAGACCGGTCGATTCCACACCATTCAGGCGCTGCAATATGCGGGCACGCAGATGGTGGCTGGTGTCCATCCGAAAAAAGGTGGCAACAGCTGGATAAGCGAAGTCGAGGGTGTGCCGGATCTGCCGATCTATGCCAGCGTCAAGGAAGCCAAGGCCGCAACCGGTGCCAATGCATCTGTGGTCTATGTGCCGCCTGCAGGGGCAGCGAGTGCCATCATCGAAGCGATTGATGCGGACATTCCGTTCATCATCTGCATCACCGAGGGCATTCCGGTGCTCGACATGGTCAAGGTCAAGAGCCGTCTGGAGAAATCCAACTCCCGTCTGCTGGGGCCAAACTGCCCGGGCATTATGACCCCTGACGAGTGCAAGATCGGCATCATGCCGGGTGCAATCTTCAAGCGTGGGTCCGTTGGCATCGTGTCTCGGTCCGGTACGCTGACCTATGAAGCTGTCTTCCAGACCACCAATGCAGGTCTTGGTCAGTCCACAGCTGTCGGTATCGGTGGTGACCCGGTCAAGGGCACCGAATTCATCGATGTGCTGGACATGTTCCTTGACGATCCCGAAACAGAATCAATCATCATGATCGGTGAGATCGGCGGCTCTGCTGAAGAAGAAGCCGCTGCGTGGTTGAAAGAACAGGCGGCCAAGGGTCGCAAGAAGCCAATGGTTGGCTTTATCGCAGGTCGTACGGCTCCTCCGGGTCGCACGATGGGTCACGCTGGCGCCGTTATTTCCGGCGGCAAAGGTGGTGCCGAAAGCAAAATCGAGGCAATGGAGGACGCAGGGATCCGCGTTTCTCCATCTCCTGCGAGCTTGGGTACCACTTTGGTTGACTTGCTCAACGGCAAGTAAAAGCGCGACACTGCGACACTATGACACCGTCATGAGGCGGATCCCCCTTCCGTCTCATGATTCCCCCTATCAGTCGGCAATGGTGCCGACATCGAGATGAAGAGTACCGGACGAAAGTCCGGTTATGGTGGCGATGGCACGTCAGGACGCAAATGAAGCGTTCGCGGTAACCTCTTTCCTCTATGGAGGCAACGCGAATTATATTGAAGATCTCTATGCCCGTTATCAGGAGAACCCGGCTTCTCTGGAACAGGAATGGCAGATATTCTTCAAGGACTTGGAAGATAACCGAAGCGATGTAATTGCGAATGCCAAGGGTGCATCCTGGCAGCGCAAGGACTGGCCGCTTGCGGAATCGGGAGACATGGTCTCTGCCCTCGGCGATTATGGAATCGACGAGAAAGCGATCGGCGAAAAGCTCAAGACCAAGGCCCAGAGCAAGGGGTTTGAGCTGACCGATGAAGCGGTGCAGCAAGCCACGCGCGATTCCGTTCATGCGTTGATGATGATCCGTGCCTATCGCATGCGTGGTCACTTGCATGCGGATCTCGATCCTCTCAAGCTTGCGGAGGCGAAGGATCACGAAGAATTGCATCCCTCGTCCTACGGCTTCACCGAAGCGGATTATGATCGCAAGATCTTCATTGATTTCGTTTTGGGGCTGGAATTTGCAACAATTCCGGAGATGCTCGAAATTCTGCGCCGTACCTATTGCTCCACTCTGGGTGTGGAGTTCATGCATATTTCTGATCCGGCTGAAAAGTCGTGGATTCAGGAGCGCATTGAGGGACCGGACAAGCAGATCGCCTTTACCAAAGAAGGCAAGAAAGCCATCCTTTACAAACTTGTCGAGGCGGAAGGCTTTGAGAAGTTTCTCGATCTGAAATATACCGGCACCAAGCGCTTCGGCCTTGATGGTGGTGAGGCTTTGATCCCGGCGCTTGAGCAGATCATCAAGCGTGGTGGCGCCTTGGGTGTTGAGCAAATCGTGTTCGGCATGGCCCATCGTGGGCGTCTCAATGTGCTCAGTCAGGTGATGGGCAAGCCGCACCGCGCCATTTTCCACGAATTCAAGGGCGGTTCCTATGCCCCTGATGATGTGGAGGGGTCGGGCGATGTGAAATATCATCTGGGCGCGTCTTCCGACCGTTCGTTTGATGATAACAATGTTCATCTGTCACTGACCGCCAACCCATCCCACCTTGAGATCGTCAATCCTGTGGTTCTGGGCAAGGCCCGCGCCAAGCAGGATCAGATTGCTGCCGGTGACGGTCCCTTCATCGAGACGACCGAAGTGGATCGCACGACTGTCATGCCGTTGCTGATCCATGGCGATGCAGCCTTTGCCGGTCAGGGTGTTGTTGCGGAATGTCTGGGCCTGTCTGGCCTGCGCGGTCACAGAACCGGTGGCTCGATCCATTTCATCATCAACAACCAGATCGGTTTCACCACCAACCCGCGCTTTTCGCGGTCTTCGCCATATCCATCGGATGTCGCCAAGATGATCGAGGCGCCGATCCTGCATTGTAATGCGGATGATCCTGAATCGGTGGTGTTTGCGGCCAAGATCGCGACGGAATTTCGCCAGAAATTCGGCAAGCCTGTCGTCATCGACATGTTCTGCTACCGCCGCTTCGGCCACAATGAGGGCGACGAGCCAGCCTTCACCCAGCCGCTCATGTACAAGAAGATCCGTCAGCATCCGACCAGCCTGCGTCTATATGCAGACAAGCTGATTGCTGATGGTGTCATTTCCGAAGCCGATCTTGAAGCGATGCGTGACGATGTGCGCAAGATGATGGATGCGGAATTTGAAGCAGGTCAGAGCTTCTCGCCGAACAAGGCGGATTGGTTCGACGGCAAATGGGCTGGCCTGACGACCGCCAGCGCCGAAGACGATCGCCGCTCCGGTGAAACCGGGGTCGAAGTCGAAGAATTGCGGGCTATCGGTGAAAAACTGACCGGCATTCCCTCTGGCTTCAATGTTCATCGGACCATCAAACGCTTCCTCGACAATCGCTCGAAGATGATGGAAACCGGGGAAGGCATCGACTGGGCGACCGCTGAAGCCCTGGCCTTTGGCTCTCTGGTTAAGGAAGGCCACGCGGTGCGTCTGTCCGGTCAGGATTGTGAACGCGGGACCTTCTCCCAGCGCCACACGGTTTTGTATGATCAGCAGGATGAGAGCCGTTACATTCCGTTGAACAATATTTCCGAAGGCCAGCAGCGCTATGAAGTGATCAACTCGATGCTGTCCGAAGAGGCGGTGCTCGGGTTTGAGTATGGCTATACGCTTTCCGAGCCTCAGTGCCTGACCATGTGGGAAGGCCAGTTTGGTGACTTTGCTAACGGTGCGCAGGTGGTGTTTGACCAGTTCCTGAGCTCTGGCGAACGCAAGTGGCTGCGGGCTTCCGGCCTTACTCTTCTGTTGCCGCATGGCTATGAAGGGCAGGGACCGGAGCATAGTTCAGCCCGTCTTGAACGTTATCTGCAGGCTTGTGCCGAGGATAATATTCAGGTTGCCAACTGCACGACCCCAGCGAACTATTTCCACATCCTGCGCCGTCAGGTGAAGCGGACCTTCCGTAAACCTCTGGTTCTGATGACGCCGAAAAGTTTGCTGCGTCACAAGCGCTGCGTTTCCAACCTTGCGGAGATGGGGGCCAACAGCACCTTCCACCGCGTGCTGTGGGATGACGCGGAAATCCGTCCTAATCAGGAAATCAAGCTTGCATCTGATGACAAGATCCGTCGCGTCATCATGTGTTCGGGCAAGGTTTACTATGACCTGTATGAAGAGCGTGAGAAGCGTGGCATCAATGATGTCTATCTTCTGCGTGTCGAACAGCTCTATCCATTCCCGGCAAAGGCTCTGATGAAAGAGCTGGGCCGCTTCTCCCAGGCCGACATGGTCTGGTGTCAGGAAGAGCCGAAGAACCAGGGATCGTGGGCTTTTGTCGAACCTTATATCGAGTGGGTCCTCAATCAGGTTGATGCGAATTGCAAGCGGCCTCGTTATGTGGGACGGGCGGCTTCTGCTGCGACGGCAACCGGCTTGATGAGCAAACATATCGCGCAGTTGCAGGCTTTCCTCGACGATGCCTACGCTGACTGACACATAGAAGTGGTCGTCTTCCCCGCCTGATCGAGGGGAGACGATCTCTTCTTCGAATTAGACGCCGACATAGATGCCAAACGGATTCTGGATCCCTGTTCAGGGTCCGGCCTTTGGCTCAAAGCGAAATTGGAATGTGAGATAACAAATGGCTACGGAAATCAAAGTCCCGACTCTGGGCGAATCTGTGACCGAAGCGACCATCGGTCAGTGGTTCAAGGCAACCGGTGATGCGGTACAGGCAGACGAGCCGCTGGTGGAACTGGAAACGGACAAGGTGACCATCGAGGTTCCTGCTCCTGTATCCGGGACGATGGGTGACATTGTTGCTGCTGAAGGAGAAACCGTTGAAGTGGGCGCTTTGCTCGCCATGCTGAATGAAGGGGCTGGCGGGGGTGCTTCGGCTCCTGCGGCTTCCGCTCCTGCTCCTAAAGCTGATAAAGCTCCGGCCCCTGCTGCCCCGGCTCCAGCTTCTTCTTCTGGCACCTCCATGCCTCCGGCTCCATCTGCTGGCAAGATGATGACCGAGCAGAAAATCGATCCCGCTTCTGTTGCCGGGTCCGGTGTCCGCGGTCAGGTTCTCAAGGGCGATGTGCTCAATGCCATCGCATCTGGTGCAACGGCCCCTGCCGGTGCCTCTACTGCCGCTCCTGCTGCGCGGCCTGCATCCAAGGCCGAAGACGCTGCGCGTGAAGAACGCGTGCGGATGACCAAATTGCGTCAAACCATCGCGCGTCGCCTGAAAGATGCTCAGAATACGGCTGCCATGCTGACCACATTCAATGATGTGGACATGTCAGCGGTGATGAATTTGCGCAAGGAATATAAAGACCTGTTCGAGAAGAAACATGGTGTCCGTCTGGGCTTCATGGGTTTCTTCGCCAAGGCAGTCTGTCAGGCCTTGCAGGAAATCCCGGCTGTGAATGCCGAGATTGACGGTACCGACCTTATCTACAAGCATTTCGTCCATCTCGGTGTTGCCGTTGGCTCGCCGCGTGGTCTGGTGGTGCCTGTGGTGCGTGACGCGGACCAGATGTCGATTGCTGAAATGGAAAAAGCCATTGGCGATTATGGTCGTGCTGCCCGTGATGGCAAGCTGACCATTGAAGACATGCAGGGCGGCACCTTCACCGTTTCCAACGGTGGTGTCTATGGTTCGATGATGTCGACCCCGATCCTCAATGCGCCACAGTCCGGTATTCTCGGCATGCACCGCATTGAAGAGCGTCCTGTTGTGCGCAACGGCGAAATCGTCATCCGTCCGATGATGTATCTGGCTTTGTCCTACGACCACCGCATCGTGGATGGCAAAGAAGCCGTGACCTTCCTTGTTCGTATCAAGGAAGCGCTTGAAGATCCGCAGCGTCTGGTTCTGGATCTCTAAGCATCTGTCTTTTCAAAACGGGGCAACTTTGCCCCGTTTCTGTATCCGGTTTTCCGAAGCAACCCAACTTCGGAAGTCTTGTTTCGGAGAGGCCCGATAAGAGGCAACTTTGAGGCAGGCACCAAAGGGTTCCCATTGCCAAGCCAAAGCTGGCTTGTCTGGTTGGAGTGGCATTGACTTGGCCTTCGCATTGAAAATTGGTAGTTGGCTTTGTGCCGTCTTTATCATTTTCTCAGCCCTGGTTTGGCTGGTGGGTGGCTTTTTGGTGACCAATGCCGTGTCCAACAATGCGGCCCTGCCTGCCGGGTTTGAGCTGATCCCGTCAAGTTTCTGGCCTGTGCGTGCCGTTGTTTCCGCCCTTGGTGTGGTGGGAGCGGTTATTCTGGTCTTGTCCCGCCCGTCCTTTTTTCGGGTGATTTCCATTTGGTTTGCAAGCGAGCTGGTGCTGATTGGCTGGCTGTATGCAACCGGTTTTCTTGTCTCGCAATTCGATAGTTTCGAGGCCGTGCGCAGTCTGGTTATCCTGCAAATGTGCGGTCTTTGCGTGGTGCTGTTTGCCTGGGTGAAACAGACCTCGCTCTATCGGACCAGACGTCCTCAGGAGTGATTGAAATGTCGTATGATCTAGTTGTGATTGGTACGGGTCCGGGTGGCTATGTCTGTGCTATCCGCGCAGCCCAGCTTGGTATGAAGGTTGCTGTCGTTGAAAAACGCAAAACCCATGGCGGTACCTGTTTGAATGTGGGCTGTATTCCCTCGAAAGCTTTGTTGCATGCCTCCGAGCTGTATGAAGAAGCCGAGCATGATTTTGCCAATATGGGCATCAAGGTCGGCAAGTTGCAGCTCGATCTGAAGGCCATGATGGGCCACAAGGATGACGTCGTCGAAAGCAACGTCAAAGGCATTGATTATCTGTTCAAGAAGAACAAGATCGACATCTTTCAGGGCATGGGCAAGATCGTTGCTGCCGGCAAGGTCGAAGTCACGCCTGATGAGGGGGATGCCCAGACAGTTGAGGCCAAAAATATCGTCATTGCCACGGGCTCTGATGTCGCCAACTTGCCGGGTATCGAGATTGACGAGAAGCATGTGGTGTCGTCCACCGGTGCGCTTGATCTGGACAAGGTGCCAGAAAAGATGATCGTTGTTGGTGCTGGTGTCATCGGACTTGAGCTTGGCTCTGTCTGGCGTCGTCTGGGCTCTGAAGTGACTGTGGTTGAGTTTCTTGATCGCATTCTGCCGGGCATGGATGGTGAGATCGTCAAAAATGCCCAGCGCATGTTCAAGAAGCAGGGCTTTGACTTCAAGCTTGGCACCAAGGTTACCGGCATTGAGAAATCCAAAAAGGGCCTTAAAGTTACCATTGAGCCTGCCGTTGGCGGTGACGCAAGCGAACTGGACGCCGATGTCGTGCTGGTGGCGATCGGTCGTCGTCCTTACACCGATGGTCTGGGCCTGGATTCGGTTGGCGTTGAATTGGATGATCGCGGCCGCGTTGCGACCGATGCGCATTTCAAAACCAATGTTGACGGCATTTATGCCATTGGCGATGTGATTGCCGGCCCGATGCTGGCTCATAAGGCGGAAGATGACGGTGTCGCTCTGGCTGAAATGCTGGCAGGGCAGGCCGGTCACGTCGATTATAATCTGGTGCCGGGTGTTGTTTATACCATGCCGGAAATCGCCGTGCTGGGCAAAAGCGAAGAGCAACTGAAAGAAGCGGGTGTCGCCTACAATGTGGGTAAATTCCCCTTCTCGGCCAATGGTCGTGCCAAGGCGCAGCGTCATAGTGATGGCTTTGTGAAAATTCTGGCCGACAAGGAAACCGACAAGGTGCTTGGTGTCCATATGATCGGCGCCGGTGTTGGCGAACTGATCCACGAAACCTCGGTTCTGATGGCCTTCTCCGGGTCTGCTGAAGATTTGGCCCGCACCATTCATGCCCATCCAACCTTGTCCGAAGCGGTCAAGGAAGCGGCGCTGAGCGTCGACAAGCGTCCGATCCACATGTAAAGATCAGACACGGGACAGTTTGAAAAGGCCGCCTTCGGGTGGCCTTTTTTGTTGGATTGCTTATGCGACCTTCCGATCTGGATGCGGGGAAGGAGAGAATTAAATCCTATCTCTCCCGGTGCGCCTATTTCTTCCAGAGCACGAAGGAGCGATGTTCGCTAGCCTTGCGTGGGTCATGATAGTCATCAAGGATCTTGGCTTCCATCCGACGACCATTGATCGAAACCGTTACGGTGCGCATGGCGAAGAAGGTTCGAAACGCTACCTTTAATCCGAAATCGCCCTTTTTCTCGGCGATGGAGCGGCCCCATGTGCAGTCGCGCGGTGCGCAAGCGGTATAGGCTTTGACCTGAATGTGGGGAACGGTGTCTTTGGTGCAAATGGCTCGGATTTCCAGTTTGGTCAAATCCGAGCGGTTCCCGGCGAAGGGATTGGTCCATGTACCAAGCGTTTGCGATTTGATGCAATGGTCCGCGAGCGACGGACCTGTCATGGCCAACAACGCCATAGCTAGGAATATTGCCCGATATACCATGTGGTTTCCTCCGATATATCTTGGGTCGGTGACATAATACTATCAATAAAGGGTTACAGTACTCTTAAAGCAAAATTCCCAGAAAAGGGCGATATTTTTTAAATTTTCGGATCTTAATGGTGTTTCTATTCAGTATTTATACATATGAGATCAAGACCTGGGATGGGCTTTTTTATAAATATCCATCAACTCGGTCATTTCTACTTCGGTGTAAGCCTGAGTCGTGGATAGCGAGGCGTGGCCGAGCAATTCCTGAATGGTGCGAAGATCCCCGCCATTGGCGAGCAGATGGGTGGCGAAGGAATGGCGCAGGCCGTGCGGCGTGGCGCTGTCGGGCAGGCCCAGCGATCCGCGCATGCGCTGGATGACCAACTGAATGATCCGCGGGCTCAGGGGTCCACCGCGTACGCCTCGAAAGATCGGTTCGTTTTCCTTTAGCTCAAATGGGCATAGGGAAAGATACTGGTCAATGGCCTGCTGAACCACAGGCAGCACGGGCAGGCGGCGTTGCTTGCCGCCCTTGCCGAGCACGGTCATGGCGTCTTGCCCCGGTAGCGGGGCGGTTTTCAGCGTCAGCGCCAGCGCTTCGGAAATACGCAAGCCCACCGCATAGAGCAGGAGCAACACCGCGCTGTCGCGGGCAACGACCCATGGTTCTTCAGCGAGGGAGTTTTGTGGGTCGACCAAGGCGCGTGCCTTGTCGATGGTCAGGGGCTTGGGAAGGGAGCGGGAATATTTCGGGGTTTGGATGGCATTGAAGGGTGCTGAGTTGGCTTTTTGTTTTTCCTCAAGGAACTGAACAAAGGATCGGACGCCTGCCATCGAGCGGGCCAGTGAGCGTGACGATAGGCCCGTTGCGCGCCGACGGGCCATGAAGGCGCGAATGTCTGCGGGGCGCAGATGGGTGAAATGATCAACAGAGGCGACTTCGCCCATATGTTCGGTGAGGAAGGAAAGGAAATGATCGAGATCCTTGTCATAGGCCTTCAAGGTGGCATCCGACAGGCCGCGTTCCTTGCCCAACCGTGAGAGCCAGCCTTCCTGTTCCTTGCGCAAGTCCGGGGTGGCTATGATCAGGGGAGCGGTGCTTGCATTGCTTGCCTTGGCCATCTTGGTCCACTCCTTGAATGTTGTCCTATGGTTTGATCTCTGAAAGTCGACAGAGGGACGAATCAAAATCCCCGACACTGTTACCAGCATCGGGGACAAACTTTACGCAGATTTTAAGATCACTCGCAGCCTAGGCCAGCCGGGTGTCCCCGGAGTGTGGACAGGCTTTAAGGATCGACTGATTTAGAGGATAGACTGGCCGGTTTTTGCCCAATCAGCGAGGAAAGACTCAAGCCCCTTGTCGGTAAGGACATGGTTGGCGAGGCCCTTGATCACGGCTGGCGGGATGGTGGCGACATCGGCTCCGGCCATGGCAGACTGTTTGACATGGTTGGCGGAGCGAATGGAGGCTGCCAGAATTTCGGTCTGGAAGTCGTAATTGTCATAGATGACGCGAATATCTTCGATTAGTTCCATGCCATCGATGTTGAGATCGTCGAGGCGGCCAATGAATGGGGAAATGAAGGTCGCGCCCGCCTTGGCGGCCAGCAGGGCCTGGTTGGCGGAGAAGCAGAGGGTCACGTTGACCATGTGGCCCTGATCGGTCAATGCCTTACAGGTTTTTAGGCCGTCGATGGTCAGAGGCACCTTGATGCAGACATTCTTGGCGATCTTCAGAAGCTCTTTGGCTTCGGCCAACATGGCGTCGGTTTCCAGCGCCGTGACTTCAGCAGAAACCGGGCCGTCGGTCAGTTCACAGATTTCGGCGATGACTTCTTTGAAGTCGCGGCCGGATTTGACGATCAGGGACGGGTTGGTGGTGACGCCATCAATCAGGCCGGTTGCGGCCAGTTCGCGAATCTCGTTGGTGTCTGCGGTATCGACGAAGAATTTCATTGCTTCAGTGCTCCGTATCGGTTCGATCAAGCGGTTCGCGCCTCTATTGCTCCTTGCAGGCTCAAGGCGAGAGACTTGATCAGCAATATTGGCAAATGGCAGCCCCTGTGCCATTGCTCGGCAGGCGGGGCTCGGGCATCAATCTGTGCCAAATCAGATGATGGATTTCCAAGACAGATTTGCCTATGTTCCTTAAACCAAAGTTCGGTGACAGTCAGCCCTCAACCGCCGAAATGCAGAAACTTTTCCCGTCGAGACAGCCAAAAGAGGTCAACTTGCCACCGTCTGAGCAAATCGTATCAGTCCTCGTGCCAGTTTATGTGGACAATAGCTACAGTTACCGGGTGCCATCCTCTCTGGTCGCACAGATGGGCGAGGGAGAGGGGCGTCTGCGGCCCGGTCAGATTGTTCGGGTGCCGCTAGGGCCGCGTTCGGTGTTGGGGGTGGTTTGGGATGATGACAGTGTCTTTTCCGATTCTGCCCGGCTGAAGGATGTGGAGCATGTTTATCCGGATGTGACCTTTTCAGAGACTTTCCGCCGGTTTGTCGACTGGATTGCCAGCTATACTCTGGCTCAGCGGGGCATGGTGCTCAGAATGGTGCTGCGCGGTGAGGAAGCCCTGATGCCAGCCAAACCGGTCAAGGCTTTGCGCTTGACCGGTGCGCCGCCCCAGCGCATGACCAAAGCGCGGGAACAAGTGCTTGAGGCGATGGAGGGCGGCTTGGCGGAAACCAAGGCGGATCTGTCCCAGCGGGTCGGGGTTTCCGCGTCGGTGATTGACGGGCTGTTGAAAAGTGGCACCCTGTCGGCCTGTCTTTTGCCTCCTCCGCCGATGGTCGAGCAGCCGAACGCGGACTTCGAGCCGCCCAAGCTTAACGCCTTGCAAGAAGATGCTGCGGAACGGATCCGGTCTGCGGTGCGCAAGAGGACCTTTGTGGCCCAATTGCTCGATGGGGTCACCGGGTCGGGCAAGACAGAGGTCTATTTCGAAGGCGTGGCAGAAGCGATTCGCGCCGGGCGGCAGGTGCTGATTCTGGTGCCGGAAATTGCCCTGACTTCCGCCTTTCTTGATCGATTTTCCGCCCGTTTCGGGGTTTTGCCGGGGGAATGGCATTCGGGGCAGTCGCAGCGATACCGTAATCAGATCTGGCGGGCTGTGGCGACTGGCGAGGTGCAGGTGATTGTCGGCGCACGATCTGCCCTGATGCTGCCTTTCCGCGATCTTGGACTGATTGTGGTCGATGAGGAGCATGACGGTGCCTACAAGCAGGAAGACCGGGTCATCTACAATGCTCGTGACATGGCGGTGGTGCGGGCGCATCAATCGGGCTTTGCCGTGGTGCTGGCCAGCGCCACGCCATCGGTGGAAAGCCGCAACAATGCGGATCTTGGGCGCTATGAGCATATTCGTCTGCCGGATCGGTTTGGCGGTCAATCCATGCCTGACATTGATCTGGTCGATATGCGGGTTGATCCGCCGGAAAAGGGCAGCTGGCTTTCGCCACGACTGATCGAAGCGGTCAATCAGAGCCTGGAGGCCGGGGAGCAGAGCCTGCTGTTCCTCAACCGACGTGGTTACGCGCCGCTGACCCTGTGCCGGACCTGCGGCCATCGGTTTCAGTGTCCGTCCTGCTCCACCTGGCTGGTGGAACATCGCTTCCGGCAACAATTGGTCTGTCATCATTGTGGCCATTCAGAGCCCGTGCCACCCTCTTGCCCGGAATGCGGCTCTGAAGACAGTCTGGTGGCCTGTGGGCCGGGGGTGGAGCGCATTGCCGAGGAAGCGGCCGTGATCTGGCCGGACAGGCATATTGTTATTCTGTCGAGTGATCTTATCCCCGGTGTTCAGCAATTGCGGGCCGAATTGGAGCTGATCGCCTCGGGCAAGGCTGACATTGTCATTGGTACGCAATTGGTGGCCAAGGGGCATAACTTTCCTGCCATGACACTGGTTGGGGTGATTGACGCGGATCTCGGGCTGGCGCATGGGGATTTGCGGGCCGGGGAGAAGGTGTTCCAGACGCTGGCGCAGGTGACGGGCCGGGCCGGGCGCCACCGGGGGCAGGGGCGTGGCTTGTTGCAGACCTATGCCCCAGACCATCCGGTGATCGGTGCCCTGGCTTCGGGCAATCGCGAAGGCTTTTATACTTATGAGCTTGAACAGCGCAATCGTGCCGGGATGCCGCCCTTTGGTCGGCTGGGTGCGGTGATTGTCTCGGCCGAGGATCGCGGGGCGGCACTGGCCTATGGCCGGGCGATGGCACAAAGCGCCCCGAGGGAAGAATCAGTCAGGGTGCTGGGGCCTGCCGAAGCGCCTCTGGCGGTGCTGCGCGGGCGCTATCGGTTTCGGCTGCTGGTTGCAACACCGCGTGCCTTTGCCCTGTCGCCATGGCTGAGGCACTGGATCTCGCATTGTCCCAAGCCGACAGGGTCCATTCGTGTGCAAATTGATGTTGATCCTGTGTCTTTCGTGTAAAAAGCCTAGGTCTTTCGTGTAAAAACCCTAGGCTTCTGAATTAGTCTTTTGCATTATATAGCCGATTTAAGACTTATGGCATGCAAGGTAGTGTTGCGCAGGCATGAGGCATGTGCTAGACGAGCAACGGTTTTAGGGGTCATGTGGCCCCGGACAGATGAGACGAAACTTCTGTCGTGATCACTTTTCGAGGGGAAATTGGTCAAGGGTGCAGAATTAATCTCCAAATGTCAGAGAGCGACCAGGTGACGGATAACAATTCAGAGATTTCAGGAGTGGCCGAACGATACGCACGCGCTTTGTTCGACCTGTCCCTTGAAGAAAAGGCAATTGATGCAACCGAGACAGATCTTGGTCGTATCGAAGCCATTATGAATGAGAGTGAAGACTTCATGCGGCTTGTCAAAAGTCCTGTTTTCACTTCTGACGAGCAACTGGCTGCTGTTTCGGCGCTGCTCGACAAAGCCAAAATCGAAGGCATTGTGGGCAACTTTGTTCGTGTCGTTACGTCCAATCGTCGGCTCTTCTCTCTGCCGGGGATTATCAAGGCTTTCCGCAAAATTCTTTCCACTCATCGTGGTGAGCAGGTGGCAGAAGTCACGTCCGCTCATCCTTTGACCGATGACGAATTGGAGGCGCTCAAAGCGTCGATCAAGGATGCATTGGGTAAGGATATTGCGATCGATGCCAAGGTTGATCCAGAACTTCTGGGCGGCCTTGTCGTAAAAGTAGGTTCGCAGATGATTGATTCCTCTGTGCGCACAAAACTCAACTCGCTCAAGATTGCACTGAAAGAGGTCGGCTGATGGATATTCGGGCCGCGGAAATTTCCGCAATCCTCAAAGAGCAGATCAAAAACTTCGGCTCAGACGCTCAGGTCTCCGAAGTTGGTCAGGTTCTGTCTGTTGGTGATGGTATCGCCCGCATCTATGGTTTGGACAATGTTCAGGCCGGTGAGATGGTGGAATTCCCTGGTGGGATGCGCGGTATGGCGCTTAACCTTGAAATGGACAACGTTGGTGCCGTGCTTTTCGGCGACGACCGCGACGTCAAGGAAGGCGACATTGTAAAGCGTACCGGCGCCATCGTTGATGTACCTGTCGGCAAAGGCCTTTTGGGCCGTGTCGTTGATCCGCTTGGTAACCCAATTGACGGAAAGGGCCCTATCGAGGCTACCGAACGTCGTCGTGTGGACGTGAAGGCTCCGGGTATTATCCCGCGCAAGTCGGTTCACGAACCAATGCAGACCGGCCTGAAGGCCGTGGACGCTCTGATCCCGATTGGTCGTGGTCAACGCGAGCTGATCATTGGTGACCGCCAGACCGGTAAGACCGCGATTGCTCTGGATGCCATTCTGAACCAGAAGTCGATCAACGACACCGGTTCGGAATCCGAGAAACTGTACTGCGTCTATGTGGCTGTTGGCCAGAAACGCTCTACGGTTGCCCAGTTTGTGAAGGTTCTGGAAGAAAACGGCGCGCTGGAATATTCCATCGTTGTTGCCGCTACCGCTTCCGATCCTGCGCCAATGCAGTTCCTGGCTCCATTTGCCGGCTGCGCCATGGGCGAATATTTCCGTGACAACGGCATGCACTCTCTGTTGGTCTATGATGATTTGACCAAACAGGCTGTTGCCTATCGTCAGATGTCCCTGCTGCTGCGTCGTCCTCCTGGGCGTGAAGCTTATCCAGGTGACGTTTTCTATTTGCACTCCCGCCTGTTGGAGCGCGCAGCGAAGCTGAACGAAGACAATGGTCTTGGTTCCATGACCGCTCTGCCGGTTATTGAAACCCAGGCAAACGACGTGTCTGCGTTCATTCCGACCAACGTGATTTCGATCACCGACGGTCAGATCTTCCTGGAAACCGATCTCTTCTATCAGGGTATCCGCCCTGCTGTGAACGTTGGTCTTTCGGTTTCTCGCGTGGGCTCTGCCGCACAGGTTAAAGCCATGAAGCAGGTTGCTGGCCCGATTAAGGGTGAGCTGGCTCAGTATCGCGAAATGGCTGCGTTCGCGCAGTTCGGCTCCGACCTTGATGCCACGACCCAGCGTCTGCTTAATCGTGGTGCCCGTTTGACCGAGCTTTTGAAACAGCCTCAGTTCTCCCCACTGAAAGTGGAAGAGCAGGTTGCTGTGATCTATGCCGGTGTGAATGGTTATCTTGACGGCATCGAAGTCAGCCAGGTTCATGCGTTTGAAGAAGGCCTCCTCTCGGTGATGCGCAACGAGCATAAAGATGTGCTTGAAGCCATTCGCGAGAAGAAAGCCCTCGATGACGAACTTTCATCCAAACTGAAGGCGGCGGTCGACAGCTTCGCAAAGAATTTTGCGTAAGGTCTGTAGACTGACGGGGAACGGAGGCTAAGAATGCCAAGCCTTAAGGACCTCAAGAATCGTATCGCCTCGGTTAAGGCGACACAAAAGATCACCAAAGCCATGCAGATGGTGGCGGCGGCAAAACTGCGTCGGGCTCAGTCCGCCGCAGAAGATGCCCGTCCCTACGCTGAACGCATGGATGCGGTGCTCGCCAACGTGGCTGCCAATTTCGCCGGAGATTCTTCCGCGCCGAAATTGTTGTCCGGCACTGGTTCTGATCAGAACCATCTGTTGTTGGTCTGCACTGCAGAGCGTGGTCTTTGTGGCGGCTTCAACTCTTCGATCGCGCGCAAGGCGCGCGATCACGCCCGTGCTTTGAAGGCGGCGGGTAAAACAGTCAAGATATTGTGTGTCGGCAAGAAGGGCTTCGATGTCCTGAAAAGCGAATTTGGTGACGACATCATTGATGTCGTGGATATGCGTGATCTGAAATCGATCAGTTTCTCCGATGCCGAAATTCGTGTGGGTCGTCCGCTTCTCTACATGTATGAGAAGGGCGAGTTCGATGTCTGCACCTTGTTCTATGCGCGCTTCCAGTCTGTGATCACTCAGATCCCGACCGCGACGCAGATCATTCCGGCTGTTTTCGAAGAGAATGAGGACGATGGGTCTAAAGCATCTGGCGCTATCTACGAATATGAGCCAGGTGAAGAGGAAATCCTTGCGGATCTTCTTCCAAGAAACGTCTCGGTCCAGATTTTCCGGGCGCTTCTTGAAAATGGTGCTTCTGAGCAGGGCGCGCGTATGTCTGCGATGGACAACGCAACGCGCAACGCTGGTGACATGATCAGTAAACTGGAAATGTCTTATAACCGCCAGCGTCAGGCACAGATCACGGGTGAATTGATTGAGATCATCTCAGGTGCTGAGGCGCTCTGACGGCGATTGATGAGGATAGACGAATGGCAGCAAATGAAGCTACCGGACGTATCACGCAGGTTATCGGCGCTGTTGTGGACGTCCAGTTTGAGGGTGAACTTCCACCCATTCTGAATGCACTTGAAACCGACAATAACGGCCAGCGCCTTGTGCTTGAGGTCGCTCTTCATCTGGGTGAGAACACTGTTCGCACCATCGCGATGGACAGCACCGAAGGTCTCGTTCGTGGTCAGCCCGTTTCCAACACCGGCAAAGCAATCTCTGTTCCTGTTGGTGCAGAAATGCTCGGCCGCATCGTTAACGTGATTGGCGAACCTGTGGACGAAGCCGGCCCGGTTACTACCTCGGCGACCCGCGAGATTCACCAGCAAGCGCCTTCATTCGTGGACCAGTCCACCGATGCAGAGATCCTGGAAACCGGTATCAAGGTCGTTGATTTGCTCGCTCCTTATGCGAAGGGCGGTAAAATTGGTCTGTTCGGTGGTGCCGGCGTTGGCAAAACCGTTTTGATCATGGAGCTGATCAACAACATCGCAAAAGCACATGGTGGTTACTCGGTGTTTGCTGGTGTGGGCGAGCGTACCCGTGAGGGGAACGACCTATACTGGGAAATGATCGAATCCGGCGTGAACAAGGAAGGCGGCGGCGAAGGCTCCAAATGTGCCCTCGTTTATGGCCAGATGAACGAGCCTCCAGGGGCGCGTGCCCGTGTGGCTTTGACTGGTCTGACCGTTGCTGAGCATTTCCGTGATGAAGGTCAGGACGTTCTGTTCTTCGTGGACAACATCTTCCGCTTCACGCAGGCCGGTTCCGAGGTGTCCGCGCTTCTGGGTCGTATTCCTTCCGCTGTGGGTTACCAGCCAACTCTGGCAACCGACATGGGTGCGCTTCAGGAACGTATTACCACCACGAACAAAGGCTCGATCACGTCAGTGCAGGCCATTTATGTGCCAGCCGATGACTTGACCGACCCGGCACCAGCAGCCTCTTTTGCCCACTTGGATGCAACCACGGTTCTGAACCGTGCGATTGCTGAAAAAGGCATTTATCCGGCCGTTGACCCGCTTGACTCGACTTCTCGTATGCTCGATCCGCGCATTATCGGTGACGAGCATTATGAAGTGGCCCGTCGTGTTCAGGAAACCCTGCAGCGCTACAAGGCTCTTCAGGACATCATCGCCATTCTCGGCATGGATGAATTGTCCGAAGAAGATAAAATGTCTGTGGCTCGTGCTCGTAAGATTGAGCGCTTCCTCAGCCAGCCATTCCATGTGGCCGAGGTCTTCACCGGTTCTCCCGGTAAACTGGTCTCGCTCGAAGAAACCATCAAAGGCTTCAAAGGTCTGGTGGAAGGCGAGTATGATCACCTGCCGGAAGCTGCTTTCTACATGGTCGGTTCTATGGACGAAGCCATCGAGAAAGCCCAGAAACTTGCAGCAGACGCCGCTTAAGCGGCGTCTCACTCTTCGGGAAAGTAGGTATATATCATGGCCGAACCTTTCAGCTTTGAATTGGTTACCCCGGAACGACTGGTGCTTTCACAGGCCTGTCTGTCCGTCGTGGTGCCTGGCATGGACGGTTTCTTTACCGTTCTGAAAGACCATTCGCCCGTGATCGCTTCTATTGCCCCTGGTGTTCTGGAAGCTGAAATGGAAGATGGCAGCAAACGTGACATTTATGTCCGCGGCGGGTTCGCCGACGTTGCCGCTTCCGGATTGAAAGTGCTGGTGGAACAGGCGCTTCCTGTCGAAGATCTTGACCATGATAAAGTGGTCCAGCTGATCGCCGATGCGGAAGAAGATGTTGCCGATGCGCAAGGTGACGACATCAGGAACGAAGCCGAGTTGCGGCTCGCTCGCCTGCAGAAATTGCAGTCAGCGGTTTCCAAGTAAGACCGTCAACGAGCGATGGAAATCACTAAGCCGCGGTACTTTTGGTGCCGCGGCTTAATTATGTCTGCAATAAACCTCCACCTCCGGTGGAGGACTGGACAGGTTCTACATTTTCATTGAGAGACCTCCTCACTTGAACCATTGGCGTGGTTTTAAGAAATCAAGCGAGGAGGTTTTATGGACAAAAATCACCTATCACACAGCACCTGGGACTGCAAATATCACGTGGTCTTCGGGTCCAAGTACCGCACCAAGCGTCTCTACGGAGACTTGCGGCTTGAGTTGAGGGATCAATTTAGCAAACTGGCATCTCAGAAAGGATGCCATATTGAGGAAGGGCATTTGATGCCTGACCATGTTCATATGTTGATCTCTATCCCACCCAAATATTCTGTCGCCCATATAGTGGGGTTCTTGAAAGGGAAAACGGCGCTTTACGTGGCAAACAAATATGCCCGGAAACGTCGCTACAAGGGATATCACTTTTGGGCACGTGGATACTTTGTCTCAACAACGGGCTATCAAGAGGAGGTCGTCAGACGCTATATCCGCAATCAAGAGAAGCAGGATAAGGCATCTGACTATGCCGATATGTTCAAGCCCAATTATTGAAACCTAACAAAACCACTTCTAGTGGTTCAAGCGAAGCGTCTCAAACCTCCCCCTCTGGGGGAGGTCATGACTTGTTGTCTGTTCGAAGAAGCCAGCTGCATGTTCACACAGATTTCGGGACATTTCTGCAAGATCGTGACGCCTACGCACGAAGTGCGGGTTTTGGAACACAGAAGGGCATCGCGCCCGGCGGCTCGGTTCAATCGGCCGGGAGAGGATGCTCTTTATCTTACGCAAAGTGAAGAAAGTGCGCGATATGCTATGCGCCGCTATCTCTGTGAGAGCGGGAAAACGCGATCATTGGTGTGGTATTCGGTCTCGGAGTGTTGCGTTCTGGATTTAAGAGCCCCTGAGGCTGCCGGGTTGGCTCAGTTGGCCAGTCAACGGTGGGACGATTATGTTGCCAAAGGCAAGGCCTCACCGTCCTGGGAGGTCGCTGAATGGGCGCGCGATAACGGCTGTGTCGGCGTCATCGACCCGTCTAGACAAAAGCCAGGCTTGTGGCACCTGGCTCTCTTTTTCTGGAATAACCAAATCGGTCCGCAGGTCGAGATGGTGGGCAAGCCGACAGCCATCTTCCTTGCTTGATGCGCAGGTTGCCTATTTCATCAACGGTAGAAACGCTTTCACAACCTGATCATAGACGTCGCGCTTGAAGGGGACGATCAGGTCGGGGACTTTGTCCAAATCTTCCCAGCGCCAGTCTTGGAATTCTTGCTCATGTTTGCCGCCTCCGGGCTTCAAGACATCGATTTCGCTGTCATCACCTTCGAAACGAAAGGCGAACCAGCGCTGTCTTTGGCCACGGAATTTGCCTTTCAAGCCAATGCCGAGCAAATTGTCTGGAAGATCATAAAAGAGCCAGTCTTCAGCTTCGCTCAAAAGGGTAATGGATTTGATCGAGGTCTCCTCGAACAATTCGCGCTCGGCTGCTGCAAGCGGGTTTTCCCCCTTGTCGATGCCACCCTGTGGCATTTGCCAGGTATAGGCACTTTTCTGCAATTCAGCCGAATTGATGCGGTTGCCAATCCAGACCTTGTTGTCTTTGTTGAATACACAAATGCCAACGCAGTCGCGATATGGATAATCTTCACGGGATTTCATGTCAGAGGTGCCTTATTGCCGCAATAAAGTGGTAAGGGGGACAAGAGCAAAGCCGCGCTGGCGCAGGCTCTGGGTCCATTCGGAAATTGTCCGGACGCTGGTGGGGAAGGCGGATGCGATGCCCAATGCAAAGCCATTTTCCTGTGCGATGGTTTCCAGCTGAATCAGCCGGGTTTCGATGTCTGCTTCGCGGCCCTGAAAATCAAGCACAAGGTCGGCCTTGAGATTGGGGACATTCATATTGGAGGCGATGGCATTCAGTCGACTGCGACCCGATGCGCCGCTTTCCAGATAGAGCAGGCCGTTGGCTTTCATTTCGCGCATGAAGTCAGAGCCTGCAAGTTCATCGGCAGAGAATCTGGCGCCCATATAATTCATGACGCCAACATAGGAATCAAACCGGCCCAACACCCAATTGAGGTTAGCCTTGTTGGCATCGGTCTTTGCTGTCGTGAGCAGCGTATGGGGTCCGGGATCATTGTTGGGATAGTCGAACGGTTCCATTGGCACCTGAACGAGCAATTCGTGGCCCTGACTGCGGGCCTTCTGGGTCCAGCGGGCCAATGAATTGCCATAAGGCGCGAAGGCCAATGTCACGTCCGGTGGCAAAAGACTGAGCGCTTCTTGCGTTGTGGTTTGGGACAAGCCAAGTCCATCCACCACAATGGCGATCTTTGGCAGGCCGGCAATGGCGTCGCTATTGACCGGACGTGCAAAGAGCTTGAAGGGCTGCTGTGACGTGGAAGCGTTGCCATTGTCGTTCAATTGCGGCGAGGAAGGATCCAGGATGCGGATGCCATCGTCGCTGTTGGACGTCATTTGATCGGAATTGGTCTTGTCGGGAAACAAAGGTGGATTGGTCTGTTGGCCGGGGCTGTCGAGATTGGTTTCCGGAATGCCGGGTTTGATGCCCGGGCGCATGCCTTCAACGCCAATCTTTGTTGTTTGTTGCAGACTTGCGGCCAAATCGATCTTTTCGCTCGGATAGCCGCCATAGGGGTCGTCTACCATGGCAATCCAGCCGATCAGACCAGCCAGTAAAACACCAAGTGCCCCGACGGATCCGAACATGAAGATGTGGGACAGACCGGTTGATTGCTTCTTATTTTGACCGAGGGGTTTTTTCAGATCATTCGCCGCCATGGTCCATCTTTCGAAAAGAGGACAAGAAGAAGGCAGTCCACGGGGGAACTGCCTTCGATTGTTTTGTTATTCGGCTTTGGCCGGGTAGGCGTCGTTTTGCTCTTCGCCATTCATCAGCTTGAGGGCGTATTGCAACTGGGTGTCTTTGTCCGCTTCGGCTGGCACATAGGATGGGGAATAGGCCTCTTTGGCTTTTTCCTTGTCCTTTGCAGCTTTGTCGGCACTATTCTCACCTTCGGCTTCCAGATGACCCTTCAGCTTGGCCTCGGTGGTTGCCGTTGTCGGGAAACGCTCTTTGAGCTCTTCTGGCAGTTCCTGCTTGACGAAAATGTCCGGCACGATGCCTTTGGCCTGAATTGAGGTACCCGACGGGGTGTAATAGCGTGCCGTGGTCAGGCGAATGGCGCCATTGTTGCCAAGCGGAATGATGGTCTGGACCGAGCCTTTGCCGAAGCTCTTCGAGCCGACAATGGTTGCCCGCTTGTGGTCGAGCAAGGCACCAGCCACAATCTCGGAGGCAGAAGCCGACCCACCATTGATCAGCACGATCAGCGGACGGCCTTTGGTCAGATCACCGGCGCGGGCATAGAAGCGCTTGACTTCATCCTTGTTGCGACCACGGGTCGAGACAATCTCACCCTGATCAAGGAAGGTGTCGGAGATGGCAATGGACTGATCGAGCTGACCACCTGGATTCGAGCGCAGGTCGAGGATGAAGCCCTTGATCTTGTCGCCGCCGATTTCTTCTTCCAGTTTGGCAATGGCTTCTTTCAGGCCGTTGAAAGCCTGCCCGTTGAACTGGGTGATACGGACGTAGCCGATATCGCCAAGGGCCTTGGAACGAACAGAAGAAATTTTGATAATTTCGCGGGTGATGGACACCTTGATCGGTTTTTCGATACCCTTGCGAACGATGGTTAGCTCAATCGGCGTGCCAACCCGTCCGCGCATCTTGTCAACTGCTTCGGTGAGTGAAAGCCCACGAACTGGCTCGTCATCGAGATGGGTGATCAGATCATCGGCGAGGATGCCTGCGCGGTGAGCGGGGGTGTCGTCAATGGGTGAAATCACCTTGACCAGACCATCTTCCAACGTGACCTGAATCCCCAGACCACCAAACTCACCGGAGGTCTCGACGGTCATGTCTTCGAAGCTTTCCGGCGACAGATAGCTTGAATGAGGATCAAGGGAGGTCAACATGCCGTTCAGGGCGGCAGCGATGAGCTTCTTGTCTTCCGGTTTTTCGACATATTCGCGGCGCACGCGCTCGAAGACATCGCCAAACAGATTCAGGTGACGATACGTGTCGGAGCCTGCTGCGTTGGCGGTGCCCGTCGCATCCCACGGCGACACTGCCAGGGTGACAACAAGGCCAGCACCCATGAGAGCACCGATAAGCAAGAGTGAGAGTTTACGGATCATCCGTCTGCCTTTTCTTTCAAAGCTACTGTCCACCATGGCGCGGGATCAATCGCCGCGCCATCTTTTCTCAATTCCAAATATAACACCGGGCGAGACGCACCAGAGTCAAGCACATCTGTCGCTGCCAGTCGTGTTTTTTGCATTGTACCAACTGGTTCGTTAGCCAATACGAAAGATCCCACATCCGCGATCAGGTTATCCATCCCGGAAAGGACTATATGGTAGCCGTCTCCGGCATTTATGATCAAGAGTTTACCGAAGGATCTGAACGGTCCTGCGTAAACAATCCAGCCATCAGCCGGGCTGGTGACCTGTGCGCCGATGCGTGTAGCGATCGACAGACCCTGCGTCTGGCCTCCGAAACCATCATTTGACCCGTAGCTCTTGAGGACGGTGCCGCGCGCAGGCAGCTGCAACAGGCCCTTCATTTTACTGAAAGGTATGGCAGGAGAAAGGCGGGCTGCATCTTTTAGAGCGGCAATTTTTTGTTTCTTCGTTTCAAGTTTCTTCTCAAGCTGGCGTTTTTCAGCTTCCTTGGCCTCTTCCACGGCCAAACGTGCAGCCTTGATCTCTTTTTCCATGCCATCGATCAGCTCTTGCAAACTGCGGGCGCGGGCGGCGAGCTG
Organism: uncultured Cohaesibacter sp.; assembly: GCF_963677725.1. Classification (NCBI taxonomy): domain Bacteria; kingdom Pseudomonadati; phylum Pseudomonadota; class Alphaproteobacteria; order Hyphomicrobiales; family Cohaesibacteraceae; genus Cohaesibacter; species uncultured Cohaesibacter sp. The sequence continues at coordinate 2,879,995 of NZ_OY782507.1, forward strand.
GCTGGTTTTTTCTTCTTCCGAACGAGCCGCTTCAAGGCTGGTGGCTTCCTGCTCTTTTCGCTTGGCGACCAGCAGGTCGAGACGTTCGCGTTCTTCCTGCAATTTGCCAAGGCCGCCTTGCAGGGCCGTTTTCTCCTGCTCGATCTTGGTTTGAAGGCGGATCAGGGCTTCAAGTTGGGCCGCGAGCGACTGGGCTTCAAGACGGACTTCCGGCACCAAAGTGCTGAGCAGGATGGCGGAGCGGACCGCGCTCAAGGCCTCGTTGGGGCGGATGAACAGGGCCGGAGGCGGATTGCGGCCAATGCGTTGGAGGGCGGCGAGAATTTCGGACAGGGAATCACGTTGTTCGGCCAGCGAGACGCGCAAGTTGGTCTGGTCGGCAAACAGGGTGCGCAGGCGGGTTTCGCGGTCAGACAGAGAGCTTTCCAGATCCTTGATCCGTTCCGCCGTTGCCAACAGATCTTGCTGGATGGTTTCGCGATCCGAGCGCAATTGCTCGATTTCCTCTTTCAACTCCTGTTGCCGTTCGTTGGACAGGGCAATGGAGGCTTCGATCTCGGTGAGAGCCTCTTCCTGCTGTTTGCGTGCGGCGAGCCGGGCTTCCAGCGCGCGGGCGGCGCGTTGCTCGGCCTCGGTTTTGGCCGGATCTGCTGTTTCAGGCGCGGCCTTGTCAGTGGAGGTTGGCTTGTCTGACGTCTCGCCATTCTGGGCTTGTAGCGGGGGCATGATGGACAGGCAAAGGGCAACAGTTGCAGCAGCCGTCATCGCCTGAATGCCGACTGTGATGCGGCTGCCAGATCTGGCTTTGTTGTCATGTCTGTTGCGCGACCGAATCATCTGCCCTGCCTCTTTGAGCGCAATGTAAATCAACCGATGCGGTGGTGGAATCGCCTGACGGAAATTTGAGGGTCGCGTCCCCGCCTTTGCGGGCAAAGTCGGTGCGATATAGGGTGGGAGCCAATAGGCAATCGACGTGAATGCGTGGGTTCAAACGCGATGATAGGGATGGCCGGTGAGAATGGTGATGGCGCGATAGACCTGCTCGGTCAGCAGCATGCGCGCCAGTTGGTGCGGCCATGTCATGGCACCAAGTGCGAGTTTGGTATCGGCGCGAGCGAGCAATTCGTCACCATGTCCATCAGGGCCGCCGATGACGAAGGCAACCGCAGGCGCACCTGCATTGCGCTGCTTGTCGATCAGCTTGGCAAAGGCTTCGCTGGAGATATTCTTGCCATGTTCATCAAGGGCAATGACATAAGCGCCGGACGGCAGGCTTTTCAAAAGTTGGTCTGCTTCTTGGCTTTTGCGCTCCGGTGTGGAGCGCGCACGGCTTTCGGCAAATTCGATGATGTCAGGGCCGGACAGTCCCAAAGAGCGTCCAGCCTTTTTTGCCCTGTCCTGATAACGCGCGACGAGATCAGTCTCCGGGCCGGCTTTTTGCCGCCCGATAGCTGCTATGACTAGCTTCATCTTCCTTACCCGTGGATCAAGAGAGGGTCATTGCACGGGGCGCCGATCCACTCGATTGATCATTGTCAGCCGCTCAAGCGTCGCCTTGAGCTTCGGCTGCCCACATTTTCTCGATATTGTAGAATTCGCGGACTTCCGGGCGGAAGATGTGAACAATATGGTCGCCCGTGTCGATCAGCACCCAATCGCAATTGGGCAGACCTTCCACATGCGCGTTGCCAAAGCCATTGTCCTTGAGGTCTCGCAAGAGACGATCAGAGACGGCCCCGACATGACGATGGGAACGACCGGAGGCGATGACCATGAAGTCGGCAAGGGCTGATTTGCCGCGCAGGTCAATGGACAAGATGTCCTCTGCCTTGGACTCATCCAAGCTTGCGAGGATCAACTCGAGAGCCTGTTCAGGATCCTTGCGATCCGTTACGAGGCTTGCGGGAGAGAGGCCTTCTGGCATGATCTCCATTTGGGTTGCGGTAGACAGGAATGTACCTCTTATATCAAACTGCATTGCAGCTTCTGCCGTTCATCGATCCGTCTTTCATGATGGTGAACGGAAATGGAAAAGCGAAAATCTGACCCGAAAACCAAATCGTCGCCTAAATAGGATATGTCACGCCGTATGACAATTTCAAGGCTGTTGCTTTTTGCTACAGCGATTGCTCCTGCGAATGTCGCCTCAGCGCCGTCGAAGACAGATGTGAGCGGGGCCCATACAAAAATGTCCAGACAGGGCAGGGCGCGCCCACGAGCGCTCTTGCCCGATTGTCTTGAATACGAGCGTGAGCAAACGCTTTTGCGGCAGTCGCCTTCAGCGGTGCGCGACTGTATCCGGGTCTGTCCACAATTGCAACCGGCATTGAGGCCATAATCGACCGCCATTGTTGCCAATGGTGAAACTGCATCAAATTGTCCGCCCCCATGATCCAGACCAGGTCAACGCCGCGGGTGCGCTGTTGCAGCCATTTGAGGGTCATGGCGGTGTAGGTCGTGCCTGCCTGAGCCTCAAGGCCGGTGATTTCAATATGCGGGTGATCCATGACCTTTGCGGTATAGGCTATGCGGCTGTCTAGATCGGGTAAGTCTCTGATATCCTTGAGTGGATTTCCCGGCGTGACCAGACACCAGATACGATCGAGGTCGAGGCGGCGCAGGGCCGTTAAGGCCACATGGCGGTGGCCTTCATGGGCGGGATTGAAGCTTCCACCATAAAGGCCAATGCGCATGCCCGGCGCAAAGGGCGGGATTGCTATGCCATGGGTTCGGGACCGGGTCTTGTCAGCGGTCATGCTGGGGTCCCTTTCTTCGGTGTCGTGTCAGTTGCGTCAAAAGCCATTGGATCAGATCGCGTTCTTAAGGCCGGGTCTGGCCCGTGCCATGGACACGATATTTGAAGCTTGTCAGTTGCTCCAGACCCACCGGGCCACGGGCATGCATGCGGCCTGTGGCGATGCCGATTTCGGCGCCCATGCCGAACTCGCCGCCATCGGCAAACTGGGTGGAGGCGTTGTGCATAACAATGGCACTGTCGACTTCATTGAGGAAGCGTTCGGCGGCGGCAGCGTCCTCAGTGAGAATGCTTTCGGTGTGGCTGGAGCTGTATGTGGCAATGTGATCGATTGCCTCAGCCACGCCATCCACCAGTTTGGCAGAGATGATGGCATCGAGATATTCGGTCGACCAATCCTCTTCCTTTGCTTCCATGGCGGCGGGAAAAAGGGCGCGAATTTCGTCGGTGCCACGGATTTCGCAGCCTGCAGCGGCAAGCGCTTCAAGCACAGGCTTGCCGATGCTTTCGGCCACGGCCCGGTCGATAAGCAAGGTTTCTGCCGAGCCACAGATGCCGGTGCGGCGCATCTTGGCATTGATCGCGATGTCGATGGCTTTGGTCGCATCGGCGGCCTTGTCGATATAGATATGGCAAATGCCTTCAAGATGGGAGAAGACCGGCACGCGCGCTTCTTCCTGCACCCGGCCAACAAGGCCCTTGCCGCCACGTGGCACGATGACATCGACAGTGCCGCCAAGGCCGCGGAGCATTTCGCCCACTGCGGCGCGGTCGGTGGTTGGGACGATCTGGACGGAGTCCGCTGGCAGGCCTGCGGCTTCCAGCCCTGCGACCAGGCAGGCGTGAATGGCGCGCGAGGAATGGTAGCTGTCCGAACCACCGCGCAGAATCGCAGCATTGCCTGCTTTCAGGCAGAGGGCGCCTGCATCGGCGGTCACATTGGGACGGCTTTCATAGATGACGCCAATGACCCCAAGCGGTGTGCGGACGCGCTCGATCTTCAGACCGTTCGGGCGGTCCCAACCCGCGATGATGCCTCCGACTGGATCTGGCAGCTCGACAATCGCATCAAGACCTGCGGCGATGGCCTCGATCCGGCTCTCATCAAGGGTCAGGCGATCAAGGAATGCCTTGGTCATGCCGTCTTCCTTGCCCTTTGCGACATCCTTGGCGTTGGCTTCAATAATGGCGGGGATGCTGGAACGGATGGCGGCAGCCGCTTCGCTGAGGGCCTTGTTTTTCTGCGCGCTTGGCGCATTGGCCAGCTGGCGTGCGGCGGCGCGTGCCCGGCGACCGAGATCGCTCATGATGTCTGCGACAGTGCTGGTCATGTCATTCATAGTGCATTCCCCCAATTGGACGGCAGCCCCGGATCTTCTTGTCGATCAGTCTGTTCGATATAGGATTGAAGTTTTCGGCGGGTCAAGTCGAGATTGTGTGATGAAGCTGGCTCGGTTTTAGATTTGGTAGGCCGGTTCGTGGTCTCGCAGGACCATATCGTCGCGATGAATGAGTTCCGGTCGACCGTCATAGCCCAAAAGGTGCGCGATGTCGGATGATTTATGGCCAATGATCTGGTCTGCATCGATGCGGTCATAGCCAATCAGGCCACGGGCAATTTCCTGTCCGTCGAGCCTTTTGATGATGACTGCATCGCCCTTGGCGAAATTGCCTTCAAGCAGCTTGACCCCGGCGGGCAGCAGGCTCTTGCCGGACAGCAAGGCCCGCACTGCGCCGTCATCAAGGGTCAGGATGCCCTGTGGTTCCAGATGGCCATTGATCCAGCGCTTGCGCTGGGTTATCGGGTTGGCAACGGCGGTGAACCAACTGCATTTGCACCCATCCATCAAGGCCTTGAGCGGATTGTAATCGCCGCCATTGGCGATGATCATGTTGGCGCCTGCATTGACCGCGATCTTGGCGGCAGCAATCTTGGTGGTCATGCCACCCTTGGCAAGGGACGAACCGGCGCTGCCTGCCATGGCTTCAATGGCCGGGGTGATATGCTCGATGATCGGAATATGCTTGGCGTCCGGGTTGGTGGCGGGCGGCGCGGTGTAAAGGCCGTCAATGTCGGACAGCAGGATCAGGCAATCGGCACTGATCATGGTGGCGACGCGGGCGGCGAGCCGGTCGTTGTCGCCGAACTTGATTTCGCTGGTCGCCACTGTGTCATTTTCGTTGATAATCGGCACAGCCCCCAGATCGAGCAATTTGGTCAGGGTGGCGCGGGCATTGAGATAGCGGCGGCGTTCTTCGGTGTCTTCAAAGGTCAGCAAAATCTGACCTGCCGTCAGATCGACCTTGTGCAGAGCGTCGGCATAGGCTTCGCCCAAGGCAATCTGGCCGATGGCGGCTGCGGCCTGACTTTCCTCGAGCTTCAATTTGCCCGTAGGCAGATTTGTGCGGCGCCGACCCAGCGCGATGGCACCGGAGGAAACGATCAGGACCTCCTTGCCCTGTGCCTTGAGCATGGCGATGTCGTCAATCAGGGTTTGCAGCCATGCTGCGCGCAGGCGGCCGGTTTTTTCGTCAACAAGGGTCGCCGAGCCGATTTTGATGACGATCCGTTTCTGGTCCTGAAGTCTCACGATTGCATCCAATTCTGCCAAACGCGTCTTATAAAGCAAGGTCAAGGCGACAAGAGGGCAATGACGACCCTCACGGTCGCCATGCAGTGTCCTCACGCTCGGCTTCCGACTCGCGCTTGTTTTCTGTCTCGATCTTGCTCATCAGGGCGCGCAGAATGTCGTCCAAATTGGTGCGGGCAACAGCGGAAATGGCGAGAGGGCGGAAGCCATTGGCGGCTTCGAATTCTGCCAGTTTCTCTTCAATGTCGTCTTCGGTGAGGGAGTCGATCTTGGTCAGAGCAACAATCTCGTCCTTCTCGCCCAGACCTTCGTCATAGGCTTCAAGTTCGCCCCGAATAACCCGATAGGCGTCGAGATAATCGTCCTGTGTTGCATCAATCAGATGGAGCAAAACCCGGCAGCGTTCCACATGCCCCAGAAAGCGGTCGCCGATGCCGACCCCTTCATGCGCCCCTTCGATCAGGCCGGGAATGTCGGCCATGACAAATTCGCGGCCGTCAATGCCAACGACCCCGAGATTGGGATGCAGGGTGGTGAAGGGATAGTCTGCGATTTTGGGCTTGGCCGAAGAAACCGAGGCAAGGAAGGTGGACTTGCCCGCATTGGGCAGACCGACAAGCCCTGCATCAGCGATCAGCTTGAGGCGCAGCCAGATCCATTTTTCCTCGCCTTCCTGACCCGGATTGGCGTGGCGCGGGGCCTGGTTGGTCGAGGACTTGAAATGGGTGTTGCCAAAGCCGCCATTGCCGCCCTTGCACAGACGATAGGTCTGACCCACTTCGGTCATGTCCGCAAGAATGGTTTCGTTGTCCTCGTCGAGGATCTGTGTGCCCACCGGGACACGCAGAACGATATTCTTGCCTTTATGACCATTGCGGTTGCGGCCCATGCCATGCAAGCCGATTTCGGCCTTGAAATGCTGCTTGAAGCGATAGTCAATCAGCGTGTTCAGGCCATTGACGCATTCGACAAGGACGTCACCGCCCTTGCCGCCATCGCCGCCATCTGGCCCGCCAAGGGCCACATATTTTTCACGGCGAAAGGAAATGCAGCCCGCTCCGCCGTCGCCGGAGCGGACATAGACCTTGGCCTGGTCGAGAAATTTCATTGCATGGCCTCTTTGTATCTATTGGCGGTCAGCTCCAGATTGATCTGGGGCATGTGTATCCCGCGCGCAATGCTGTATCCCTCGTCCCTGCCGATTTCGCAAAAGCCGAGCTTTTGCAATACACCAAGGGAGCGGGGATTGTCTTCGAACACGGCCGCACGGATGCGTTCAGTCGGCTCGTGTGGCAAATACCAGTCAAGAAGACGGGTTACAGCTTCTTGCATATAGCCTTTACCCCAAAAAGGCCGGTCAAGCCAATAGCCAATTGACGGCACAAAGTCGCCAATTGTGCGTTCGCTTGACGGCTTGATACCAATCACGCCGATCAGGTCGCCTTTATGGACGATGGCCATGTTGATACCAGCCAGTCCCTTGGCTTCGCGCTCGAGCCAATCGTGTGCGCCGCCTTGCGGATAAGGATAGGGGACGGCGGCCAGAGTCTCACTGACCGCGCGCTGGCTGCAAATGGATTCGAGGGAGGGCGCGTCGCTCTTGTGAAGGGGGCGCAAGAGCAGACGCTTGCTATGAAGACTTGGTCTGCGCATCATGCTGCTCCTTTGATGGTCAGGGTTTCAACGAGTTTTGGGGCGTGGGTCAAGGCAGAGGCTCCAGCCCAGTGACGCAAGGCGTGCCAGATGCCGCGATCCAACCGGTAGCGGTCGATCGGGATCTTACCGTCATAGTGTCTCGAATGGGCCATGCCGGTGCCGCAATATTGAAATCCGCATTTCTCAACGACGCGACGGGATGCTCCGCAGGTGACGCGACAGCGTGCTGTCACAGTGCTCAGGGAGGGTTGGTTTTTGTCCGGGTTTGAGAAAGCAAAGTCCGCAATTGCCTGGATTGCCTGGGTCGCATAATTCTTGTCCCAATAGGCTTCACGGATCATCACGCTGATTTCTGCTTCGGTGCCTGTCTTGTTGATCAGAAGACCAATGGCGCCAACAAATGCACCTTTGTTGTCGGTCATGACAAAAGGCACAGTTTCGTGTTTGGCATCTGCCTCGATCTCCGCGAGCCATTGTTCGGCGTCTGCGCGGGAGGTTGGCAGCCAGTTGCAGCAAATATTCTTGGCCAGCACTGGTTTGGTGGCCAGCGCGACAAGCATGTCGAGGTCAGCGCGCCGAGGCTGGCGCAGGATGATGGAGCTGTTTCCCAAACCCTGGATACTGTCAGGTTCGGTCTGTAACAAGCTTTCGTCTATTTCCAACATGGTGTCCTCCTGGTTGGCGATAGGTTGAAGATCAAAAGCGAAAGGGGAGACGGTGTCCCATCTCCCCTTCTAATCTTTTGACCCTGCCAGGAGGATCTTCATCGATTTGTCGGGGTCAAGGACACCGGCAAATCGTATGTTTCATGCCAGTGTTTATTCTGCGGCTTCCGCCACCGGGTTCACGGATACATAGGTTCGGCCATTGGACTTGGTGCGAAATTCTACGTTACCTTCGGTGGTTGCAAATAGGGTATGGTCTTTGCCCATGCCTACATTGCTGCCCGGATGCCACTTGGTTCCGCGCTGACGAATAATGATGTTGCCGGCGATGACAGTTTCACCACCGAACTTTTTCACGCCCAGACGACGGCCGGCTGTATCGCGACCGTTACGGGATGAACCACCTGCCTTTTTATGTGCCATTTTGGTGTCTCCTCGTCTCTAAACTTATTTCTCAGCGGCGAAAGCAGCAGCCTGCTCAAGCCAGTTGTCACGATCGATGCGGCCCTTGAAATTCAGAGCGTCATCAACTTTGGCGATGTCTTCTTCAGAGAAGGCAGCGATCTGCGCGAACGAGGTGATACCCAGTGCGTTCAGCTTGCCTTCCAGAACCGGGCCAACACCGGAGATTTTCTTCAGGTCATCTTTTTCCGCAGGAGCGGTGAAAAGTGGTTCGCCTTCGGCTGCCTTGGCAGGAGCTGCTTCAGCTTCTTTCTTGGCAGGGGTCGCTTTCTTGGCTGCTTTCGCTGGAGCCTTGCCGCCGGTCAGGATCTCGGTGATCTTGACGGAGGTGAAATGCTGGCGATGGCCATTGCGGCGACGGGAATTTTGACGACGACGCTTTTTGAAGATGATGATTTTACGGCCACGGCCCTGATCAACAATCTCTGCTGCGACGCTTGCGCCTTCAACAACCGGTGCACCAACAGTGGTATCGCCTTCGCTGCCAACCAGCAGCACGCTGTCAAAGGTTACGGTGTCGCCAGCTTCGCCTTCAAGCTTCTCTACCTGAATGATATCTTCGGGGGAAACAGTATACTGCTTACCGCCGGTTTTGATGACTGCGAACATTTTTTTCTCCGTTCAGTCCAGACTTCACGCCCGCAAGGGGTGGGTCCGTCTTTTTTCAGTCAGTTTTCGGGAATGCCTGAATTGTCTTTTCCATCAACGGGTTGGCAGAAAAAAGAACGCAGGCGAACGGGCGCAGGAATCCTTCCTGCATCCGACTTTCCAGCGCACTATAGTGGGAAGTGGATCTGAGTCAAGGAAAAGCTTGCATTCTTTGCCAATTGTTGCGGCGGCCCGATGGGCGGAAATGCGCCATTTGTTGCCTTCATGATCGCTCTCTCTCTCAAGCCCTTATTGGGGTGAGTGGCTCAAATCAGCTGTTGGTCGCGACCGTTGCGACCGGCTCGTCATTGTGCAAGCGTGTGGAACTTGTCGCTTCATGCATCATTCGTGGGGGATTTCTTTGTTGCCCATCTTGAGCTTGGTGGAGGGTATGTGTATGGTCCGCCCACCATTTTGAGCTTGTAGCCTGCCACTGGCTGCTCATTTGGTTTGCGGAGAGGTGCCGGAGTGGTCGAACGGGGCGGTCTCGAAAACCGTTGAGCGCGCAAGTGTTCCGAGGGTTCGAATCCCTCTCTCTCCGCCATGACCCTTCCAAGGTCAGTGATTTCAATAACATCTTGATATGTCAGAGCTTTGACTTTCCGTTGTTCCAGCTACTTGTTACAGTGGAGCCATGGAAAAGATGTCTGGTCACCCTCGTTTATTCCGCCGCAAAGCAACCTATTGTCATCGTGCTGCTGTGCCGGTGGACATCAAAGATACCTATCCGAAAACTGAAGAAACCTTTTCTCTGCGGACGACAGACCACAGGGAAGCCGTGAAGCGTATTCGTGTGGCTGCGGCAGAGGTTGACCGCCGATTCGATGAACATCGGGCCAAGCTTGCCTTGGAAACCGCGCCACCGACCATGGAACTGTCTGACGAGCAAATCAAACTGGTTGGTGAGCTGGCCTATCATCAGTGCCTTCGATATGACGATTGGATGCGCAGCCGGGGCTTCGGCTTTCTCAAACCCAGCGATGATGCCGATGCAGATAATAACTTCGATAGTCACGTCATTCGCGTAGATAGTGCGCAGCAATTGCTGAAGGCAAATTATGCCAGAGGTAAGTCTCGCCCTGCCAGTGATGCGAAGGTGCTCGATCTGGTCAAAGAGAAGATGGGCATTCGTCTGGATCCTGCGTCTCCCAGCCTTCGATTGGCAAGGATGGAGTATGATAAGGGCTGGCTTCGTGCTCTGAACGTCATGGCGCAAAGGGCCAATGGGGAAGTTATCGAAACACCAGAAGCACCCAGCATAGAAGACCAGATCACCAACAAGCGGGCGTCGGTGGCGCAATGGTCAGCACCGCTGCTATCGGAAGCTGTACGAGACTGGGCAGCAGAAAAGGCAAAAACGAGCTGGGTTGCCAAGACAGAGCGAGAGCATCGTGTCTGGATGCAGCATTTCATCGAGACCGTAGGCGATAGGCCACTTGATGACTACACCAAGGCAGACGCCCGGGCATTCAAAGCCGTGTTGATGCAGATCCCGCCAAATTGGAACAAGCATAAGCCTTTGCAGGGCATCACAAAGCTGACAGAGGCGGCAGAGAAAGCCAACAAGATTGGTTTGTCCGCGATGTCCGACAGGAACGTCAACAAGATCCTTGGTTTTGTCGGCTCATTCTGGACATGGGCAGAGGGGCAATACGATGAAACCCCTGCCAATCTCTTCAAGGGCGTAAAGCTGAAGATCAATAAGCGAGCCAGAGATGACCGTGATCCCTTCACGATGGATGAATTGAAGGCGATCTTCTCGGCCCCCGTCTACACGGGCTGCAAATCCCTTCGTGAGTGGAATCAGCCCGGAGACCTCGTGCCGCGTGATGCAGGCATTTATTGGGTGCCGCTGATCAGTCTGTTCTCAGGCGCTCGCATGGGAGAAATCATTCAGCTTCGAGTGGATGACGTGAAGGAGGAAGGCGGCATTGCCTATCTCAGCGTCAATGCAGAAGAAGAGGATCAACACCTCAAGAACCTCAATTCGTGGCGGTCTATCCCGATACACCCCAAGCTGATCGAAATGGGGTTCTTGAAGCTGGTCGAGAGTAGGCGGGCAGAGAACGCTGATAGGCTGTTTCCTGACCTGAAAAAAGAAAAATGGCTATTATTCCTCTCCATTCTCAAAGCACTTCAATCGGTTCCTGCGAAGCGTCGGAGCCAAGCGGGACAAGACGTCGTTCCATAGCTTCCGGCATAATTTCGAGGATGCCTGTCGCGACAATGGTGTCTCCAAGGAACTCATGGACGCTCTGCAAGGCCATGGCGACAGCGGCATGTCAGCCCGATACGGCAAGGGATACAGCCTCCAGCGGCTCGATGAGGCCATGCGGAAGGTGGAGTATCGAGGGTTGGAGCTGCTTTCTCAAAAGGACTAAAGTTTTTGTTGCCAAGGACTTAGAAGTTATTCAGAGCTTCTTGGCGTTGAGCCTTATGGTCGTCAAACTCAAAGACACGAAAAGATGCACACCCATCTTTCGTCAAATGCCAAGCCATGCATTCTCCACCGATTTGAATACGTTCTGACAATGGTCGTTCAGCTTGAAGCTCGCGTTGTTCTTGCATCATCATTTGGACCATTTTTAACGCATCCGTCTCGCCTTCCGGCCAAGTGCAGTCCGGCCTGTATCTCCAACCGTAGTCCATTTGTTCAGAAGCGAAGCCGCTAGTTGATCTATTTATATAACCAACCATACAGTTGTCGTCTTCATCGCTGATGCCCAAGTGATAAATAGTAGAGGTGACACTTGATGGTATATCGAACTCTTGGCGGTATTCATTCCATATCTTCTGCAAGGCTGACGGGGCATGGTATGCAAGATTGTGGATTCCGCTCAACAGCATTCGATCATTGATATGTTGAATCCACCTACTAGACACACCCGCAGCGCCTGAACCGGCAACGATAGTGCGTAGATGCGGAAGATAAATGGCCTTGCTAGCGAAGAACACGGGGCTTCCGTCGGTCTTGGCAGCGAGCGTGTCGGTTGCGATGAGGATCTCATCCGGGGCGAGCTGAAAAATGATCGATGACATGGAAGACACTAATCTGTGGTTTTCGATTCTGGACAATACAATTGTCGCTTCCAGCAGTGGTTAAGGTCAACAGATGTTTGATGTGCAGATCGTCGGATTGACTAATAAGCGACGACAGTGGTGATTTCTCAAAAAGTATACATTCTGCGACAGACTCTTGACGGGTCTCTTTTTATGTCTCATAACGTAATTCTCGAAATTCTTTAGGAGTTATGAGAATGGTTGTTGTCGGATACGCGCGTGTGTCGAGCCTTGGACAGTCCTTGGAGGTTCAGCAGAACAAACTCAGGGAAGCCCGAGTTGAGAAGCTGTTCGAAGAGAAGCGCTCAGGCGTGGACACAAACCGACCGGCCCTGAAGCAATGCCTTGAGTATCTGAGAGAGGGCGACACACTCGTCTTCACGCGCATCGACCGTTTGGCTCGAAGTGCAGAGGACTTGCTTCGGATCACCCGCCAGCTTGACGACAAGGGCGTGACCGTTCGAGTGCTTGATCAATCTATCGATACCTCTGATGCCGCAGGGAAAGCCTTTCTGGGTATGCTGGCGGTGTTTGCAGAGTTCGAGACCAACATCAGGAAAGAGCGGCAGATGGACGGGATCGCCAAGGCAAAGGCGAAAGGAACGAAGTTCGGACGCAAGCCAGCCCTGACCGAAGATACCATTTCTGCAATCCGTCAGTCCCGAGAGGATGGCAAGACCGTCCCCCAGATCATGAAGGACACAGGTCTGTCAAAAGCGACGATTTATCGGGCGTTAGCTGTCGCCTGACGGCTATTTGAAGAGGTTGCTCAAAGAGTGTGCCTATTGAGGGAAAGTCGCGTTTTGCGCCCCTCATCGTCACAAACCAATTGCATGCACAAATTGCCACCCCTGTCGGACCTGCTTTCGCGGTGGATTTGTCATGCAGCACACTCAAGGAAACTCATGAAGACAAAGAACTTGACGTTCAGGCTCAACGCCACCGACCTCTTCCGATTTGGGGCAATCATCGATCATCTCAACAGCAACGGAGCAAATGCCCGACAAGTGGATGCGCTTCGGCTTGCTCTGCTGCTTGCCGTTGAGCAATTGCAGAATGATAAGGGGAGGGACGCTGATGCAGACTGATGCACACTCCCGACCGAAACTGCCTCCACTCTGGACAGGCTCCGAGCTGATGAGAATGGACTTCCCAGAGCCAGCACATTTGCTTGGTAAGTGGTTCCCTTCCTGCTCCCTCTGTATGATTTATGGAGCAACAGGCATCGGCAAATCTTGGCTTGCAATGTCGGTGGCTCTGGCTGTCGCCAACGGTCGCGATCTGCTCAACTGGGAGACATCGAGGCCGCGAAAGGTTGCCTACTTCGAAGCCGAAATGAACCAAGCGGAGACAAAAGGCCGACTGGTGGCACTGAATGGTGGACCTCTGCCTGACTCCTTTATGCTTTGCTCAGGGACTGGGCCGCAGGGTTCACTCCCATCGATTGACGACCGAGAAGCGCAAGACCTGTATCTTGAACAGATCCTTGAGCACGACATCGAGGTCGTGGTGTTCGACAACCTCTGCTCCATCGTCACCGAAGCATCCATCAGCGAAGACACCACGTGGCTACCCGTTCAGAGCTTCTTCCGGGAACTGCAGAGCGCAGGCGTAACAGTCTTGCTTGTCCATCATGCAGGCAAGAGCGGGGACTATCTCGGAACATCCCGAATGACCCAGAACATGAACACGGTCATTGAGGTGTCGAGGCCCCAAGGTACTCCCGGTGGAAGTGGCGCTGTCATTGAGATTGTCTTCAAGAAAGATCGAGGTGGAGGCGGTAATCCGGGGCAAATCCTCAAGCTGATCGAAGGGGAGACTGGCGGCTTGGACTGGCAAGTCATCGGAGGCTCATCAGTGGATCCGGTTGATGAAGCTATCGAGGCGCTCGAAACGCGAGAGTTTGCCAACCAGCAGGAGCTTGCGGATCACCTTGGCATCAGTCAGCCCAAACTGTCCGGCCTGTTCAGCAAGGCGATGAAGAGCGGACGGATGGAGCGAGGGGAACACAACAGGATTTTACATCAAGTACGATCAGAGCGTAAGACGAACAGTGAACTGGACGAATAACCGCAAGGGCTGATTTATCGGCCTTATCAGCATGTCGATGTGGGAGGATGTTGTAGTGTCATGCTGCAACACCTCCAGTGAATAGCCGGTCCCGATCAATTATTATTTTATCTCTCTCTTAGGGGAATAATAATCAGGGCCGGTCGTTGGCTCAGGTTTCCAGCCTGTTTTTTCGGTTGGGATACGACCCTTGGAGCGCGGGCTGTCGTGATTACTCACTGTTTGTACTATCTCTGGACACAATCATTGCGCGAGGGCATAGTGATTACAATTCAATTTGAAGAATCAAAGGGGGCGGACATGAACTTCAGCGAGCAAGTTGCTGCCATTGCGACCAGATCGAAGCAAGCCGAGCTTCAGGCTCAAACTGAAGAGGCGACAAAGACCTCAGTGATCTTGCCATTTATCAGAGCGCTAGGTTTTGATGTATTCAACTTGGATGAAGTGGTGCCGGAGTTTGTTTCTGATGTCGGAACTAAGAAGGGGGAGCGAGTCGACTTTGCTTTGAAAATTGACGGTAAGGTCACGATGCTGATCGAAGCAAAGCCGATCAATACTGTTCTGGGGGACACGCAGTTCAATCAATTGTTTCGGTACTTCACCGGTACTGATGCAAGGCTATGCATCCTGACCAATGGCCGCGAAGCTTGGTTCTTTTCCGACACTGAAGCAGCGAACAAGATGGATGCCACGCCATTTTTCAGGTTTGATTTCCAATCGCACGACAAGTCTCAAGTTGAAGAACTCTCCAAATTCCGCAAAGAAACTTTCAATATCGACTGCATTATCGAAGCTGCCTCAAACCTGAAATACAAGAGGAATGCGGCGGACTACTTGAAGAGCCAATTTGAGGATCCGGACGATGACTTTGTCCGATTGGTGGGTAGACAAATCCACGATGGCCAAATGAACAAGGGGGCTATGGATCTCGTTAGACCAGCAATTCAGTCTGCCCTTGATGAAATCGTCCGAGATCGCATTCAAGACAAGTTAGGTGTTGCGTTCAGCACAGAGAGCAAAGCCCCCGCTAAGCCCTCAGAAAGCACTTTGGAAAAGGATGATGAAGTAGAAGCGGACGATGGTATTGAGACGACAGAAGAAGAGATTCAAGCCTACATGATTGTTCGTGCGATTGCTGCAAAGGTGGTCAGCATAGATCGTGTTGTTATTCGGGATGCGCGAAGTTACTGTGCGATTTTGATGGACAATATCAACCGAAAGCCAATTTGTCGGCTTCATTTCAACAGCAAAACGACGAAGTCAATTGGAGTATTCGATAGCGACAAGAATGAGCATAAGCATCGAATAGAAAATCTCGAAGATATATATGGTTATGCCAAGGATATTGAAGATGTGGTTCAATTCTATGCAGACAAATGATTGTGTTATTTCCGGATCTAGGAAATGGAGTGTGAGGGTTTATTTGTAGGGGAGTTCGCTTGAACGCGTGTATTTTGCTTCGATCATTCGTCGAGCACCCAGTCACTCAGGCGACCGACAAACTTTCCCCGTGCCTCTTGGGCTCTCGTAGACGCACGGAGGACTTGAATCTGGTACAAGATTGTGCTGCTTCTGGCGCAAGCGGAGAGAATCTAAGTGTTTGATTATATTGATATTTAGTGTAGTATTGCGAGTGTCCCTGTCTCTCCTCCTTCAAGATTGTTGAGGTATTTCAAAGCGTTGCGGGCCATTTGGTTCGAGTGCTTGAAATTCTGCCCACTCCCAGCCCATGTCGTACCCCGAACGGGCGACGCTTATCGCTGTATAAGCCCGTTTTTTGAAACACGTATGAATTCGGCATGGGTATCGGAGACCTACCCAAACTTCGTCCGCCGTATGTGACCGTCCAGTTTCTGTTGCTTACGCTCGGCTCTCCGCCATATATTGTGGATTATGCCCGGACCTTGAGACAGTGAGTTTAGATGGACCTGACAAAATACTTGGCGATCTACGCCGCTTTGCTTTCAACTGCTGTCTTCGCATGGAACGTGTCGCGGGCGCGGCCAAAAATTCGAGTAAAGTTGATTTTTGCTGTCGAGCAAGTGGAAGGCGAATACGTGCATGGCGTGAGCGTTGCGGTGCAGAACCCAAGCCCGCATACGGTGCATCTCACGAATATCTCCCTACTTTATCCGTGGCGAAGGCCGACGACAAAAGACTACTTGGAACATATATTTAGGTTTCGCCGCTGGCCTAGCAGAATTGGGTGGGTGCATACGAGCCTTTCGAATTATGAGATTGAAGATGGTTGCCCGGTCGCATTGGAACCGGGAACATCTCACAGCGTTCTCGTGCCCGAAGATAAGTTGGAAGAACTTCTAGAAGACGCTACGAAACGCCGCCTTAAGGCTGTGGTGCAAGACGCGCTTTGGCGGAACAAGTATTCGCCGACGTTTGAGTATCCCATTGTTCCGAAGCAATCCGACGATGCAGAGCAAGCGTCTATGGCGGAAATTGAACAAAAAGATGCCGCGCCCGAAGACGTGGCTTAGTTGCCCTTGGCACTTAGGGAGGGTTAGTGAGGCGGCGACGGCGTAGTGCTGTGGCAAACTTCAAGAGTGTGGGCGCGATCCGACGCGGTGACGGTGTAGAGCGGCACGGCAATCAAGGCGGTTTCTGATAAGGATACGGTCAAGCCTTCGGCGGCTAGGGCTGCGTTGCTCGTGGTCGCGGGCGAAGCGATGCCCACAGCAAGGACGCTGGGCACGTCCCACCGGCTTTCCGGCACATGGTGCAGGATATGGTGCAGGTGCTCGGAAACGGCTGGTAGGGCCGCACAGGAACCGCAAACTAATATACAGCTTTTGTGTCAGAATCTGAGAGGTTGGCTGGTCTCGTGTTTTTACCCCAGCCATTCATCGGGCACCTAGTCGCTCTCGCCACCAACTGGCTTTCCCCGCACCCCTAGGTGTCTTATACTATCAGAGAGGGGGGCTTGATGGTGTTACAAGATTATGCTACTTCTTTCTCACACAATGAGAAGCTAAGTATCTGATTTAATTGATTGTTGTTGCGGTGTTGCGAGTGTCCCTCTCTCCGCCATTTATTATCTATAAAATATTGAATTATAAAGATAATTTCCAATTACATGGAAAACGATCCTGCTTTTGATCCCAGCAGTGATTTTAGGAGCGTTCCTCTTCCTCAATCCCGCATTTCACGATCCGCTCTTTAGCCCGGATTAACCGCGCTGCTAATCCCTCATCTTCTTTGACGCATTCCAATTCAGACGACAGTCTGGCGTTGGCTGCTTTCGCCCGAGCTTCAGCATTCAGATCGGGGTAAATTTCAACGGGCTTAGGCTTGGCGTGGAAATATGGCGCCGCGGCCTTTGCTGCATCAAGGCGCACTTGGACATCCTGCTCTTCATCATTGGCAACTGTTGCTAGATGCATAAGCGGCGACCAGTCAGGGTATTTAGCCTTGACTGCTTCAATTTCCTCTAGGGATCGTTTGTTCAAACTGCCTTTTGGTCTTCCTGCTCCGGGTCTCGCGCCGCCGTGGGTCATATCTAACTCTGAAAACTTGATTTCTTTTCAAGTATACAGCACGTGGAATCTCGGGAACAGTCTGAAATTGTGAAGTTATTTATGTTCGGCTTGGTTCAGATGACCTGTGTCCAATTAGTCGCCTCGCTATAGCCAGTCTTCTGGGATTTTCATTGTTAGAAGCATGCGTGCATACTGCTCGGTGTGCTCAGCCTGGTTATCAAGAAGGGTGACATTCTCTCGGCGGTACTTGGTCTCAAATTCCATTTCATCTTTGTCGGTGTTTTGGCGTCGGCCAGCAACGATTTCTTCTTGAAACCTGGCTGCCATTTCGTCAGCGAAAACGTCTTCTCCGGAGCACAACATTTGATCGCACCAATAAAGATGCATTTGTCCTACCGCGCCTGTGTCAGCAACGGCTTTTAGCGCGCTCCTAAATTTCTCAAACAGGGCAAGGCGGTCAACGCGGAAAGCGAACTTTTGGTCAACGTAATTGTCTTTTTGTTTGAATATGAAGTTGACTTTCGATCCGCCATTCTCGATGGGCAGAACAGCAATATCGGTGCCAGGGTAGCCCCAAAATGTCATTTGAGGGTAATGGCCATCTTTCACCTGATTTGCGAATTGGACCAGCTTTACCAAGCTGCTGTCGGGCACTATTAGCTTAAAAGGATGTTTTTGCCCGTCGGTTTCGAGGAAAAATAGCACATCATTGCAACTAAAGTGATCAAACCCGATGGTGAATTCAACTTCGGTTACTTCTGTATGGTCCTGTGGGAATGTAAATCCAGGGTCGTTGTCAATCATCGTTTTCTATCGCACATAAATGCCAACTTGTTGCTCTGGCGGAGAGCTGAAGAAGCAACGCCAAAGCTACTGAGGTGCGTTTGATGATCGCGATGAGAGTGGACCTAGCATTTAATTATCCAGTTGATAAAACGAGCGTGCGGCTCTGAGATTTACATCGTTGGTGGAGATAGCCCAGCAGGCAAAAGCAAAGGAACAGTATGCCCTGTGCTAAGCCAACAAGAGGCTAGACCGTTCCCTATTGTATTTTTTTATATTCTTCAGCGTGACTATTATCATCGTTACCCAAATCCAAAGGATGTTCCAGAAGGAGAATATGCGAAAGTGCGTTGGCTTCAACAACAAAATCTTGCTCTTTTCAAACGAGCCGAAGAACTAGGTTGGCGACCTCCGGTGGATTGAATGTTCTCTCGCTGTCAATTTTAGCGTTAGGTCCCGTCATGCTGACTTCCAGATCGTTCCTTCAAAAATCTCTTTTGATTTTCCTATTTTTCACTGCTTTCATCACAACAGCGAATGCTCGTTTCATCTCACCAGATTGGTATGATCCAGCACAGCCCGGTGTTGGGACGAACAGGTATGCTTATAGTCAAAATGATCCAGTCAATGCACTAGATCCCAGAGGCAACCAATCAACCAGTGCTCTAACCCATGATCAGGACGAGCGAGACGAAATTCATGAGAGTAACGCTGACTTTCATGATGACATGATTGATCAACTGTTGTCAGAAGGCTATGACGCGGATGATCCTCGAATTCTTGAACATCAAAAGCATGCAGAGCGCGAAAGGTCGCGAGTTGGTGTTACGGGAAAGCTGTTACTTCTTGAAGATGCAATTGAAGCAGGATCAGCCCTATTAGCTCCTGCGGTAGGGAAGGCGCTTCCTAAAGCTATGCCAGCTGCTAAGGCTTAACATAGAAAAACTCCCAAATCGACAAGTGGGTTATCTCTGCCTCAAAACCTGCCCAAGAATATCCATGTGGATGCACAGGGAAAGCATATTATGGGGCATAAGAACTATGTTGCAGGGAGGTCTCCACTAGCTGATGGAGTAAACCCACAAAGGTTACTTGACGGTGTTCACAATGGGGTTCACTCGATTACAAGAACAACCCCTAGAGGGCAGCCGGTAGTAAATTTTGGCAAGCCTGTTGGCTACTATGGAGGTAGGCCCACTCAGTTTGGTATAATCCACTTCGGAAAAAGAGGCGCTCACATCGTTCCGGCGAATCCTACGCAATATTGAGGTTATTATGAATTTACCAGAATGGTTAGTATTTTGGGTATGGCAGGCACTTCTTGGCGAAATATATCCAGAAATTCGCGCGATTGCACTGCGGTTTAGTCCAGATAAGGAGCTGCTCATTCGTTATTACGTGGATCGCAATCCAACCGAGGATGACTTTGAAAGTATACAATGTGTGGTAACAAACATTCTGGCGCATACATCGTCTAACGATCAAATTATTAGTGTTGATGAAGAAGTCATCTATTCAACAGATCGAATATCCGATTTGGATGTGCTTGATGGTTTAGTCTATGCTCGGAGGGAGGTGTTTGGTTGAGAATATTTCTAAACTAATCGGTCCACACCTTAGATTCTAGTAAGCTTTAACGAGCAGGTCCATTCTTTTCGACAAACCACTTCACAAATCCGACGAATGATCCGTCAGGGGTTTCTGGAATGGCGTTAAGTGCAAAAATATATAATCAAATCAGAAATGCTGTTCACCAAGAGTGGGATCCGATAGGAATCTGTTCGTACTCTGGTGAACTGGGCGAATATGATAGCTACTTGCCCAAGCTTATAGAGCTTTTGGGAAAAGGCGCTAACGAAGAGCAGATATTTAGTTTCCTTTGGGTGGCTGAAACTGAGGCAATGGGATTGAGCGGTGACGAGCAGGCAACAAGGAAATTCAGCAAGTGGCTAGCAGTGTTACCTGTCAACGCCTATGGGTCCAAATAGGTTGAATTGCTAAAAGGGAGGTTTTGTCTCATCGTAACCCCATAGAAGTGGGTATGAGACAGGCATCAGGCAACAGCAAGGAAATAGTATGCCCTGTGTGCTAAGCCAACAAGAGGCTAGACCGTTCCCTATTGTATTCTTTTATATTCTGCAGCGTGACTATTATCAGCGATATCCAAATCCAATGGATGTGCCTGAAGCTGAATATGCGAAAGTGCGTTGGCTTCAACAACAAAATCACGCTCTTTTCGAACGAGCGGAGGAATTGGGTTGGTAACCTCCGGTGGATTGAATGTTCTCTCGCTGTCAATTGTAGCGTTAAGGTCCCGTCATGCTGACTGCCAGATCGTTCCTTCAAAAATCACTTCTGATTTTCCTGTTGCTAGCCGCATTCATAACAACGGCGAATGCTCGGTTTATTTCACCCGATCGGTATGACCCGGCACAGCCCGGTGTGGGAACAAACAGGTATGCGTACAGCTTTAACGAGCCGATTAATCAAAGTGATCCAAGTGGACATGTGGTTGAAACACCATGGGATGAATTCAATGATGTATCGTTCTGTGGCAATGTCACAATAGGGAACGACTGGGAGCAGCACTTGATACGGCCGGTGTCGTATGCGATGGAGTTGCTACGGTAACACCCGTCGCACCAGGAGGAGCTAGTGCCTCAATTACTATCGAACGAAGGTTTGAGTAAGACACAGAAAAAGCCAAGGATGCATTCGATTGAGAAATCCTAGAGATACATACTTTTCCATCAAAAATGGACGCAACCTCACACCTGATGAAAAAGCACAAATTGAGAAAGCTTTTTGGGGTGCATTTCAAGGGCTAAACTATCATGATGTATTGTCATTTGGGTTAGTTTTTCAACCTACTCAACAGTATTTATCAAGAGCCAAAGAAATTATTAATGCCCTAATTGAGCAAGAAGAAGATGGTTTACTAAAGGCGGTTTTGACCACAGTTTGTATTTATTGGAAAAGTACAAGCGATATAATAGAAGAAGTTCGTTGTGTTGTGAGATTAGATGATTTTGATGCGTTTGGAGACGCCATTATCGTTGCTGTAAAGGCGTTAGCCTCGGTTGCCAATGAAACTAAATCTGAAGTTGACCTTGAAGAATTGAAGGAAATCGCGTGTAAATACCTGAAAGATGGGAGCCTGTTCGAGGCCGAGACTTACGCCGAAGCTGCTCTCTATGCAGCAACTGGAGATCGTCACATCCCGTCTTCGTATGTAAAGTTGTGCCTCAAACCAGAAATGCTGAAGAGTGTTAATTTTGATTTTAAGTTGGAAAATATCCGAATACACTAAACTGTAGAAGTTCAGACTTGATCTGACAAAGGGTCTGTCTGACAAGGTGATCAGCTATGATGCTGCCAACCGACCTGTTGAGGTGAGCTATCGTGGCAAGACCACCCGCTATGTCTATGGTCCTGACAATGAACGTTTGAAGAAGATCTCGGGCTCAGAGACGAACGCTCTATCTTGGCAAAGACATTGGGTTGGATGTGGCCAGTGGAGAATGGACGAAGCATATTCATTCCAATGTACGCAAGGTTGGCAACAGCTTCAGCTTTCTGCATCGAGATCATTTGCAGTCCGTGCGTTTGGTGACCAAGTCCAATGGTGAAGTTGGCCGTACGGGCCGTTACAAGCCTAATGGTGAGCGCGTTGAAGAGATCCAGGATCTTGGCACCAAACGGTCCTCCAAGGGCTTTATTGGAGAGCGGGACGATCCGGAGACCGGTCTAACCTATCTCCATGCCCGCTATTACGACCCGGCTCTCGCCCGCTTCGTCTCGCCGGACTGGTATGATCCAACCCAACCCGGTGTCGGCACCAACCGGTACGCATACTCCGCAAACGATCCAGTCAATAAACTCGATCCGGGGGGGAATGCCTTGTTTGAGAGTACGGATGAAGACGGGGATTCTGACGGGAACGCTCGCGTGATGGAGTTCGCAGATGGATCTGAAGGCCCTGGTGGTTCCTACAAAGACATCTTAGCGATGAGGCTTTCGCGCAACGTAATGAAAGAGCTAAAGGCGTCGCGAAGGATCTAGCTGAAACAGCTGTGGATTTTACGCCGGTCGGAGATGTTAAGGCATTTGTTGAGGCTAGAACGAAGACCGACTTTGCAATTGCGGCTTTAGGCGTGTTACCCGGTGCAGGCAAGCTTGCTGGTAAAGTACTAAAGGGTGTAGTTACAAAGTATGGACTCACGAAAGGTCAAACTAAAACAGCTTTAGCGACGGCGCAAGAAACATACAAGGGAAGTACTCGTGTAGGTCATTCACTATCTAAGCATGCAGGAAGGAAGCCGGAAATCTGGCGAAAAACTACCGGCTCAATAAGAACGTGGAACGATCAGGCGATGAAGCATTTTAGGGAAATTACCCGTGGCCCTGGTCAATTTAAGCAAGTGACTGATAAGGCAAACACTTTTCTTGAGAAAAGGCTGAACGATGGAAGAGGTATTCGGTTGAATATGGACTCCACTTTTAAAGGTTTCGTTGATTGAGGTTGATTATGTCAGTTTTGCTCGAGGTAGTATTTGAGAACATACAAAAGACAAAGGTAGTTCAGCTCTTCATGTTGCTGGTTATGGCATCTATAAGAGTTGTAAATGTACAGTGTAGCGAAGATGCTGATCTGATGAAAGAAGACGAGCTTGATGTGGATTCATTAAGCTCTCTCTTGAATTTTGATGGCGATGTTAGTGTGCTAGTTGGTTTGAATGATATGAATATTGGCGATGTTACTCTGCCAAATGTATTGTTGCGACTGGTTAAATATGGTGACTGCTACGACATTGATTTCAATTTTGATACTGAAGAGGTTGAAAATACTGATATGGCGGAGCTTGTGGCAGAACTTCACCATCATGCTCAACAGATTGCTGCAGAGCATTGTATGGCTGAATTCTTTTGTGGTATGGAGCCAGCCTCGGATGAATATACTAGGTACTTTACAAATGAAAATTTGGGTCCTTTATCAAGTCGATAGCTAATAGTTGTTACAAGGAAATTAGATACAAATCTTGCCCAGCAGAAAAACAATAATCGGTTTCATAAAAAGATACCTGCGAACATAAAAGATAACACTCAGGCATACTCTTTACCAAATGGTGGAATTGCGGTGCAAGCAACATCCTCAGGTAAAGTTGCTGGTTCTAGGGCTGTTTACGAGAAACAAATTGATATAAGTGGAAAACTAACCAGTACACAAAAACCACTTATGATCCTCCCCCACTGAATTGGTCCGCCGTTATGATTAGGAAAACGGAGGATTCGAAATGGGCAATAAACTGTAGAAGCTCAGGCCTGCAATCTCTAAGAGAGGTGGTAACGGTCTAGATTATTTCTTAAATGATAGAATGAAAATGTAGGATACTAGTATGACGACAGCTTACACTTGTTTAGTTTGTGGGTAGAAAGGCTTGGAAAACAGGCCTGAGTTTCCATTTAATTCAAACGAAATTTGCGCTTGCTGTGGTTCTGAGTACGGTCTAGATATTCAAGAATATACTGATTTTGAGAAGGTTCGGAGTGAATGGCTACAAGAGGGAGCTGACTTGTTCGATGGCGAAGAAGATGTGAAACCAGGAAAACCAAAAAACTGGAGCATTCAAGTTGCCAAAAAGCAGATTCGGGATGCTTTCGGGGAGTCTTAATCAATTTAAGGCTCCACTAACGTTACAAAGCGTGGAGTGAAAGCTCTTCCCGCTCCAAAGGTTCGAGGAACGCGAAATACAGCTCCTAATCATCAGATACCGAGCAGAAGATCTGCAATGAAAGATGAAGCTAAGCGTATTGATAAAGATGGCAGAATATAAAACAAAGGAAATTATAATAAAATAAACTCTCCAGGAAGAGATGCATGAAATAAGATGGTGCGAATTAAATAAAATGGACGAAAATGAATTCTGGTATATAATAGATAAGTATTTTTATTTAGGAAATGATAATGATGAAATAAGGATTTATTTGGAAAATAAAGAACTTAGCCAAATAATAGATTTCAAAAACATTCTGTTAGAGAAGATGAATGTTTCATATGTCTTTCCATTGCTCGAAGCTAATTTTGTCATTTCTAGTTATGTGTCGGATGATGGATTCGCAGATTTTCGTGCTTGGTTAGTTTCTAAAGGATCTCAAAAGTTCTATGAAGCGCTTAAGAACCCAGAAACAATAGCCATCTGGTTAGAGAAGGATGATATCGAACAAATAGAAGTTAGTGAATTTCGTTATGTTGCAGATGAAGCCTTTTTAGAAGCAGGAGGATCTGTGGAGGAGTTCGAAGAAAGAGTGATCTACTTGCCTGATCCAAATATGATTATGGACTGGCCAGATAATAAGGAAGAATACTCTATGAGATTTCCAAATTTAGTGGAGAAATTTTGGAACCAAGATTTGATCAATGAATATCACTCGGAGTAAATTCATTTTTCAGCAAGCCGAATACGAGCGACAGAAAATTTGAAGCCCCAAGGTCTCTAAAATTCTAGGGGCAATTCAGACATGCGACTTACGAAAGGGCGCGCGAACAATCGAGGAATTTTTAGATTCTCTGAGGCGCTGATATAGTCATGAGCTCAAGTAAACGCAGATCACCTGAACGTCTGAAAAAGATTAAGTTTCGTCTTCCTAACCACGAGTGGCATGGCCATGAAACTGAAGAGCTGTGGGCAGAAGAGATCTCAGATGGCAAATTTCGAATTGAAAACTCTCCATTTTTTGTAAAAGGAGTTTGTTTTGAAGATATTGTTAGTGCAAAAAGAAATAACGATGGCCTCCATTTTGGGAAAGTGTTGATTTCTGCGGGGCATTCAACATACAGAATAATTCGAGGCGGCAATGTCGGTGAGGAGCAGTTCCAAAAATTTTGGCAACCTCTACACTCGTTAGGTTGTTCTTACGAAAGTGCGGATTTCGGATATTTGATGTATACGATTGATGTACCTCCATCCTCTGACATTCATGCCGTCTACGGCCTTCTTGAAAAAGGCGACGAACATGATATCTGGGAATTCGAGGAAGGGCATTGCGGCCATCTAATTTAAACGAATGCGCTAAGCTCTCTCTGGGCGATTTCATGTTTAAGCTTCTCACTTCCGTTTTATGTTACGGAAAATCGAGAGGGCCGCAAGTCTGGCAGCAACGCACCACAAGAATTTCGGGTAGTGGTTCTGCGCAGATAAGGGCCAACGAACTAGGTTTCAGTTACAATCCCAAATCGATAAGCTAGTTACGATGCAGTTCAAAATTAATCTTTCAGATATCAAGTTGCTAATTGAGCTAGTTCCAAATAGGGCTTTGGTTAGCAAACTAATCCAATGCGAGAAATCTGGTGAACTCTATGCGAAAGGAGAGTTCGCTACAGGTCGATATTTAATCGAACTGTCTGAGGATGAGATTGATCTTGTTGTTGACTGCCTAAGCGATCATTTTATGAGTCATGGGTTGAATAACGATGAAGAACCTAATTCGTTAGGCCTTCAATTGGAAACGCTAATCGATATTTTTCAAGATGATTAAGCAAATTTGGCTGACATCTTAGATTTAACGATACAAAGAGTGGAGTGCAAGCTCTTCCCGCTCCAAAGGTTCGAGGAACGCGAAATGCAGCTCCTAATCATGAGCTGCTGCAAAAGTTGTTTAGCTTCGACATGGATGCCTAAGCAGTAAGGAAAAATATGAATTATGATTCTAGGGTTAAATCGGAAACCATTCTCATTGTTCAGATGCTGGCCACCTGTAACTACGATGCTATTGTTAAACACACCAATGGAATTCGTCTTTCAAAAGATGAGATTGCATACGCAGTAAATGACTATGGCTGTAAGATTACGATGCCTCCAGATAGTGTGTTTGATGATTTAGATGTAGTGGAAGTCGAAAATTTATTGGCTCGAGAGTGGTCTGTTCGTTGCCCGCTTTGGACCAAAGAAGAGGGGAGATCAGACTTAAGCATTGAGATGTCGATGATAGAGGATGGCGCTGATAAGTTGAGGGTCGAGTTAGACAACATTATGATATTCTAATGGTGCAAACAGGGCATCCGGTCCTCATAGGCAGCTTAAGAATCTTGGGAAAAAAAGGATTCACACCATGTCATCCAAGATGCCGCCGCGAAGAGCATTCTGGGTTACAACAGAATGGATGCACCAGCAGTTCAACCAAATGGCCCTTCTACCGCTAAAGCTTCCAAACACTATATTGCAACGCAAATGCAGCGCCAGAGAGGTGGCGGTACGTACGCTGCTGAACGACGTTTAAGGTATAAAGCGCTTCGTAAGGCTGGCTTGTCTCAGAGTGAAGCTCGATCTCATTTACAGAGAGCCGATGATTGCTTCGGAGGCTTGGGTGTCACAGCTAGTACTCCGATGAGGACAATAGGTAACGGGAACTGATAGAGGGCGACAAATGAACGATATAACTAAAAATTTGCTTGAAAGTTTGGTTGTCCTTCTCGGTAATTCGAAATTTTCTGAAATAGTAGCCCGGAATGAGAATGGGAGACTTTCAGTGAGGGAGCATCAATTCAACGCCGCAACACTAGATAAGCCATCATCAACGCAGAAAGTATGCTGGAGGCGGAAAAGACCAGCAAATATGGATCTCGTTTCTCTATTATGGTTGTATCGAGTTCTCCGCAGTCGATGCCATTTGCAACGGCCCATAGTCCAATACCGATAATGCAGAAAAATAAGATAGCCTCTATGATACTCACACCGCGGTTAAATCTAATTGTTCTGAGTAGAAGTGAAATCACAAGACCAGCAAAAACGAGCATAATGACTTCATCATCTCCGCCTGATGAAAGAAGGTCTCTGCATTTGAACAGACTTCCACTCGACATGGCGTAGAATCCGTCAGAAAACATTGCGAAGAAGATCGCAGAAATTATCTGTATCCCAAGTATAAAAATAAATATGATGGATAGTGATCTATTTCTCATACTTAGTGCCTATATTTTGGTATTGGGAAGCTCATTCCTGGGTAATAACTCCCCCAAGAATCCGGCTTGATATTAATATATCCATCCAAAGCTCTAGAGATGCCCTGTTGAAAATCGACACTACGTCTTGCTACGCGCTCTGACGGAGGGTTGGGCTTCCCGTCTAAGAAATCCTGATATCTTTGAGCACCCATGTTATGGGCGTAGGCAGCTTCGCTTCCTTTAAGTTCGCGACCCATAATTTCCTGATTTCTTGCAATATATTCCGCAGCAAGATCAAGTGCGGTTGCAGGGTCTTGTAGCGCATTATAGGCTTGCTCAAGAGAGGTGGGGTCAGTGACGTCTAAGCCCATTAGATCAGCAGCGAGTCCCACTTGAACCTCAGTAAGGCCATAGCTGCTTTGAGCTTCAGGTCCACCACTTTTCACCTGGTCTATTGCTCGTGCCAATGCATTTTTAAATCGCCAAAGACGCCGTGATAGCGCTCTTGAAAGACAACAGAAGCCAATCCATTGGGTCAACGCCGTGACGTTCGGCGGCTTCTTTGATTTCGTCAGCAAGTTCAGCGACCTCTTTTAAAGCACTTTCGTCAGAGTTTCCCTCTGGGTCTATTCTGTTCACAGGGTCATTTTGTGAATAGGCGTATCTATTCGTTCCTACTCCTGGTTGTGTCGGATCGAGCCAGTCTGGCTGAATGAACATCGCCGATGCGTGCTATGAAAAAAGTGCGAAGAGCGTGGTGAAAGTGATTTTTTGTAAAATGCGGAGCATGGGAACTCCCTTAAAGCGGGAAACTTTCTTGGTACGTTAGCCTATCTTTGCAGCGGTCGCCAACCCAAAGATTCCGCCTTGTCAAACATGCCTTGGTAGACGTTCTGAAGGTAAGCCAGATAGGGGTATTGATCTTCCGGCACGTCCTGTGCTGTTGGGTATTTCTCGTGAAATTCCGTGCGCAGTAGGTGGTAAGAGGCAGTCGCCTTCTTGACCATCAAGGTGTCAGCCACCGCCATGGCGTCGTGATAGCGCCCCTCGGCGATCAGCTCTTCCACCACCACGGCTGCGATGACGGCGACGGATTGCTCGTTGGTCAGCGGAGCCAGGAAAACCCCATTGGTGACGGACTCGCCGGTGATTGGCAGCAGGTCCGTCAGAAGACAGATGCGAACGTCCGGGTGACTGTTCGTTCATGCACGGGGCAGAATGTTGCGCAGGTAATCACGATTGCGCGCTGCAATGGTCAGGCCATCGCCGCCGTAATGCTCACACAGAAAAGCGCTTTTGAAGCCGTGTTCCAATGCAAGCTTGATCGCGGCACGATAGTTGATGATGCCTGCTTCCATGGTTGCTGGATGAGACAGAAACGCACCGGTCACCGGATCCTCGACGCGAATGTAATTTTTCACATGCCAATATTTGAGGAAGGGTGCAATCTTGCCCATCATGCTCTGCCAATGCTCCATTGGCCGATGAAGACGAATGAGATTGCCAATATCCGCATTGATGCCAACATTGGGCAAATCCACATCCTCGACAAACCGGACCGCCCCATCAGCAGTCCCGATATAGGTGTCCTCATACATTTCCAGCGAGACTTCTATATTTTGCTCCGCAGCATGCTGCCCCAGCTCCCGGATCCGGGTCACGGCCTTGTTGTAAACCGCAGGATCATCGGGATTTTTCTCACCATCTACGGTCCAAAACCAGAGCGCTTGCTTCTGTTCGTCGGTCAACGCGCCAAAAAGACCAAAACAGACCGCGTCTGCCCCAATTTTGCTTGCGGTATCGATGACGCGGTGACAATAGGCCAGATTGTCGTCTCCGTTCTGGGGATCAATGACACTGCGCCGAGAGGTCGAGATAGCCGGGATGGAAAGACCTAGTGATCGCGTCACTGCAAGAAACTCGTCAAGTCGAGAGGCTTCCAGATCGGCAATCCTCAGCCAGGAATCGGTCGGGTCCAGCTCTGTGAAACCCGCGTCAGCGACCTCGCAAAGCGTTTCCTCCCAATGGCCGGCGGGCATGTCCTGAACCAGCCGACCATCTGCGAGCGTGTTGGGAAAGGGAATCATCGCAGCAGCAATCGGCCAGCTCTCCCGCGTCCAGTTGTGTTTTGCCATTCCTTTAGCCTCCGATTTTACCGCCCAGTTCATCATTGATGTGAACACGTATGATTTCGTCGAACGTCTTTTCAGCCGTAAAGCCGAGACTGAGCGCGCGTTTGACACTGAAATCTCGTGCCCACCCATCGACAATTCCCCGAATGGCGGCATCAGGCACACGCTTGATAAGGCTTACGGTTTTCGGGCCAGCAACACGTTCAAGAGCCGCAATCTCATCGGCGACGGTCGCCGAAATGCCCGGCATCATAAGGTTGCGGCGTGGTCCAACCTTGCTCAGATCCAAGGTTGCTGCATGGGTAAAATAGCCTACCGCTGAACGTGGGCTCGCAAACCAGTGCCGCACATGATCTTCAACCGGCAAGATGGCTTCTTTGCCCACCAACGGTTCGCGCAGGATGTTTGAAAAGAAGCCTGACGCTGCTGCATTTGGCTTTCCGGGGCGGATACAAATCGTTGGCAACCGAATGCCAATACCATCGAGAATATTACGGCGTGAGTAGTCGGAAATAAGCAATTCTATAATTGCTTTTTGCGTCCCATAGCTGGTGAGTGGCGTTGTGAAGAATTCGTCTCCAATTTTCTCTGGGAACGGCGCTCCAAATACAGCAATAGAGGAAGCAAAAATAAAGCGGGGTTTATATGGCTGTTTTTTTCCTTCTGCCCGAATGGCTTCCAGGAGCATATAGCTGCCCTTCATGTTGACATCGTAGCCTTTGTCAAAGTCAGCCTCGGCCTCCCCGGACACAATAGCAGCCAAATGAATGACTATATCCGGGCGATCACTGATTAACTCCTCGGCCACACCCGCTTGAGCAAGATCTATCGCTTTGCAGGAAGCAATATCCGCAAGGCCTTTTGGCGCTTCTGGCTTGATAACGTCAACAAGGAACAGCTTTTCGATCGCCCCTCCAAGAATCTCTGGCTCCTCACCAATCCGGTCTATCAACTTCCGACCGACCATTCCCGCCGCGCCAATAACAAGTACTTTCATAACCTCACACTCCCTCAAAGGCTCGGGTCACTGCAGCTTTCTTCATGTTCCGAACCAGCCTTTCAGCTGGCCCTGCCGCTTGTCGAAACATCAGTTCCCGGTATCGGATTCTGATCACGCTCGTTCTTTGCGACCAAACACAATCGGATCCCTTACATCGACGCCTTTGCTTTGAAATAGAGTTGATCGGATCACATAGTCTGCACACCTAAATGCCCAAGCGAATCCTCGCCGATCAACCAAACCTATATGTCTTTCAAAAAGACTGTTGACATTGAGTCAGCATAGAAATTATGCCATTTATTGGTATACTGCGCAACATGCAAATGTATACCATATACGGTATTTACAAAAAAAGACCCAAAAAATAGGTATTTTGCTCGGCCCCAAGATAACGTAGAATAGCTAGGCAGGTGAGGACCAGGGAATGAATAGAAAACAAACAATCGAGCTATCACAGCTGAACGACGATCTAGCTGTAAGACGCGTTTCCTTAGCGGAAATCGCGGCCGATCGCCTACGTGAATTGGTGTTGGTGGGCACGTTGGAACCGGGCCAGACGCTTCCAGAGAGAGAGCTGTGCGAAAAATTGCAAATTTCACGCACTCCCCTGCGAGAGGCGATTCGTGAATTGGCTGCCGAGAAGCTAATAGAGATACAAGCCAACCGGAGATTGCGGGTGGCAGATCCTTCAACTCAGTATATCAATGATCTTTTCGAAGTGCAGGCTGCATTGGAAGCCCTGGGGGGAAAGCTGTTCATTGAGCGTGCGACAGACAAGCAGATTGAACAGTTGCTTGCCATACATGCAAAGCTCAAAAAGCTGGCAACAGGCGCCGACTCCATGAAGTTCTTCAAACTCGATATGGAGTTCCACACGACCATCATCAAATTCGCAGCGAACTCGGCGCTTTCTGACTCTCATCGACAGTACAACGCCGCGCTTTTTCGCGCCCGTTACCTGTCTTCCGAACAAGCGCGTTGGCGCGATATTACGATGGCAGAGCATGAAGAGATCGTTGAAGCGATTGTTGCGAGAGATGCACCAAGATTGTCAAATGCCCTCACAGAACATCTAATGACAGGCAAGTCCAATCACGAAAAGCTTCGCAAGGAATCCGAAGATCTCAAGACTGACGATGAGAATAATGCAGGCAAGAACTAAGCATCATTATTATTCATTGCCAATAGTGCAAATGTGAACGGACTTGTATGAGCGCAAGCCACTTTCTACGCTACAATCAGGCTCATATAAAAACCGGCAAGTCAGCGTCTTGCCGGTTTTTTGTTGTCTTTTATACGTTTGGCACTCAAAGGAATAGGGTGACAATTTGTGGCCAACATAGCAGCGCCGCCAAAGCCAAGAGCTGAATTCCGATGAAAGGCAGAAAAGCTCTAAAGATGGCGGAGAGCTCAATATTTTTTGGCGCAACCGATTTGAGGAAGAAGGCAGCCGGTCCGAACGGGGGTGATAGAAAACTGACCTGCATATTCATGCAGAAGAGCACACCAAACCAGATTGAGACCTGTGCCGGATCGACATGACCAAAAAAGCCGATCTCATCGACAGGCAATTTGAGCACGACCGGCAGGAAGACCGGCATGATGAGCAGCACGATGCCGGTCCAGTCCATGAACATGCCCATGATCAGGAAGACAAACATCATGATGAGAATAATGCCCATCGTCGGCATATGCGCTGCGGCGATTAGATTGGCAACATAGGTTGGGCCGCCCGACAATGTGTAAGCGGAAGCCAGTGCGGACGCACCAATGGTGACCCAGATGATGGTGCCGGTTGATTTCAGCGTTCTCAGAAGAGAGTCCCAAACAATATCGAAAGTCATCTCGCGTCTGATCAGACCGATCACAAACACAGTGATGGCTCCCATGCCGGCAGCCTCGGTGATGCCCGTGATGCCACCATAAATCGATCCAAGCACCACGCCGATAACAACGAGCGGAGCGATCAGGCCTTTCCCCATTTGCCAGCCAAGCGCGGTGCGTTCACCTCCGATTACCGCGAATATCAGCACAAGCGCAGCAATGGCAATGCCAGCGATCCACGGGATGTCTGAAACCATACCCAGAAGAATGGGCTCCGCATCCGATGCCAGATCATTCTGGCCGGCAACAGTAAAGAAGATGATCCTGAGCAACAGCACGCCGCAGACCCAAAGGGTAAGACGCGAAACAAACCCGAGGAACATCAGGCCCTTGTCGACCCCTGCCGGATCATCCGCATTGCTTTCAGGTAGAGGTGCCAGCTTTGGATTGATCTGGGTGCGCATCACGATATAGATGATAAAGAAGGATGCCAGCATAAAGCCGGGCAAAAAGGATGCCGCAAACAGTGACTTGATCGACGTTTCGGTAACCAGCCCATACATAATCAACACGATCGAAGGCGGTATCATCGTACCCAGTGTGCCTGACGCACAGATGGTCCCAATG
Organism: uncultured Cohaesibacter sp.; assembly: GCF_963677725.1. Taxonomy (NCBI): domain Bacteria; kingdom Pseudomonadati; phylum Pseudomonadota; class Alphaproteobacteria; order Hyphomicrobiales; family Cohaesibacteraceae; genus Cohaesibacter; species uncultured Cohaesibacter sp. The sequence goes on from NZ_OY782507.1 coordinate 2,912,700, forward strand.
GCAAGATCTTGATTGTAGCCCAACCGCAGCATCTGTGGCAGGGCAATGAGACCCAATAGCACAACTTCACCACCAATGATGCCAGACATTGCGGCCATAACAACCGCCATGACGGAGGTCACGATGGCAATTCCGCCTCGAGTTCGGCTCATCCAGAGGCTGAGCGAGGAATACATGTCACGGGCGATGCCGGATCTCTCCAGCATGGAGGCCATGAAGATGAATAGAGGTACCGATATCAGCACATAACTGGTTAGCTGGCGGTAGAGCGCCTGCCCAAGAACCGCGAGAGGGCCTCGGCCAAAATGCGAAAAGACCATGTCGGGACCAAATTTCATCACCAGCGTGGCAACAGCAAGCGAAGCCGAAGCGAATCCCAGAGGCATCCCCAGAGCCAGCAACATGAACATGCCCAGAAGCAGAATTATACTCAGAGTGCTGAGGTCGTCCACTTTCATCCAGGCGAACAGATCAACAATTTCCATTTCGATCATCTTTCAGAGTGGCGCGTATATTCTTGATTTCTTCCTCATCGATCTCGTCCATCGGAGAGATCGGTTCTGATGAGTGGTTCCAGTCAAGAATGAGGTTTGAGAGGGACTGGATCGCCACGAGGAGAAACACGATTAGGATCGCAGGCTTTACCGTTGCCGGGATCGGAGGATCCCAAGCGGTACCAAGTGTTTCCATGCTGAGGAATTTCTTTTCCGCCTCATTAAATCCACCCCAGATCAAGCAGAAGCTGAAGCCGCAGATCAGCACGACATTGAGCACATCGGCTGTCTTTTGAAGCCAGCGCGGCATGATGGCGTACAACACGTAAATGCGGATATGGCAGCGCTGCTGCATGGCGTAGAGGCCAGCCAGAAGAAAAACGAATGCAGCAATCCACCAGCTAAGTTCATTTGCCCAAAGAGTCGGTGCATTGAAGGCATAGCGCACGACCACTTCGTAAACCATCACCAGCACGATGCCGACAATGCCAATCATGCCCAGCCGAGAGGCAACAAGCGACAGGATATCGAAGAATCCCTTCGGAGCGATTTCAATTTTGCCGATCCGGTCTGACAAAAAAATGGAAATAAGCAAAGCAGCAGCAAACAGCGACCAGAGCATTAACAAGACGAGCGGCCGCCCCTGGGGACGCAGCAACTCATACATTCCAATCGGCTCCTGCGCAGTGAATTGCTGTATGACAAGAATAACGAATGCAACGACTGCCACCCCCGTCGCCACGATAGCGGCCTTGCGTGTGATTTCACGCATGCGCCCAAGCCATACGCTCTGAGTATGCATGTCAACAATCTCCTCAAAATGAGTGAGGGAAGGCTCGGCATGAAACTGGGGTCACATGCCGAACCGGAAACCGACTAATGAGGAGAGCCGATTACTCAGTCAACAGGCCAAGTGCCCCGAGATATTCTCTATGACTTTCGATGAGGGCCGCAGCTTCAGGCGATTTTTTTGCCCAGCGATCCCAAGCCTGTTGCGCCGTAGCTCTGAATTTGGCCCGATCTTCCGGCGACCAGTCTTGCAGAACAACGCCCTTGTCGAGCAACGACTTCGCGGCTTCAGCATTTGCCTTTTCATTCGACAGGGTGGTCTGGAAGGCGAGTTTCTGCATTGCGGTATCAATGATGCGTTTGTGGCTTTCAGGCATGCCATCCCAAACATCCTTGTTGCAGGAAAGATGGTCTGCAGTCATGGAATGGAAACCCGGATAGGTCGCATAATTGGCAATATCATAGAAACCGAACCCGACATTGTTTGCCAGTCCGGACGCATCGGCACCATCAATGATGCCGGTTTCCATCGCGGTGAAAACTTCAGTAAAGTCCATTACGATTGGGGTGGCGCCCATATCGGTGAAAATTTCAGTTTCAAGTCCTGGAGGAGAGCGGAATTTCCAGCCCTTCATTTCTTCAGGGTTGGCAATAGAGCGCGTCGACGTGAGCGATTCTTGGCCATAAAGCCACCAACCGACAAATTCCATCCCCTGCTCGTTATACAGCTTCTGTGCTAGCTCCTTGCCGCCGCCAAAATAGAGCCAGCTATACATCTGCCAAGGCGTCTCGTAACCACCCATAACATCAGCCAAGAATTGGAATCCGGGATTTTTGCCGACTTGGAATATGCCGCCAGTCATATCACAGTCCAGAATGCCATTAACCGCCGCATCAAATGTATCAGCCGTACCCACGACCGACGATGAATAAAACATTTCAACGGAAATTTCGCCGTTCGACATGACGTTGATATCATCAGCAAATTGTTGAGCGAGTTTGCCTGATGGATGGCCCGCGGCATAGTGCGTCTGAATACGCAAGTGAGTAGCATCTGCTGCGTAAACGCCACTCGCCATTACAGTTGAAATGATTGTCGAAGCAAGCAGTTTTACAAGTTTCATTTTATTCCTCCGAGCAGCAAATAGCTGCATATTGCCTTGGTGCGCCGGTACCTCCACAGACGCAATTTACTCAGTCATGCTATTCCCTTCACTGTCGGTTCGCAAGCAATTTTTGGTATACCGTATTTAATATTTTGGTATTTAAACATGCTATCTGCCGCAGTCATACTGGGTTGATCAAAGGAATTGAGTGCTGAAACTCACTGACAAGAGAGTTGGTTCAGGTAATTTGAAAAGGCAGTATTTTTGGATTTTAAGTCTCTCATTTGATCTTATGACTTTACCGGAGATCCAACGATGGCCAACGCAATGCCGGGTCAGATCATCAACATGGGATGGTCGAAGATGAACATGCGATATTCAATCAGCATGCCGCCTCAATCCGTTTTACTCAGGTCTACTGACATTTCACGCGAGTAGCTGTTTCACAGCCTTGAGTAGGAATTCATCCCCATTGTGAGACGCTGCAAAAGACAGCCCTACAGGGCATTCGTTGATCGATAGCAGTGGGGCGGAGATTTCGGGAAGTCGTGCCACACCAGAAAAAGCGGTTATCGTCATCGTCCGATCATAGAAATCCGTAACGGCATCCATCGTGTTGAGCGATCCCTTCATGGGAGCGATGCTAGGCGTTGTTGGAAAACAAATAACGGATCCCGGGGTAAGGAAAGCGTTGATCGCCTCAAAAAGCCGCTCACAATGCCCAAGGCTTTTTAGAGCATCCTGCCTATTGAAAGACTGGACATTGCCGTAGGCCATGGAAAAGGTGAAGCCCAGTTCCGGCTTTGTGGTTTCAATCCAGTTTCCCACGGTGTTCTGGAATTCGAGCGTCTGTAAATCTCGCAGCGCCTTGAGATTACAATCCCTGAACTCGTATGCACTTTTGGTGATTTCGGAAAAGCTGACCGGGTGAACGGGAATGCCTGTCCGGCTGGATATGTGTTCAAGCTTCGCGTGGGCTTGCTCCGCTACCTCAGGATCTGCAACAGCCAGTGCATCCGACAATACAAGAAGACGTTCGATTTCGGGTGGTTTCCGGCGTCCGCTGCGAAGGAGCACCTGCATGGGCAGTGCAAGGTGAGCCAAACTATCCGCTATAACGCCAACCGTGCTGACAGATGGCATGAAGGGGAGGACCCCGGCTTCCGATATTCTATGAAGTGATGGTCTCATTCCCCAAAGACCGCATAGGCTGGCAGGCACGCGTATTGATCCGCCGGAGTCGGTACAGATGGAGAAGTCCGCTATTCCATGCCCTACCGAAGATGCAGAGCCACTTGAGGATCCTCCAGGAATGCGATCCGGCGCTTTGGCATTGCGCGGTGTGCCGAAGAATTGGCTTTCTCCATCAAGGCTGTATGTGAACTCGTCCGCGACGACCTTGCCGACACATCGCGCCCCTTCAGCGAGTAGCTGGTCAACGCATAGTGCATTCTCGGCCGGAGGCAAGTGCGCTTGCCGCCAGGCGGGGCTGCCGTAGGAAGTCCTGTGCCCTTTGATGTCGATATTGTCCTTGACCGTAAAGGTCAGTCCATCAAGGCTTCCTTCAGCCGAAGGCTCCAGCTTGAGAGCGGTCACCACAGAGCCGGATTTGTCCTGAACATTGACGGTAGGCATTGCACATCTCTCCTTTTTAATCTCCCGGAGAGACAACCACTTTCCGAGCTTCCAGGCAAAGAGAGAAGGCAGCTTGTAATCTGTCCTGATGTCGCACCATTCTTGAGATAGACGACGAGTGGAAGAGTTTTGCTCCTAATAATCACTCCGTGGAACGGGCCGCAATTCGAGGCAAGCAAAACCTGAGTGAGGTTGGCCTGCACTAAGACGTTAAACTCCAGTCAGATAAAGCGATGGCGAGACCATTTGCTTGAAGTTGCCATTGATGTCTTGGAGAAATGTATCCACCCCCTCAAATGAACCGGCGGCAGGCGGTGTCAACGCTCTTCACGGTAAAATCGGGGAGTTGATGCTTGTGAACAAGCTCTGAAACCCTTCCAATCTGGTCAAGGCGAGAGCGGATTAAACGATATGTTGCGCGTTACGTGTCGCTGTTCCAATTGCGTCTTGCGCGCCAGAAGGTGGTGGAATCCGCATATCCCAGCGTTTCAGCGATGCGATTTTTCTTGATTTTTGCCTGTAGCAGATTGGCCGTCACAGAATTGCGGTGGTTTTCGATCAAGGTTCGCAGCGATGTGCCTTCCTCGGCCAAGCGTCGTTGCAGGGTGCGCGGTGAAATTTTAAGTTCCCTTGCGATTTCAGGCAGTGTGATCCGCTTGTGCGCGAGGTGAATTTCAATATAGGACCGGACCTTGTTGGAGAAGGACAGGTTGCCATCGACTTCACCGATAATGTCGGAGAGGTGACGTTCGATGATGGTCGTCAATGCCGGATCCTCGACCCGGTAGCGCTTGTCTGCCTCCTCGCGATCAAAGATGATCCGGTTGCTTGACTGGCCGAAGACAAGAGGGGCTTGGAACAGCTTTTCCAGATCCTTCAAGCCACTTGGTTCGCCATGTTCGAAGTGGATCTCCAGCGGCGTCCAATCAGGATCGAAGAAGGAGCGGATCATCTGCAGCGTCGTCGAGATGGTAAACTCGCTATCCTGCCTGCGTGGCCAGATGCTCTCATCTGTGATGCGGTAGCTCCAGATAAGCTCGTCGCCATCCTCTAGCAGGCCGCTGGACGTGGCGCCCTGAACTGACTGGACATTTGATGTAACCCGTTCATGTGCGCGGCGTATGGTCGATGACATGGAGAAGAGAAGTCCGGCAGGACCGAGATCGCCCGGTTTTGTTGAAAGGCCCAGCATGGCGCCAAGGTGAGGCTCCTTGATCAAGGTCGCCGCATCCTCAAACAGGGCGACATAGCGCGACATGGACACCCGCGCGTAAGGGTCCTCAAGCTGCGAGCGCAAGATCCCGTGCAGAGCAAGAAGGATGTCACCTTTGCCCCATGTTGAGTCAATCTGCTGCACCAGCGGCAAAAGCACGGATGCGCGTACGGAGGGTAGTTCAGGCATGATGCGTCTCGCCTGATGGCTTGTGCGGTCTCTTTTGCGGTTTTCGGGAACCTATTGGCGTATTCTATCGGATTTCTGGCGCTTTTAAAATCACTTGCTTTCTCTTCGGCGTTAGCGGCCCTCGTCCGCCTGATGTCCGTCGCGCCAGCTGTGATAGGTGGCGCGGATCTGACGGGCAATGACGAACACGATGATGGCAAAGATGATCGCAGCGATTGGGCGGTTGATGAAATCCAGCGGTCCGTCAATGCGCGGCATGGCGCTGCGCAGCTTCACCTCCATGATATTGCCCAGCACCATGCCTAAAATGATCGGTACGATCGGCTGGTCGAGACGACGCAGAATGACACCCAGAACACCGAAAGCCGCTGCGATGATACAGTCGTTGATGGAGTTGCGAAGGGTATAGACGCCGACAAATCCGAGCAAGAAGATGAAGACCCCAAGAAGGCGCGTCGGGATTTGCAGAACCTTCAAAAGCAGGTTCGTTGTGCTCACAAGAACAGGAAGACAATGATGTTGATGGCGAACAGCGCGATATAGAGCGCCATTACAAAATCCATGTGGCTCTGGAATAATTGCGGGCCGGGAACGACGTTGTGAACGTAGAAGACGGACAACATCATGGCCGTCAGCGCTTCGCCCGGAATGCCAAGGGCGAGAAGGGGAATGGTCGCGGCAACGGGAACAGCGTTGTTGGCAGATTCCGATGCAATCAACCCTTCGGGCGATCCCTTGCCAAACGCTTCAGGCGTTTTGGATGTCCGGCGGGCATAGGTGTAGGACAGAAACTGCGCGGTGAATTCGCCAACGCCGGGCATGATGCCCATGACCGTGCCGCACCCGGCGGCAATGGAGGCAACTCGCTTGTGTCGCAGGATCTCTCCCAAGCCGCCAAAGAGCGACCCCTTGATCGGCTCGGGTCTGAAGTCCTCATCGTCATCGACCAGCAACACAAAGGCCTGGCTGAGAGCGAAAAGCCCTGTCGTTACCACGATCAGATCTACGCCCGAGACCAGCCATGATTGCCCAAAGGTGAAGCGCATGGTGTAGCTCGTGGTATCAAGGCCGATGGTGCTGAGAAAAATTCCGAAGGCGGTGAGCATGCCTGCGGCGAGCATCTGGTTCTGATGGGCAAAGACCACCATGATGACGCCGAGCAGAGCGGCAAGAAAGATCTCCCGGCTGCCGAATTGCGGCGCGATCCAGGCGAGCACCGGCGCCATGAGCACAAAACAGGCAATCGAGAAAAGACCGCCGAAAAGGGAGGCGCTATAGGCCAGCTTCAAGGCGCGTCCCGCCTCGCCCTTCTGGGTCAGGGGATAGCCATCATAGGTGGTCAGAGCATTGACAGGTGTTCCGGGCGTGTTGATCAGGATCGCCGGCAGTGCACCGCCATACATGGAGGAGCCGTAGATCCCAAGAAGCATGGTCAGGCCGACCAGAGGGGGCAGAGCGAAACTGACGGGCAGCAGAATGGCAATCGCGATGGGCGGCCCGACCCCCGGAATGGCACCGATGATGACGCCGCCCATTGATCCGATGACAACGGCTGCCAAGACCTGCCAATTCAGCAGTAAATCCAATCCACCGAGAAACGCTTCCATCGGGATCATATCCTTGTTGGGGGAACACAGACTGCATCACAGATAGGTGAGCATGAAGGGGCGCACCTGAGATGGTAGATAATTATACAGTTCGCCGCCCGGAATCTGGGCACCGATAAGGGATTTGAAGAGAACAACCGTCAACAGTCCTGCCACCGCAGCGGCCAGAATGCCTTCGCGTTTGTAGCCGATCCGCCAGGCAAGAAACGCTCCGAAAGCGATGGACGTGGGCAGATAGCCAAGCTTTGGAACCAGAAAGACATAGGCGATGAACCAGCCCGCATATTCAAGGCTGCGAAGCCAGACCAACACTTCTTTCCATCGACCCTTTTTTTCTTCTGAGACGAAGGCGCTGATGACGTTGAGGCTTGAGAAAAAAAGCATCGAACCGATGGCAATCATCGGCCAGAATCCCGGCTGAGCTGGCAACGGCTTGCCTTCGATCCACGTGATCTGGCTGCCCAGGCTGGCGAACAGCGCAACCGAAATTGCCAGGATCAGAATGGAAAAAGCAAAATCGCCGGACCGGTGATCACGCACAAAGAGCGGGCTGATCGAGCGGAACTGCTCAATGACAGGTCCGTGATAGCGCATCAAGACCGGCTTTATGACGCGCAGGTGCGGCGCAGCATATCGCTTGTATCGATTATAGATCCGTGCGGTTCTCACCCTGGCAACACGAGAGCTCCGCACAAGAGGGCGGTTGCGGACGGCAGCTGTCGATTGTCCCATTTTCCCAATCCTTTATAGATGAATGAATTCATGCAATGTTCAAGGAGACCGAAGCAAGTCTCGTGCCATCGGTCTCCTTGGGGGCAATTGTTGACTATTTGGCAATCAATTCCTGGATAACCGCTACGGTTTTGCGATCTTCGGCAATCTGTTTCGTGGTTGCCTCTGCATCCTTCCAATAGACCTTTGCGCCGGTTTCTTCGGCTATTTTCTGGGCAGGTGCAGACATTACGACCTCTTTTGCAACGGCAATGATCTTGTCTTTGACGTCCTGAGGCGTCCCGGTTTTCACGAACAGGCCGTTCCATGTCCCTATGTTGAGCCCCGGTTCGATTTCTCCCATCGTGGGCACGTCGGGCAGCATGCTGATCCTTTCATGACCAATGGAGAAAAGGACGGTCAGATCATCAAGGCACGGGCGAACCTGCTGAACGGTTGTGGTTATCACGTCGACGTCGCCTGATGCGAGGGTATTGCAATCAAGGGCATCGAACGGGGCGTCAGATTTGTATTTGAAGCCCTTTTGGGCGGCCAGCGCCAGCACCGCATCGGTCGGGATCGCCCCGTTGCCGAAATGGCCCAGCGTCACCGGATTGTCCTTGGCATAGGCTGCGAGCTCTTCAAAATTGCTGAAAGGTGCATCCCCCTTGGCCACGACAATGAAAGGATAGGTCAAGAAATGACCCAAGGGCTCAAACGGGAACGGGTTGAGCGGGGGAATGCCGACCTCGGGACCAATGACCGGCACATCGGCGACAAAAGAGCCAACCACATAGCCGTCTGCCGGAGCGAAAGATGCTTCAACCGCGCCGGGGAATGGTCCGCCGCCACCGCCAGGCTTGTTCACAACAGCCGTGGACATGCCATATTTTTCCTGAAAACCCTCCGCAATCTGCCGCGTCAGGATATCTTCCAGATCACCGGGAGGGAACGGGACGATGAATTGAACTGGCTTTTCGGGATATTCGGCAAGGGCCGAGGTCACCGTTGCGGCATTCATCGTCAGCAATGCAATCGATAGTGCTTTAATCAGTTTCATAATCAATCCTTTCTGTGCAATCCAGGTCTTCCGGCTCTTTGCCTGTCTTGCGTGCCTCTATTCGATGTCTTTTGTTCTTGTCTTCTCGAAATTACTTGCCTTGGTCGGAGGCTTGCTCGCCTTCTTGCCTCATGGCCGTTATGTCCATTCAAAGGCGGTCAAACCGATAGGGTGTCGGATCGACAATCGGCTCGGCTCCCGTTGCAAGATCCGCAGCCAATTGCCCGGCGGCGGGGCCGGTTCCGAAGCCATGGCCGGAAAGCCCTGTTGCCAGGGTCAGGCCGGGGATCTTGTCGATGGGGCCAAAGACCGGATTGTTGTCCGGGGTGATGTCGATCATGCCAGCCCAGCTTTCCTCGATGGTGGCATTTGCGAATGCTGGCCAGGCCTTGATGATATTGTCGAGCGCTTCAGTGTTGATCGATTCATTGGCGGGCGGGTCCATGGTACGGACCTTCTCGAAGGGAGACACATCTGTTGCCTTCCAGCGTCTTGCCAGCTTCAGATCCTCAATGAACGGCTTGCCGATCAGTAGGCGGATCATGCCCGCTGCATGCTTGAGTGTTTTCAGATAGCGCAGTCCGATCAGCAGGTGGTCAAGCGTGATTGGCGAGCCCAATGCGGCCCGATGGGTGATCACATAGCCGCCGTCCTGATGCTTCCGGAACGAAAAATTGGGACCGGCCACGGCGATATCACTGGGCCCTTGTGGGCCTTCGATGGGAGCGGTGCGAAAGACATAGCAAATCATCGGCAGGGTCGGATAGGAAATGCCACGATTGCCCAGAAAACGGCGGGACCACAAGGCGCTGGCCAGAATGACATGCTCTGCGGCAACTTCGCCCTTTTCGGTGATGACACCACTGACGCGGCCGCCGGTCATTGCCAGATCGCGCACCGCGCAATTCTCGACGATGACAGCCCCTTTATCAATGGCGGCATTGGCCAGTGCACTGGTTGCGAGCGTCGGTTCTGCGTAGCCATCCGTCGGCGTATAAAGCCCACCTTTCCATTTGCGTTCGCAGCCGGGAGCCAATCTGTCGATTTCGTCAGGGGTTATGAGCCTGCTTTCAGGCGATATCGCTGAAGCCGCCTCAAACCAGCTGGAATACATCTCCATGTCCTTGTCGGCGTCGGAGACAAACATGATACCATTCTGACGATAGCCGACATCAACGCCGGTGCGTTGCGCCATCTCGCTCCAGAGCTGATCGGCAGCCAGAGCCAGTGGAATGTCGGACGGGTCTCTGAGGGTTTTGCGGATCCAGCCCAGATTGCGCGACGACTGCTCGGCTCCGACCTGTCCTTTCTCCAGCACAACAACGGAAATGCCGCGCTCGGCCAACGTGAGCGCTGCGGAAATTCCGACAATGCCGCCGCCGATGATTGCCACAGAGGCTTTGGCAGGAAGATCGGGGGAGCTTTTGACAGGGGCAAGTTTCAGCGCCATTTTCTTTTCCTTCGTGTGGGATCAGTGCGACAGGGTTACATAATCGACTTGGGCTTGGTGCGCGCCTCGAAAGGCAGTCACTTCAAGCTCGACCTTGTAGGCACCCGATCCCAGAGGTGGGCAGGTGACGGTGGTCGTTGGATCAACGCCGCGGAATTTCTCGCCAAAGATCCCCATCACCGTGGGGGTGTCAGCCGGGGTCTGGATGAACACGCGTGTCTGGATCACATCCTTAAGCCCGGACCCCACCCCTTTGAGGGCTCGCTCGACATTGTCGAAAACCTGATGGGTCTGCTCGGCAATGTCCTGAGGGATTTCCTTGCTGATCGGGTTCCGCCCGGCGGTGTTGGAGACGAAGATCCAATTGTCCACCGTGACGATACGCGAATAGCTGCTTTCCTCTTCGAGCTTGGCGCCGGTCTTCACTTTTGTAATCTTGGTCATGTCGGTTTTCCGAATGGTGATACGTGATCAGGTGCGTGCGGTGGATCGAGCCACGCATTCGTGGCTCGGATCGATCAACGCAGAACAGGCTCATTCCAGAGATTGAGTTTGGTGCCGATGCCCTTTTCCAGAGCGTTTCGGTAGATCACCGTTCCCCATGCGACGTCCTCGACGGGCATGCCGCCGACGGAGAGGATGATGATCTCTTCGTCATTCTGACGGCCCGGAGCTGCTCCGGCGCAGATATCGCCCAGATCTTCCAGAGCGTCGCGGCTCATCTTGCCTTCATGGATCATGTCAAGAAAGCGAACCCCGATGACGGGGACATGAACGTGGGCTGGCTTAGGCAGTTCTTCGAACCAGGCATCATAGAGGCCGATATTGTCCATGACCTTGCGAACACTGTCATCTTCCATTGCCGCGTCGATCTCGCAAGCTGCTGGCATCGACAGAAAGGCCCCTGCTTTCAGCCACTCTCGCTTGACGATGGGATATTTGGAAACATCGCCCGTTTCGCAAGACGCACAATAGGTGACAATATCCGAGCCACGCACCAGCGTTTCCAGATCCTCGACAATCTCGATGGTGGTGATCTGCGGATAGTTTTCCTTGGTCCAGGCAACGAACCCGTCAATCGAAGCTTGACTGCGCCCCAGCAGCTTCAGCGTATCGAGCTTGGGGCATGTGGCCATGAAGGCGGCAAGGGAGGTCTTGCCCATCACGCCGGGGCCTTGTACGCCAACAACCTTGGACTCTTTGCGCGCCAGATGGCGGGCACCAACACCGGGCACAGCGCCGGTGCGATAGGCCGACAGAAGGTTGGCTGACATATAAGCCAACGGTGCGCTGGTATCGGCATCGTTGAGGGTGAACATCAGGATCGAGCGCGGCAGTCCCTTGTCACGGTTGGCGATGTTGGAGCCGTACCACTTCACGCCAGCGGTGCGATATTGGCCGCCGAGATAGGCGGGCATCGCCATGAAGCGTCGATCTGCGGTGGGTTTGGGCATGGTCTCGAAGGGTGAGTCTTCGGGAAACATGATCATTGCGCCATGACTGTCATTGTTGGCCCCCGCCATGCGATAGTCACCGGAATGCAACAGCTTGAACATGTCTTCCATGGTGTCCACGCAGCCTGCCATGTCCGTGACGCCAGCCTTGATCATGTCCTGTTCATTGAGATAGATAAAATCGATTTTGGGAAGCTCGCTCATCAGTTCGACCCTGTTCGTTTGAAGACTATTGGGTCTATTAGCGAGCATTGTTCGAATTGTTCCAATCGATAGATGCGCCAAAAATTCGATATATTACGCCAAGTGGGGCTAACAACCTGTAAAATAGGCGCACTGCTCAATATTGCTTCGTCATGTGCTCTTTTATTGAGCGAAATAAGTCACCAATTTTTGCCGTCAACAGGCGGTTTGCGCATCTAGACTGCCTAAAATGACAAGATTTCTGCTGTGTTCAAGCCAATCGAGCGCTGGAAAATGCACGAATGGAGGCACAATCGCGACTTCCATATTATTCTTCGCTGGATCAAGATAGACGACCAAGACTACCTGCATTGGGGTCGTACGGATCCCGAATGTATCAAATCTGACAAATCTGAAGCGGCGCTTGTCAAAAGGTGCGGTGGCTGCCCTATCTCAGCTCCAAGCGAGAATACAATTCGCGACGAAAACACTCAACATTGGGCTGGAGAAGCCCCTTGGCATTCGAGCGTAAAGCAGCCTAAAAGAACACTCGGAGCAGAACGAAACCGTGACAGACCCAATAGCTTTGAGGATCATCCTGATCCTTGATCTGTCTATCGGCGCATTGACGCCTCCGATGGGAATCGTGATGCTGGTGTTTCACAATTGGCAAATGTTGACGTGATGCGATTTACCAAAGCAGCCGAACCGTTGTATCTCGCGAGGGCAAGGTGGCCTGATTGTGTTGTCAGGAACAAGCAATAAAGACGAGGAAATGTTGAAATGTGGACGCCCGCAGAATACTACCCCGATCCGTCGATTGAAATTCTGGATGATCGGTTCAATGATCTCTATATTCAGCATGCTGCGGTCGAGCGGCTCCACACTGGTCTTCGGTGGGGGGAAGGGCCTGTTTGGTTTGGTGATCATGGAACGTTGTTGTTCAGTGACATTCCGAACAACCGGATAATGCGGCTGGAGGAGGCAACCGGGGCTATCAGCGAGTTCCGCCGTGGCCGTTTTACCAATGGTAACACGCGCGATCGGCAGGGGCGTCTGATCTCTTGCGAGCATGGCACGCGGTCGGTAACGCGCACAGAGTTTGATGGGACCATCACAACCATTGCCGACCAGTATCAGGGAAAGCCGCTGAATTCACCCAATGATGTGGTGGTCAAGTCTGACGGATCCATCTGGTTCTCCGATCCTTGTTTCGGGATTGGTGGTTATTATGAGGGTGAAAAGGCTGAGCCTGAATTGCCGATGAATGTCTATCGCTTCGATCCGGAAGACGGTTTGCTCCATTGCGTGGTCGAAGACTTTGTCAAACCCAATGGGCTGGCTTTTTCGCCTGATGAATCGAAGCTGTATCTGGTCGAGACCAGAGGCGGAATCCATGTCTTTGATGTGGTTGAGAATGGTGCTGCCCTCTCGAATGGTCACAAGCTGATAGATGCAGGACAGTTCGGGGGTCCAGACGGGATCAGGATCGATATGCTAGGCAACATATGGGCTGGTTGGGGCGTTGGTGTCGGCAATTTCGGTGTACGCTGTTTTGCTCCCGATGGCACTTCGCTGGGCCATATTCATCTGCCTGAGCGATGCGCGAACCTGTGCTTTGGTGGCCGGAACAGAACGCGGTTGTTCATGACTGCTTCCCAGTCTCTCTATTCCCTGTATGTCAAGGTGCCCGGTCTTCCCTATTTCTAGGGAAGCCCCTTTCCGCTTTCCGAAACGAAGAATACTGCCTGGCAATTTGTTCAGTTGATTGCCTGTTGCGGGCTGCGTCTGATGGGGGAGGTGGAACAGAGAGCCTTTTCGGCACGTGCATGGTTAGGCCTATGCCCATGGCAAAGGCATGCGTGCCCTTGCTCTGCGTGATTTGAGTGCTTCGCAACTCTCTGGCTTGGGTGGAGCGCACTGGTAAAAGCATGGTTGAAATTACAAATTTTCAAAAATAGTATCTTAAGGCTGGATTTTGGGCTGTGCTATAGCCAAGGGACTGTTTGGATGTACTAAGCGGCAAGATGTGAGCGGTCCGCCGTTGGCAGATACAAAAGAAGAGGGTGTGTGGCATGGGGCGGTGGCATCGGCATCTTAATCTGGGTTCGCTGGTTTGGGGCGCTCCATCCAGCTGGCATAGTCGGCATGAAGCGGCCGCATGTCGTCATACAGCCACACCATGCGATCGAGAAACCAGAGCTTTGTCAGCATGATCGTGATGGTGCCAAAGATCGTCGCCCAGCCATCCAGCCAGATGAGGCCATGAAGATAGGGCAGAGCGGCAAGCCCGGACAGAGCGTTGAGGATGAAACCTGCCCGAACATGATGGGGTGGTATGGGTCTTTCTTGTCGGTTCAGCCAGACACGTTCTCCGAAGACGCCTTTCGTCATCCAGTTGTCCCGGTCCTCTGGCGCTGGAAAAAGACGGGGATTGATCCAAAGCCACAAAAGAGCCAAAGCCAGAGGCACGGCAGCCCAGACACCGATATAGATGCGGCTCCAAGCGGCGAGGGCGATCAGGGGAAGAGAGGCAACCCGGCTCCATCCGCTCCACTTGTTGGCGTGACGCTCCCAGATTTCCGGGGACATGCCCATCAGTTTTTCTGACAGTTCGGCTATTTTCATGCTGGTTTGCACTCCGTGCTTCGATAAGGGCTGCAAGTGTCAGAGCAAGCGATCATTGAAACCGGCGCTCGGCAAATTTTGCCCGAATAGCATTATTTGCCGGGAAGAATGGGGCAGGGTGAGGGTCAAACCTGGTAGCCATATCGCTGCAAGATCTCCGATGCCATAGTCTCGTCCACGAATCCTCTGTGAACCTCGTCAATGACGGTCTGCACGCCACTTTCCGCACTTTGCAGGGTGTCATATTGCGCATCATCAGGTGTCAACATGATGAAAGACTGGTCGACATGGCTATAGACCAGTTTGATGTCGTTGCCATATTCTGCTTTGAGTTTGCGTTCTGCATCGACCGAATTCATCAGGGCTTCCAGCCGCGTCTTTTGTTGATCCCGAATGGATGTCTCCGAGTTGCTCAGTTCTAAGGGATTGCCGTTGGTCCATCGGCCGCGGGTATGAAAGAAATCCTCATTCATGTAGGCCCCTGTCGCCCCATCAGGCCGCGCGTCAAGCGCTTCGGATGCAATCTCCTTCATTACGCCCAGATGATCCAACCTTATGATTTTTCTGCCAGAATTTACCTCTTGGTTCGCCCTGGCGTCGCTGGTATCGTCCGTTCCTTCCTCCATGGCAGCAATGTCGTCCATCATGGCTCTGGTTTCGGCTACCGAGGCTGTGCGCAGCAAAGACACACCATCGCGAGCGTCGACGCTGTGCCCTGAAGTCATGATCGACAACCCATTGATATTGACGGTTTTTACGGATGATTGTGGGGTGGTGTCTTCCTGAAGCGCTAGAAGCGCTGCTTGCATTTCGGCGGTGAGTGGTGGAGTTGGCGGCGTATTTCTTTGTGGCTCCGAGGTGGGTGTTGCCTTTGCTTTCGGTACAATAAAGGGGTTGGAAGCCTTCTGTGACTGGGGCGAGATGTCATCCGCAAAATTGATGGGAATCGTCGTCTTTATCGTGCCAAGAATGGGTAGTTGCATAATACCGAACTCACTTCAATACTGTATTCTGCTGTCAATTTTTGCAAAAGATGTGCCAAGATCTAATGAATATTTCAGATTGCGGCGTCGCGCCGCATCTTCTCCTGCTGGGTGGCCCGGTTGCGACCCTCGATCTTGATTTTTAGAAATTAGTACGCTAAGCGTATTAATATGATAAAATATGCAAGGCATGATGGTGCGGCTCTTCTGAAGGCTGTGTTGGCGTTCGGGCGGCGGTTGCGCTCCGTGCGCACATCGACGCGCGTCACGTCATCGGCTGCGAGCATGCTCAACACCCTTTATATGCAAGGGCCAATGTCTGCGCGGCAATTGGCAATCGAGGAGCGGTTGCAGCCTCAGTCGTTGACACGGATTCTCAAGCGATTGGAAGAAGATGGCTTGATCAGGCGTGACCGCAGCGCCGCGGACCAGCGCGAGTTGATCATTGCCTTGACCAAAACAGGCACGAGAGAACGCGACGCAGATCTGCTGGAGCGGCAAAGATGGCTGGAACAGGTCGTTGCCGATGCCCTGAGCGAAGGGGACCGCGCCTTGTTGGGCGATGTCTCCCGGTTGTTGCTCAAACTCGCCTTTCATGACACCGAGGCCAAAATACAGGAAACAGATATGCCAAGCTGGGTTCACTATGCGATATTCTGGCACATATATCCGCTGGGATTTGTCGGGGCGCCCAAAAAGGGCGATGTGGCAGAGGGGTGTGATCATCGTCTGGATCACATTGTCGATTGGCTTGACTATGCGGTGGAGCTTGGCGTTTCCGCGCTGATGCTTGGCCCTATCTTCGCCTCGTCCACGCACGGATATGACACGATCGATTATTTCCGAATTGATCCTCGGCTTGGCGACGAGGCAGACTTTGATCGGCTGGTCGCTGCCGCCAATCAGCGTGGCTTGCGCATCATTCTTGACGGGGTGTTCAACCATGTCGGGCGCAGTTTTCCAAAATTCATTGAAGCCAAAGCCCAGGGAGCCGGATCAGAGGCGGCCCAGTGGTTTCTTCCCCTCAAGGACCATGGTGCCCCTGACGAGATGGAATGGGAGACATTTGAAGGTCATCAGAGCCTGATCAAACTCAATCATGGGAATCCGGATGTGGTCGATCATGTTCGCGATGTCATGACCCACTGGATGAATCGTGGCGTCTCCGGGTGGCGTCTGGATGCCGCCTATGCGACCCCGACATCCTTCTGGCAGCAGGTTCTGCCGGCGGTTCGTCAGTCTCACCCGGAAGCCTATATATTCGGTGAGGTCATTCACGGCGACTATATCGCGTTTGTTCAGGAGAGCGGCGTTGATTCCGTCACTCAATATGAGCTTTGGAAGGCTGTTTGGAGCGCGTTGAATGACAGCAATTTCTTCGAGTTAGCCTGGGCGCTGGATCGACATAACCGATTCCTGGAGCATTTTGTGCCTCTTACCTTCGTTGGCAATCACGATGTCACCCGGATTGCCAGCCAGTTGCATGATACAAGACATCTGCCGCACGCTCTTGTGTTGCTCCTTCTGACGGGGGGCACTCCTTCTCTTTATTATGGTGATGAGCAAGGATATCTGGGCATCAAGGAAGAAAGGGAAGGCGGCGATGACGCGGTCCGCCCGGCATTTCCTGATCATCCAGAAGCATTGCTTGGTGATGGGTGGCCCATTTATCGTCTGCATCAGGATCTGATCGGCTTGCGACGCAGAAATCCGTGGCTGGTAAAGGCCCGAAGCGAAGCGCTGCATCTGGAAAACCAACAGATGGTTCTGAAAATGAGCGCAGAGGGCAACCGGCTGCTACTTGCCTTTAATCTTGGCGACAATGATGCTGACCTACCTGCAGGCGACGCCAGCAGCCTTCTGATGGGTGATGGCCAACTAAGCAAGAATGGTGATCAGAGCACGGTTTGCGTCAAGGCGCACAGCTGGTGTGTCTTGTCGTCTTGATTGACCGGTGATGGCTGACGACAGGGTGCGCGCTTCAAGCTGGAAATGCAGACATTCGCGCACCCAGGCCCTCACATCTCAAAGAATGGGTCATCGGCGTTTTTCAGTGAACAGCGATTTCCATCGGGATCCATGAAGCGGCCGATTGTTCCCCAATCATAGCTGATAACTTCCACATCAATGCCTTTGCTGGAGAGCAAATCAGCCGCAGCCTGAACATCCTTGACATTAAAGCGCAACGATGTCGGATTCTCCGCAACCGTCTTTCGAGACGCCTTGAAGACGCCTTCAGTTTCAATCATCAAATAGCCAGATCCGAAATGAAGGCAGCAGAGAGCCTCTTTTTCGAACCATACAGGCAGCCCGATCTTGTCCCGATAAAAGGCGACACATTCATCAAACCTCTCGGTGAACAGGATCAACCCCGGTGTCACCAAGTGGTCAAGAAACCTGTTTTCCGGGTTTGTTTGTTTGGATTCCAATGTCATTTGTTTCGCTTTCTCTATCAAACAATGAGGGGGCTTATTGCCAGCAGTCATTCGTTCTTGAAATTTCACGCGTTTGGTTTGGTCATCCAAAAAGCAATTGCCGATAGGACAAATTCACTTCCGGAAATCTGAGCAGGCCAAGCTGGTCTGCTGCCTTGTGAACATCGTCTCTCAGCGCGGGGAGCGCGGATTCCTCATCTGTCATAACCGCGATTTCAACAAATGATCCAAGTCCGTCTATGTGATCGAGCGTTACGTGAAATGCATCGACGAAGTAGATGTCTCTTCTTTTGCGGATCTTCCATTTTTCCTCAAAGCCCAGTGACTTGAGCATGGAAAGCGCCTTGTCGAAGTCGGGGAGATCCATGGCGATGCATTCGTCCTTGGCCGGTCCCTTGGATATCCAGAGTACCCGGTCGGACGGTTGCATATGCCTGAGGGTGTGAAACTGATTGTTTGCCTCCAGTCGCGCATCAGGAAGATCGAGAAAAATGTCTGTTTCGGTATTGCCGAGCGTGAAGGGAATGGCTGCCATTTCCTTAAGGCGTTCAAGCACCGATGGGATATCGTCAGCCTTGAATTTCCTCTCCACTTCAAAGCGGCCCTTGAAATGGTCTCCGGGGTCAGCCAGCATTCCCTTCGTTTCGAGGCTGGATGCATTCTGTTGCATGGCACAACTCCAACTGTCTGTATTTGCGAAAGTATCTCGATGGTGCGGTTTTGGGTGCCTGTTGCGACAGAGGTCTGTGACGCTGAGATCTTGAAGCGTCAGGCAAACGTCACCTGTGCCTTGACATATGGGTCGCCGGGCGCGACTTGTCGAGCCGTCAGCAGCATGCTTTCGTTTAAGGATATTTAGTGAAAGCTCATCAGGGTTTCAGTTGGCTACTGTCTTGAGCGCACACTGTCGCGGATGACGAGTTCGCCAGATAAAAGCAATTTTACTGAAGGCTGCGCTCTGCCATTGCTGATCAGATCGTCGAGAATGCGCAGCGCCATTGCACCAATTTTTTGCTTAGGTACGTCAAGGGAGGTGAGAGGCGGTTCGAACGCGGCCGCTGTGGGCAGATTGTCGATGCCGATGACGGACACATCTTCCGGCACGGAGACCCCTCGGCGGCGCAAAGCGCGCACAAAGCCAAAGGCTATAATGTCATTTGCGCACAGATAGGCGTCCGCCAGCGTGTCGATTTTGTCCAATTGTTCAACGGATTGAGCAAATGAGCCGTCAAGTGTTGAGGCGACGGACAGAATTTGGGCGGGATCAATCTCCAGCTCCAACCTTTCCATGCTGCGCAGGAAGGCGTCATGACGCAGCTGGAAGTTGGCAACGGCAGAATGGCTGCTGACCATGCCGATCTTTTTATGCTTCAGGCTCTTGAAATATTCGAGGGCGCGATAGACGAGCTGGTCATTGTCCATGTTGACAAAGTTGCCATTCATGAAGGGTTTGTGGGTGTCGATGATCACGCAGGGCAGGTTGTGGGACAGAAGCGATTCGATATCGTCATCGGTCAATTCCGTTCCAAGGGTGATAAAGCCGCTCAGTTCAGCTCCTGCCAGCCCCTCGAGAATGTCGTTGATCGTTGCATTTTCGTAGGAAACAACCTGCAGGAAATAATCAAGGCGCGTCGCCTCAAAGGACATTCCGTCAATGTAATCGGAGATGAATACATTATGGTCGCGGTTCACTGTCTGGCCGTGTCGGGCAATTTTGAGAAACCGCACAGTATTAAGGGTTTCGGGCACCGCAATATCCCCGCGCTGGCGTTCGCGCTTGGGGATGTAACTCAAGGATTCCATCGCTTGAAGCACCCGGTTGCGGGTCTCAAAGCTGATCTCACCTTTGCGATTGACGACGAGTGACGCTGTGGCCATGGAAACATCGGCCAGCTCTGCTACTTGTCTCAGGGTAGCTGCCTTTTTTGACTTGGTTTCCATTTGATCCCTTCGACCCCTGACTCCTGAGCAGAATTCCTACATCGGCACGCGCCTTGTGATCAAGCGCGCAATTGGTTGGTTTGTGAACTTTACTAAATTATTAGGTGAAATACACTAAATTAAATTCACTAATGAGCAAAAAATTTATTGAAATAGCAGCGGATGTATGAGAGCCTTTTACTAAATTCGATGGCGCGCCTACTGAAGGAGGAAGGTATGCGGAAGCTCGATCGAAACTTCTCCCTGCTGATTATGCTGATCGCGGCATTGCTGGTTTTCGGTGGCATTACGTCTGGGGGCGGGTATCTTTCCCTGTTCAATTTGCAGTCCATGGCCAATCAGGTGCCTGAAGTTGGCTTGCTGGCCATCGGCGTCATGCTTGCCATGTGTGCTGGCGACGGCGGGATTGATTTGTCGGGCATCGCCATGGCCAATCTGGCGGGGGTTGCTTCAGGTCTGTTCGCTCTGGCCTATTTCCCTGTCAACGAAATGCCGGTCGCGTTTACTGCCGTCTTTATCGCAGGATGTCTGGTTGTTGGCATGGCAGGCGGCATTCTCAATGGCATCATCATTTCAAAACTGGGCATCACGCCGATCCTTTGCACGCTGGGCACACAAATGTTTTTCACCGGTGTCACCGTTGTCTTGTCCGATGGCCGCGCGGTCCGCATCGGCGCACCGGGGCCGCTCTATGAGATGGGCAACGGATATGTTTTCGGAATTCCGTGGAGCTTCCTGCTGTTCATCATTGTCGCTGTCGTGCTGGGCGTGGTGCTGCGCTTTACCCGCTATGGCGTCAAGCTGATGATGACAGGCGCCAATCAGAAGGCGGCAGCCTTCAGTGGCTTTGCCCATGGCCGGATCCTCATCACCACCTATGGCATTTCGGGTCTACTGGCTGGCTTGTCCGGGGCGATTATCGCGGCGCGCAATGTCAATGTGAAATGGGATTACGGCACCACCTATCTGCTGGTCGCCATCCTGATTGCCGTCATGGCGGGCGTAAAGCCCGAGGGCGGCTATGGCCGGGTGATCAATGTCGTCTTGAGCGCGGTGATCCTGCAGCTGATGACCAGCCTGCTCAACTTCATCGGCCTTTCCAATTTCGTCCGCGATCTGGCGTGGGGAGCAATGCTTATTTTCTTCCTCTTCGTCAACCGTTTGGCTCTCGTCGAACATTTCGCGGTGCTGTTCGCTTCGAGGCAATCCCCTCATGCTTCGAAGTCTCAAAGTTGAGGGACACTTTACATACCTGGATATTTCTCGGGAGGAAATCATGAAACAGGGTCTTAAGAAATCATGCGTTCTCGCCGCTGCATTGCTGTCTGCTGTTGCAATGACCTCGGTACAGGCAAATGCTGCGGATGCCAAGTCGATCACCACGGTCGTCAAGATCAGCGGTATCCCCTGGTTTGACCGGATGGAAACCGGCGTCAAGAAATTCGCCGAAGCCAATCCGGACATGAAAATCGAACAATTCGGGCCGTCCACGGCCGATTCCGCCCAGCAGCTGCAGATCATCAACGATCTCGTTGCCAAAGGCACCGATGCACTGGCCGTCGTGCCGATGGATCCCTCGATCATCGAAGGTATCCTGAAACGTGCCATGGATCGCGGTGTTATTGTTGTCACCCACGAAGCAGACAACCAGAAAAACACCATGGTTGATGTCGAGGCGTTTGATAATTCCGACTATGGGGCAGCCATGAATGAACGGCTGGCCGAATGCATGGGCGGTAAAGGCAAATGGACCACCTTTGTTGGCGGACTTGGCTCTCGTACGCACATCCAGTGGGTGACCGCGGGTGAGGAAAATGCCAAGAAATATCCTGAAATGGAACTTGTCGATGCCAACAATGAGAGCTTTGACGATGCCAACCTCGTTTACAACAAGGTCAAGGAACTGCTTCGCAAGCATCCGGACCTGAAGGGCATTCAGTCCTCGGCTGGCAATGATGTTCTGGGTGCCGGGCGTGCGATTGAAGAAGCTGGTCTGGCTGGCAAGGTCTGTCTGGTCGGCACGGGTCTGCCAAATCCTGCTGCGGCCTATCTTGATTCCGGTGCCATCACCGCGATCGGCTTCTGGGATCCACAAAAAGCTGGCATGGCAATGAACGCCATTGCAAAGATTCTGCTGGAAGGTGGCAAGATCACCGATGGCATGGATCTGGGTGTAGAAGGCTATGAGAAAGTCACCGTCAAGCCGGGTGCTGGCGATGGGCTTCTTGTCTTCGGCAACGGCATGGTCCTGGCCGACAAGGACACCTACAAAGACTATCTCTTCTGATTGAATTGAAACTTTGCTTTCCGGTCCCGCAAGCTCTGTGGGGCCGGACCATGACGCGCGGTTTGACGTGATCCTGCAAACCCGCCCATGCGCGCCAAGTTGAGTCTACGTCTTTCACAATTCTCAAGACGGAAGTGCCATCCATGTCCCAAATTCCCGAAAACGCTCCCCCATTTTTGGAACTTCAAGGCATCCACAAACGCTTTGGCGGTGTGCATGCCCTGCGCGGAGTCAGTATGACATTGCGCGAAGGCGAGGCCTATCATCTGCTTGGTGAGAATGGATGTGGCAAAAGCACCGTGATTAAAGTGATCTCGGGCGCGTATCTTCCCACCCAAGGAGAGATCATCCTTGACGGGCGCAGTCTCAAACGCCTCACCCCCATCAAGGCACTCGAAGCTGGCATTGAAACGGTCTATCAGGATCTGTCTCTGCTACCAAACCTGACGGTTGAAGAAAATGTCGCTTTGGGGCAGCAACTCGTGGCTGGGCGAGGCAGGCTTTTGCGCAGTCTTGATAAAAAGACACTCACCAGCACCGCCGAGGAAGCCATTCGCAATGTTGGTCTTGAGCCAACGCGACAGTTGCTGAAATCTCCGACTTCGACATTGCCTTTGGCTATTCGGCAGCGTGTTGCCATCGCCCGGGCAATTGCATCCAAGGCCCGGTTGGTCATCATGGACGAGCCCACCACATCCCTGACCCGCAAGGAAGTGGATGTGCTGATCGAGCTGGTGGCAAAATTGCGGGCGCAGAATGTGGCCGTGCTGTTTGTCACGCACAAGCTTGAAGAAAGCTACCGAATTGGCGGTCAGGTCATCGTTTTCCGGGACGGTCTGTGCGTTGAACAGGGACAGATTGCCGATTATTCGCGCGCCGATCTGGCCAGACTGATGACAGGTCGCGAGATCAAGACATCCCGCTATCGTGAAGGTACTCCCTTCCAAGAAGAGATCTTCGCGGCGAAGGGTGTAACAGCGGGGGACGCGTTTCACGATATCAGTTTTACGGTCAAGAAAGGCGAAATTCTGGGCATTACCGGCCTGTCGGATTCCGGCAGGAACGAGCTTGCCTTGGCCATGACAGGGCATATGCCTCTCGCTAAGGGATCCTTTGAGATCGAAGGTCGGGAAACCGCGATTGCGTCTCCCAAGCGGGCAATCGATCTGGGCATTGGCTATGTGCCCGAAGACCGCCTGTCCGAAGGCCTGTTTATCGAGAAATCGATTTTCGAGAATGAAGTGACCTTGCTGTTTGACAAGCTGGTCAACAAGCTTGGACTGATCAATAAGCGCAAGGGCCGTATTGAGGCCAGCCGCATCTCCAAGCTGATGACGGTCAACACGACCGATATCGACCTGCCGGTTGGCGCGCTGTCCGGGGGCAATCAGCAAAAGGTCCTGATCGGACGCTGGCTCAGCATCGAGCCGCGCATTCTGGTGTTGCACGGGCCAACGGTGGGGGTCGATGTCGGCTCGAAAGATGCAATTTATCGGGCAATCCAGGCAATGGCGGAACGGGGTATCAGCCTGATCATTGTTTCCGATGATCTGCCTGAGCTTTTCCAGAATTGCGATCGCATCCTGGTGATGAACCGGGGAGAGATGGTCGACGAGCTCGACGCTGCAACAAGCGACGAGGAGCGTGTCTATCGCTCGATGCTCGCCAGCACGCGGGAGGCCGCCGAATGACAATGGTTCAGAATATGGAAAATACCGCTTTATCTTCAGGCAAACAAGGCAAGCTCCTTCAGGTTGGCGCGCTCTTCAAGCGGCGTCCCGAGTTGATCAGTCTTGCTATTCTTGTCGTGATCTGTTGCTTGGTCTCAGTGCTCAATCCTGCCTTCCTGCAGCCGTCCTCCCTGATCGATATGGGGCGGTCAAGTGTGGTTACGGGCCTGTTTGCCCTTGGCGTCTTTTCCATCCTCGCTGTGGGTGGGATCGATGTTTCCTTTACCGCAATCGCTGCGCTGACGATGTATTCTGCCACCTTGTTTGTGATCAATGTCTGGCCGGATGCACCCATGTGGCTGGTCATCAGTGCAGCTGTTCTGGGTGGTGCCATGCTTGGTGCCGTTAATGGCTGGATGGTTCACAAATTGAGCGTTCCATCGCTCATTGTTACCATCGGCACGCAATATCTGTTTCGCGGTATTCTGTTGGCCTTCATCGGGACTGTCTGGCTGATGGAGTTGCCGCCGCAAATGATTGCCTTTGGCAGGGCGCCGCTGTTTGAATTCCAGAGCGCGGCCAACACCACCGTTGCGTTGCCCATGTATTTTCTGATTTTCCCGGCGGCGGCGATCCTGACCTGGTTCATGTTCAACAAGACGCTGATGGGACGCGCCATTTTTGCCACCGGAGGCAATGCCAGCATTGCCGAGCGTCTTGGCTATGACCAGCGTGTGGTTCACGTGTTTGTCTTTGCCTTCACGGGTGCTCTCGCCGCCATGGCCGGTATCATCCATGTCTGTTCCAACCGGATGGCCAATCCGTTTGATCTCGTCGGATCCGAGATCGAAGTGATCGCGGCGGTCGTCTTGGGTGGGGCGCGCATCACCGGTGGCACTGGGACCGTTTTCGGAACCGTGACCGGTGTTCTTCTGATCACTGTCGTGAACAATTCCCTCGTGCTGGTTGGCATTCCGTCGACATGGCAGCGCGTGGTGGTTGGAGCGTTCATCCTGTTGGCCGCAGCCTTCTTTGTTCGGCGCCAGAAATAACAAATTCCAGTTTTTTGAACATCCCGAAAAGAAAGGGAACGAGATGAAGAAGTTTCTCAATAAGCCTGAAAATTTTGTCGATGAAATGCTCGAAGGCATCTATCGCGCGCATCCTGAGGTGACCTTTGCCGCGGACGATCTTCGTTGTTATGTGACTGCAAAGCCGGTTCCGGGCAAGGTGGGTATCGTCACCGGTGGCGGATCGGGGCATTTGCCAACCTTCCTTGGGTTCGTTGGCAAGAATATGCTTGATGGCTGTGGCGTTGGGGGTGTCTTCCAGTCGCCAAGCGCGGACCAGCTTGCCGAAGTCACCCGCTATGTGGATCAGGGCGCTGGCGTTCTCTTCCTCTATGGCAATTACACCGGCGACATCATGAATTTCGACATGGCTGGTGAGCTGGTCGAGTTGGATGACATTGAAACTGCAACGGTGGTTGGCAATGATGATGTGGCCTCTTCGGTGGTTGGTGAAGAGCACAAGCGGCGCGGTGTTGCCGGAATCTTCTTCCTTTACAAGGCTGCCGGAGCCGCAGCCGCCCAGATGAAACCGCTGGCCGAGGTGGCTCGGATTGCCGAGAAGGCAAAGTCCAGAACCCGCACCATGGGTGTTGCCCTTTCGCCATGCATCGTGCCGGAGGTCGGCAAGCCGGGCTTCGAGATTGGCGAGAATGAAATGGAAATCGGCATGGGTATCCATGGGGAACCGGGCATTTCTCGCAAGGCTCTGGCCCCTGCCGATGATGTCGTCGATGAGATGATGGGCCGCATTTTTGCAGAAACCGATTATGCCAAGGGCGATGAAGTGGCTGTTCTGGTCAATGGCCTTGGCGGGACCCCGAAGGAAGAACTCTATATAATCTATCGTCGCCTTGGGCAGTTGATGGACGAGAAGGGTGTCAAGATCCGCCATGTCTGGCTTGGTGAATTTGCCACCTCGATGGAAATGGCTGGCTTCTCGATCTCTGTGATGCATCTGGATGATGAACTCGAGCCCTTGATTGCAGCAGAAGCCGACACGCCGTTCTTCCAGCATTTTGCCAACTAAGGAGCCCGTGATGAAATCCATCGAACCCGCACTGGTTGTCGGTTTGTTTGACCGGTTTGCCAGCCGCTTTGAAGCCGAACGGGATGCGCTGATTGCACTGGACGGCAAGGTTGGTGACAGTGATCTGGGGTTGACCATGTCCAAAGCCTTCGTGGCTGCTCGCGACAGGGTGCATGACCTTGAACAGCCCGGTCTTGGCGATCTCATGAAACAGGCCGGTGCTGCCATCTCCAAAGCGGCTCCGTCTACCATGGGCACCTTGATGGCCACGGGTTTCTTGCGTGGTGGCAAGGCGCTTGGTGATGCCCAGATGCTTGATGTCGCTGGTCTTGCGGCTTTCTGGCGGGCCTATGCCGATGGGGTGGCCCAGCGTGGCAAGGCCCAGTTGGGAGACAAGACTGTCCTTGACGTTCTGGATCCCATTGCCACGGCCTTTGAAGAACAGGCCGCTGCAGGTGCGGAGCTGGAGGGTGCCGGACAAGTGGTGGCCAAGGCTGCCGCCGATGCCCTAGAAGCGACCAAGCAGATGGTCGCCCAGCATGGCAAGGCTGCTGCGTTTCAGGAAAAAACGGTGGGCCTGCAGGATGCTGGCGGAACCGTCGCCAGCATCCTGGCGGAAGAGCTGTGTCTGTTCCTCAATGAAAGAGCTGCTCTTTAAGGAAAGGGCTGGGCGCTGATTTTCGGCATTGTCGAAACAATAGGAAACAATATCAAGTCCGCTCTCTTTGGTCAGATGCCAAAGAGGGCGGTTTGCGTTTTGTCGAAAAAATGGCTGCCCAGGCAGGCTGCGCCAGATCGATCATCAGCAGACTGGCGGTGATCTGGAGCCGATTACGCTCCGGTCCTCCAACGCAGTGTCAGCTTCACCGATTGTGGTTTCTCAGCTGTCAGTCATCGGATTTCATGTAGGCGTCGAAGGCATCGGCAAAGTCGGGGTGCCAGCGGGACAGGGCGGGGCGGTTCTCGATGATGTCGCCAATCCCCCAGCGCATGCGCTTCTCGTCCGTTGGACGCTCGACATCATTGTCCGGGCAGAGAATGTAGAAATCTCCCTGATCCAACCCTTGCATCATGAAATCGGCGACCTGCTCGGCCGTCCATGCTGCTTGGGGCTTTTCCGTGATGCCATTTGCCCGGGTGAAGCCTGTGAAGGTAAAACCGGGGATGAGCAGATGCGCGGTGACACGGCCCGCCGTTTGCTTCACCAGATCGTGGGACACGGATTCCGACAGGGCGCGCAGAGCGGCCTTTGAGACATTGTAGGCTGTGTCGCCAGGCGGCAGGGTGATCCCTTGCTTGGAGCCGGTGAAAATGATGGCCGCCGGATCTTGTCCGGCGATCAGATCGGGAAGAAGCAATTGCGAGATATGAATGGCACCCCAGAGATTGGTTTCCAACGTGCGGCGCCAGACATCCTCCCCGGCCAAGAGGTTGCCGCCCCCTTCGCGGCCTGCATTCGACATGACGACGGAAATCTGACCCATTTGGTCCGCCTTTTCCTTGGCGCGGGCGATCTGGTCGCGATCCGTGACATCGACCGCCAGAGCGGTTGCATCTATGCTTGCGGCCCTGAGCTGCTCGACGGCGGTTTCAAGGGTTTCCCCCGGCAAATCGGTGACCAGCACTTTCATTCCGGCTGCGCCAAAGCGATGGGCCGCTGCCAATCCAATGCCGCTGGCGCTGCCTGTCACGAGTGCCACATTTCCCTTTTTGATCGCTTTATGCGCCATAATCCTGTTCCTTCCCTGTTTGGTCTTGGACAAACTTTCATCCTGCAAAAGGCATTTCAAACAGCCTGCCAGATCATACCAGATTGCGGCCTTCATTCGAACCGCCTACTGGGCTTTTAATGGGTGCTGCAACCTGCTATCAGTTGAGTGTCACTCAACGAAAGACGGAGCACCATGCGCACATTTGACCGGGCCCTTCTGGCCGATCTGAATGTCTTTGTCACCATCGTGCGGCGACAGAGCATGCGACAGGCCGCAATCGAATTGGGTGTGACGACTTCGGCGCTCAGTCACCGCCTGCGCAAGCTGGAAACCGAGCTTGGTGTCAAGCTTCTCAACCGGACAAGCCGTTCGCTCAGACCGACGCAAGCAGGGGCTTTGCTCGCGTCCCAGCTCGAGGTTGGCCTTCAGGCCATTGACGATGCGCTTGGCACGCTGTCATATCATCGCGACCACCCTGCCGGTCGATTGCGGCTGAATGCCCTGCGCGATGCGGCATCCCTGCTCTTAAGACCGGTGATGCCGCTTTATTTCAAGCGCTTTCCCGACATTCATATCGACCTTGCCGTTGACGACCATCTGGTGGATATCGTCGAAGAAGGGTTCGATGCAGGCATCCGCTACGGTGACCGGGTGCCGCAAGACATGATCGGCGTTGCCTTGACCGGGCCGCTCGATTGGGTGGTTATCGGTTCACCCGAGCTGATTGCCCGCGTCGGTCGTCCCGAACAGCCTCAGGATCTGCTTGATCTTCCCTGCATTGAAATGCGCGTGGGCGACAATAGCCGCTATCAGTGGGAGCTTGGCAATGGGGCCGATCTGGTGAGGATCGATGTGCGTGGTCCACTCTGCTCCAACGCGACCGATCAGGCCATCGATGCGGCGCTTCAGGGCCTTGGCTTTGCCTATTGTTTGGAAAACCGTGTTCGCGAAGAGCTTGCCGAGGGCCGATTGGAGCTTGTGATGCCAGAATGGCGCTCTGAAGGCCCTCCTTTCACCATCTATTATCCAAGCCGCCGACAGGTGCCACCGGGTATGCATGAATTGATTGATCTGATCCGTGAGGATCACGGCCTGACACGTCTTGTGACACGGACCAGCAAATAGAATTTTGCGATTTTTTCTCTCCCTCTTTCATGCTTTGTCGTGATGCGAGTTAATTTGGTTCTAGCATAGTCTATAGGGCTCTTTCGTTGAATTTTATTCAACGATGCATTGACTGTCCTTTGCCGCCTTTTCGATTGTCGTGGCAGCCTCAGGCCATATAGTTGCGCCAACGGACATCACGGGGCGATCCGCGCTCCTGTGAGGGATGAGCCGGACCTGATCATGAGGAGGTTTCTACCATGCCCTATCAAGCAGCAGCTGACCGCTATCAAACCAACATGCACTATCGCCGATGTGGGCGCAGTGGCATCGATCTGCCTGCCATTTCTTTGGGCTTGTGGCAGAATTTCGGTGGCGAGGATGTTTTTGAAACAGGGCGCGCCATTCTACGCCGTGCCTTTGATCGGGGTGTGACACATTTTGATCTGGCCAACAATTATGGTCCTCCCTATGGCTCGGCGGAGGAAAATTTCGGTCGCGTCATGGCCAGTGACTTTGCGCCTTATCGCGATGAGATGATCATTTCCACCAAGGCGGGCTGGGACATGTGGCCCGGACCTTATGGCGACATTGGCGGCAGTCGCAAATATCTGATTGCCAGCCTCGATCAGTCGCTCAAGCGGATGGGGCTGGACTATGTCGATATCTTCTATTCGCACCGGGTTGATCCAACCACACCGCTTGAGGAAACCATGGGGGCGCTCGCCCATCTGCACAGACAGGGCAAGGCGCTCTATGTGGGTATTTCGAGCTACTCGCCGGAATTGACGCGCAAGGCAGCCGCCATTCTGGCCGAAGAGCGTGTGCCGCTCTTCATTCATCAGCCGAATTACTCGATGTTTAACCGCTGGATCGAAGATGGTCTGCTCGACACGCTCGAAGCGCTCGGCACCGGTTGTATCGCCTTCTCGCCGCTGGCACAGGGCATGCTGACCAACAAGTATCTCGGCGGCATCCCTGAAGACGCACGGGCAACCCGAGGTGGTTCCTTTGATCCCAATAGCCTGACCGATGATGTCATCAGCCGGATCCGCGCCCTCAATGCCATTGCTGAACGCCGTGGGCAGACGCTGGCGCAGATGGCCATTGCCTGGACCCTGCGTGATCCACGAGTCACTTCTTCGCTGATTGGTGCTCGCACCGTCGATCAGTTGGAAAATTCTCTTTGTGCCCTTGATAATCTGGACTTCACGGCGGACGAGCTGGCAGAGATTGATCCGTTCGCTCATGATGGCAACACGGATCTGTGGAAGGAGTCGACAGCGCTTTAACGGGAGCTTGTAGCCTGTTTTGCCAATCGTCATGGGCCCAAAGCCGCTTCCCCACCGGGTTTGGCCCATTTGGCGTTATTGCGCTGTCCAGTTGCGTTGGGCGTGGGCGGTTTGCCAAAGGCTCTTGCGATAGCCCCAGAGCGGTTTGGTGCGTTTTGCCTTGCCAGACGGGCCGTCGTCCAGATCATGCAGAAGGAAATCGCTGAGCGGCATCACTTCCTGACCTTCAAATTGAAACGTCTCGGTAACATGACATAGCGGGCAGCCTTGGGCCTTGAAACGGCTGCGGTCCCCTTCGGTAGCAAAAGGGCTGGTCGGGCTTGGGGACCGGGCGGCAAAGGCCTCTTTTACGGCCTTGATTGTCGCGTCATTTCCCAGCGGGACTGCATGGGCTGTCGAGGCGATCAGGGCAAAGTCCTCAAAGCGGGCAGCGGCAAGGTTGCTGCCCCATTTGGCGATCAGGGGTTTGCCGTGGCCACTGACAAACTGGATCCGTCCTGCAATGCCATTGCTGTCCAGATCAAAGGCGTCTTCATAACGCATCTGCCAATCAGGCGGCAGGGCATCGAGGGCCTTGATGCCGACGATGTCGAGCTTTCCCGCCCGGTCGATATGGCAGGACAGGCAGGCCTTGATGGTCTGGTCCGGTCCGGCTGCTATGGCTGAGATAGGTGAGGCGAGCAGGATGGCTGCAAGGATCAGGGCGCGCATGCCCTAGTCCTTGAACAGATTGGCTGCTTTTTGAAAATTTGCGGCCAGTGCGTTGCTGGAGAGTTTGACACTGTCCAGCGCTGCGCTGTCCGCACTCAAAGTCTTTTTGCCGCGGATATGCGTTTTTACATCCTGTAGCAATTGGTCAATGCTTGCTTCGATCTGGGTGTCCAGGGGCTTGTCCATCATGCCGATATAAGGTGCCAGCGTGTTCCAGACGGCAAGGGTGCCGACAATGCGACCGGCAATTTCGTCACCATCCTTGCCTGCTGCGCTCAGGGTTAGATTGCTATACCAGGCAGCGCTGCCCAGATACTCGGCCATGGCTGTGAAAATGTTCGCTAACAAGTCTCGCTCGCCTTTGGCTTGTTGGCTGCTGGCAGCGACCTCTACGGCGTTGGCGGTGGTGACAAAAGCATCGGAGGCTTTGGCGAAGGCTGCCAGCAGGGCGGTGCGTTCTTCTTCGCAGTCCTTGCTTTTGCAGCTTTTGTCTGCGGCTTTGGCGACAGCAAGGATGATTGCTGGGTCGATCGGGGCGACGCTCTGGTCTGAGGCAAACAACCAGTTTACCGCGCTATAGCGGGTGATCATGGTTTTGAGCGCGAAGCGGGCTTGGGGCGCGAGGCGGCTATATGGGGTCCCCTTGCTGCCAGCCCGCAGCACATGATCGCAGACCACATGGCCGGCCCGAATGCCCGAGACCGCCAAAGCCCATGTGGCGAGGGCTGCTTCCTTGGCGCTCAATTGCGGATCGTAGCTGTTGGGATCCACTGGCGGCACCGGCACCGGCTTCTCCACTTTGTAAGCTTTGGTCGGTTGCGCTTGCTTTGCGGCCAAGGCGGGGGCGACGGGCGGCATGAAGCCGGTCACGGTCAAGAGGAGACTGACAGAGGCGAGGAAAAGGGCGGACCTGATGGGCATGTGGATCTCCATAGACTGGGGTCTGAGCAGCGATATTGCAATTGCTTGACGCTTTCGTGACAGTCGCGATGGAGATTGGCCTGTGCCGGTGTTCGTGGGAAGATATCACCAAGGGGAGATGTGAGTGAGGCCTTGAAGCAAAAGACCCGCCTTCTAATGAGGGCGGGTCCGGATGTGTTCAGAGCTGAGGCGCGAAAGGGCAGGAGAGCTTAGCCCTTTTTGCGTTTTGCGCGTTCATCGTCGATGACCTCTTGCGGGAACTGGCTCATGAAGCAGCAGCAGACGCCTTCATCGATCATGGTGCGTGGCCCATGGGGATGGGCGATATGCTTGTAGATGCCGTGGCTGTGGCCGTGCCCATGATCGTGAGAATGGCCATGTCCGTGATCATGGGAATGTCCATGGTCATGAGAGTGCCCATGGTCATGAGAGTGCCCGTGGTCATGAGAATGTCCATGATCATGAGAATGCTCGTGGTCATGTCCGTGGTCGTGAGAATGGCCGCCCTTGGCTTCGTCATCATCGGGATCGGTGAATTCGGCATGATGGTGATGCACTTGCACTTCACCGCGCGCCAAACGTTCCTTGAAGGATCCCATCAGATCGTAGGTTTCGGTCAGCTTGCCGCTGCGGGCCTCTTCGATCCGCTCGGCAAAGGTGTCGATGACGTGATCCTGATCTTTCAGATAGTGAGCCTTGTGGAAGGTAACATCCGGATTGGCGGCTGCGACCTTGTCGACATAATTGTAGATGCGGTCGATCAGACGGCCGGTAAACAGGAAGTAAGGCGCAACGACGACCTTCTTGAAGCCGAGTTTCAATGCCATTTCCAAGCCGCGCCCGACGGAGGGGTAGGTGACGCCGGAATAGACGGTTTCGGACCAGCCAAAGCCCAAATCTTCTGACACGATGCGGGTCAGACGGGCCGCTTCGGCATTGGCCATGGTATCCGACGTGCCGCGACCAACAACCACCAGCATGGTGTCATAGAGGTCGCCGGTATGGACATGATCCTTGCCGAGCGCTTCAAGAATACGGGACTTGAAGGCTTCGATCATTTGTGGATGCAGCGCCAGTTCACGACCATATTTGATCGTAACGCCGGGATGCTTTTCCTGATAGGTGGTCAGCACGGACGGGATATCGTTTTTCGCGTGGGTTGCGGCAAACAGCATGCCGGGTACGGCGGTGATTTCGGTGACACCTGCCTCGATCAGCGCATCAAGTCCCATATGAATGTTGGGCGCTGAATATTCCAGAAAGCCATATTCGACCGGGAGATCGGGATAGCGTTTGCGGATGCCTTTGGCGAGGAGACTGAATTCTTCTTCTGCTGATTTGGCGCGGCTGCCGTGGCCGCAAATCATGATACCATGTTTTGGCATTGTCCTGCCTTTTTTGGGATGGGCGTTATGCTGGACCTTGGGAGACATGTGGCCCAGCTTGCTGACGGGCGCTGACGATCCGGCATATCTCGTGCAATATGCGGATAACAGTTCAGACAAATCTTGCCCTCTGTCTATAGGCTTTGAGGAGGGGCAATTGCAAGTCGCCAAATGGGGGTGCCTGTTTGGTTTTTGCATGGCTTCATTAAAATTTTGCAAGTTCTTTCGGGCGCTTGAACTGATTGCACTTTATGTTAGTCTCTGCCCCAAACTGATCTGATCCACAGCGAAGGGCAGTTTGCAGATCGATTGCAGCTTCGCAACGTTCATCCAGATTGAAGAAAGGTGCCGCTGACATGGCTCTGGGAAAGACCGCAAAGACTGGTTCAGGCTTGATGCCTCTGGAAGAGGCGCAGGCGACAATTCTCTCGTCCATCAGCCCTGTGTCGGGCACTGAGCAGGTTGCGCTTAACCATGCGCTTGACCGGGTGTTGGCGGAGAATGTCTCTGCTGCTGTGAATATGCCGCCATGGGACAATAGCGCGATGGATGGCTATGCGGTGCGCAGTGACTTGCTGGCCTCCCAAGGGTCGATTTGTCTGCCCGTCCTCCAGCGCATTCCGGCTGGACAGGTGGGGGAGCCGATGGCCGAGGAATCCGCTGCCCGCATTTTCACCGGTGCGGCGGTGCCTGAGGGCGCGGATGCTGTTGTGATGCAGGAAAAATGTGTTGTTGAGGAAGGGTTTGTCCATTTTGACGGGCCGGTCAAGGTAGGCAACAACATTCGTCGCACGGGCGAAAGCGTTGCCCGGGGCGTGACGATCCTTGAGGCAGGCATGAAGATCGGTCCGGCCCATATCGGGCTGGCTGCTTCGGTTGGCGTGGCGTCGATGTCGGTGGTCCGCCGTCTGAAGGTGGCTGTATTGTCGACCGGCGATGAATTGCGCAATCCCGGCGAAGCTCTGGGGCCGGGGCAGATTTACAATTCCAACCATGCGGCTTTGGTCGCTCTGTTGAGCCGGATGCCGTGCGAGATTGTCGATCTGGGGAGTGTGCCGGATGACCCGGAGAGCACGCGCAAGGCACTTGATCAGGCGGCCAGAGAAGCCGATCTGGTGCTCACATCGGGCGGTGTGTCTGTGGGCGAGGAAGATCACGTCAAGGACGCGGTGCAGGCCCTCGGCTCCCTTGATTTATGGAAGCTGAATATCAAACCGGGCAAGCCGTTGGCCTTTGGCTGGCTGGGGGAGACGCCGTTTGTCGGACTGCCGGGCAATCCGGTCTCGGCCTATGTGACGTTCCTGCTCGTTTGTGTGCCGCTGATCCGCAAGATGCAGGGCCGGTCGGATCTTTTGCCAGCACCGGCCAAGATTGCCTTGGGCTATGATCAGGGCAAGATCAGCATGCGGCGGGACTTTATCCGTGTGCAGGTGGCGGACACTGGCGAGGGAGCGCAGGAACTGGTGCCGTTTGCCAGTCAGGGTTCGGCGGTCATGGCCAGTATTTTTTGGGCCGATGGGCTGGCGGCTCTACCGGACGGGGTCCTGTCGCAAAAAGGGGATCTGGTTGAATATTATTCCTTTGATCGGCTGCTTGGCTGATCAAAGGCTCTGGGAGCGGCGCTGTCCGGTGAAACAAAGCCTTATGTCGCGCCGGTGACGATGAGCGCGATGCTCAATCAGATAGATGCCCTGCCATTGGCCCAGTAACATCTGGCCGCGATCAACGGGTATGGTTTCGCTGACCGATGTCAGTGCGGTTTTCAGATGGGCGGGCATGTCGTCCGGCCCTTCATAGGAATGGATATAAGGGCGATCCTGTGGCGCGATGTCTTCAAGATAGGTGAGCAGGTCATCCTGCACGGTCGGATCGGCATTTTCCTGAATGGTGAGGGAGGCCGAGGTGTGCTGGATAAAAAGCGTTACCGTGCCGGAGATGGCTCCGATGGTTGACAGCCATTCTGCCACCGGACGGGTGATGATCCTCACGCTCTTGCCGCCGGTCTGGAAGGACAGGCTGTCATGGACCACATCGAATTGGGTGTTGGTGGGAGCTGGCATCTTTTCTTCCTCATTCCTTAAACAGAATGAAGGCACTTTAGGCGCGTTTGTCGCTTTGATACAAGGTGGGAGACTAGCTGGCGCTAGAGAATGATCCCATCGCGGAATGGGTCCGAGGCGTCAAAAATCAGCTTTGTTTCGGCCATGATATAGGCCTGCCCGGTGATTTGCGGGAGGATGCCTCCCTGTTGGCCGGGCTGGTAGGAGAGCTGGTAACGTGAGCCGATGATGCTTTCTTGCTGGATGATTTCACCCGGAGCCAAAAGGTCGTCGGCGGCAAGACAGGCAAGCCGCGCAGAGCTGCCTGTGCCGCACGGAGACCGGTCATAGGTGTCGTCGGGGCACAGGACAAAATTCCTGCTATGCATGTCTGGATGTGGTGAAGGGCCCTGAAAGATCACGTGATCAATGATAATGCCGGTCTGCTGCGCCAGCTGGCGGTCATTGATCGCTTGACGGATCCTGATGGCGGTGTCCGTGAGGGTGCGCAAGTTGGAAGGGTCCACGGGGATGGGGCTTGGATCGATGATATAGAACCAGTTGCCACCATAAGCGATATCCCCGGTGATCCTGCCCAAATCATCCAGTTCTATGCTGACCTGACTGGCCACACGGCGGCTTTCAACGTTGTGCACCGTGACGGTGTGGTGGTCTGACAGGGTCGCCTCGACAATGCCTGCGGGGGTTTCGATCCGGTGGGTGCCGAAGTTGATCCGACCCAGATGCGCCAATGTTACCACCAGTCCAATGGTGCCATGGCCGCACATGCCCAGCACTGCGCCAGCATCGAAATAGATCACACCGGTAACGCAGTCGCGATCGGTGGGCTCAACCAACAAGGCCCCAACCATCGCGGGTTGGCCGCGCGGCTCCATCATGATCGCGTTACAGAAGGCCTGATGGTCTCTGGCCAATCGCCGGACGCGTTCCGACAACGGCCCTGACCCAAGATCCGGACCGCCATCAATGATCACCCGCGTCGGCTCTCCACCCGTATGGCTGTCAATTACATGCATTCCTTGATGATTCCGCCTTGCTTGACCCAGTCGGCAAACCAGGTGCGGAACAGGGTATATTGCTGTTCACAATAGTTGGCTTGCGCGTCGCTCAGAGCGTCACTTTCGTTGAAATGCAGACGATATTCTTCTTCACCATTCAGCACCAGCAGGTATTTGTAATAAAGGACGAGGTCCGGGCCTTCGTCAAAGCTGGACAGAACCTCTATGGCTTCGGTCAGTTCCAGCGCCCGCTGGCGGGCTTCTGCATGGCCTTCGGCGGCCTTTTTCGACAGGCTGGCGAGCAGGAGGACCTCCTTGGGCAGGGCAGTGCCGATGCCGGTGATGGAGCCGGTGGCGCCGCAATTGACGATGCCATGATAGACAGCGGTATCAACGCCGACCATCAACGTGACCTGATCATCCTGAGCCGTGATATTCTCTGCCGCATAGCGCAGATCGGCCGGCCCGCCAAATTCTTTGAAGCCGATCAGGTTGGAATGCTCGGCGCGCAAGGCAAAGAACAGATCGGCCTTGGTGGCAAAGCCATAATAGGGGCTGTTATAGATGATCGATGGAATGTCCGGGGCGGCTTCCAGAATGGCCTTGAAATGGTTTTTCTGGGCGGTTGGGGACGGCCCGCGCGACAAAACGCGAGGGATGACCATCAATCCGGCTGCGCCCACTTTCTGAGCGTGTGCTGCATGGGCGACGGCGGACTGGGTATTGATGGCGCCTGTGCCGACCACAACGGGCAGGCCTGCCTTGACCAGACGTTCGACGCCTTCCATGCGTTGTGCGTCACTGAGCAACGGCCAATCGCCCATCGACCCGCAATAGACGAGCGCGGACATGCCAGCCTCGATCATTTCTTTGCCCTTTTTCACCAGTGCATCAAAGTCCGGTGTGCGATCTGCTTTGCAGGGGGTCATCAAGGCGGGCATCGTGCCGCTGAAAATGTTGGAAGCCATCGATCTGTTCTTTTCTCATCAAAGGGGCAGTTTTGTCGGTTGTTGGATATTGTATACTATTTACGGTTTCTGACAATCCCTTTCTTTTGATCTAGCCGAGGTGTCTGAGGCATGAGGCGGGGCACAAAAAAAGGCCGCCAGTGGCGACCTTCATGTTGGACTTGAGTGACGGGATCAGCGCGCGCCGGCAATCCTGCGGACTTCCCCAAGGAAACCCTGAACACCGTTGCGCAGATTGGAGGCTTCGCGTTGCAGCTCTGCGGCTGCCTCGTTGACATGTTGGGCCGCTTCGCCGGTCTCAATGGCCGCTGCGGACACACTGGAAATGTTGGTCGACACTTCCTTGGTCCCAACCGAGGCTTCCTGAATGTTGCGGGCGATTTCCTGATTGGCGTAATTCTGCTGCTGCACCGATTCAGAGATTTCCGAAGCGATCTGATTCATCTGTTCAATTGTCTCAGTGATAGTCTTGATGGCGTCGACGGCGCCATCTGTTTCCAACTGAACGGCCTGAATCTGCTGGGAAATTTCGTCGGTTGCCCGTGATGTCTGGTTCGCCAGTCCCTTCACTTCGGCGGCTACCACGGCAAAGCCCTTGCCGGCTTCTCCGGCGCGAGCCGCTTCGATTGTTGCGTTCAGAGCCAGAAGGTTGGTCTGTTCGGCAATGTCAGTGATCAGGCGGACCACCTCTCCGATGCGGTTGGCAACAGTGGACAGGCCCTGAATCTTTTCGTTGGTCTGGCGGGCTTGCGCGACCGCGCTGGTCGCAATCTGATTGGATTGTGACACTTGCCGATCGATTTCGTTACCCGAGGCGAAGAGTTCTTCGGCGGCCGCTGCGACGGTTTCGACGTTGGCGGACGCCTGTTCAGAGGCGGCAGCAACTGCGTTGGAGCGAGTCGAGGTCGTGTTTGCGCCGTTGGACAAGTTTTGCGAAGTCTGGTTGAGGCTGCTGACAGAACCGGAAACCGTGTCAAGCAATGTGGTGACCTGCTTGTCGAAATCGATGGCCAACTGATTGACCATCTCGGCCCGTTTGATTTGTTCTTTCTGTTCGCGTTCCTGCTCGGCTCCGAGTTGCTCGGCGCGCTGGGCGCTGTCGCGGAACACTTCCAAAGACTGATTGATCTGGCCGATTTCATCCTTGCGATCAAGATAATGCAACTTGACGCCATAATCACGATTGATCAGGGAGCGAATGCTGTCGATGGTGACGGCCATCGGTTTGCGGATGATCGACTGTCCAACCAGATAAAGGGCACCGGCCACCGCCAAAATCAGCGCAATACCTGCCAAAATCACCGACAGAGTGATCTCCTTGCTGGCAACTCCAAGCGTGGCGGTTGGAACACTGACGATCAGGGCCAGTTTCTTGCCTGTGTCACCTAGTTCAATCGGCGTGACGATGCGGATGACATCTTCGCCGAGGCTGTTGGAATAGCCTTCATATTCGAATGGGCGACCATTTTTGACGGCTGCGAGCAGATCGGCCTTATGGGCGAGATCTGTTTGCGAGCGGCCCTCGCTCCAGTCCTTGCCAAGCAGGGAACCGTCAGGATGGGCAATCCATTTGCCTGATTGGGAGAGCAGATGCACCGCGCCCGTGCCCAGAGGCTTGACCTTGGCCAGCATGTCGGACAGACGGGTCAGAATAAGGTCGGTGCCCGCAACGCCAACGGTTTTGTTGCCGTCTTTGATCGGTGCGCCGATGGAGACGCCAACCACGGTCTTGCCGCCCATGTCCCAGCTGTAGGGATCGGTCATAAAGGTCTTGCCGCTGTCATAGGCACCATAGAACCAAGACATTTCCTCTTTCGATTTAATGTCCATGTCTCCAATGGTACGGAACCCGATAGAGCCATCGGGGTTGCGGTAGAAATAGGGACGCCAGATGCGGTTGCATCGTGATGCTCGGCATTGACGAATGCCTTGTCCTTGCCGTCCAGTTCGTTCTGGATCACAGCGCCCCAAGTGCCTGCCAGTTTGGCATCCTGCTCGACGACCAGCTTGAGGATGCCGGTCCAGTCGGTGCGGGTTGGATTGTCATTCAGCCGCAGGGCGGAGAAGGTTTCTCCCAGCTTGTTGGCGGTATGCAGGCCATATTCCAGTTCAGCCTTGACCAGAGCGGCCTCGCGACCGGCAACGGCTTTGGCCTCGCCTTCGGAAATCTTTTGGGTGATCGACGCGCTCTGCATGCCGATGAAGGCGATGCCAACTGTCAGCACACAAGCCAAAGTGGCAATACTTGCGACCAGCATTTTGGTTGTGATCATCATTTTGGAAAACATGGCAGAATTGCTCCGAACGTCGACTCGATGCGACCATTGGCAAGAAACGGAAATTGGTAAAATTAACCATTGCCGTAGCGTAATTTACATATCTATTGAGTTAAAATAGGGAAGAGACGTTAATTCTTCGTGATTTTTGAATCCTGGCCACGCGGCTTGTTTGTATGTGCCCGTTCTGTTCCTTTGCGGCACTTGCGGGACATGCTTTCATTTTCTTAATCTATCGGTTCTCGACTTGCTTGCCTTTCTGGCCTTGGGCCGGAGCATGCGACAGATGTTGAATATCCAATCCAGACCGGGAAGATTAAAGACAGGAGCAACTTTGCCTGCATTGCATTTGCACCATCTGCAATTTCCGTGGAAAGACGCTTGAATGTCGGAAGTCGGTTGACGCATAGTGCGGACACTTCTGACCGATCGCTTTCAAGGCGGACTATGTCGGTGCTGGAAACTGGGGAACCGGAAAGGTAGAAAATATGGCCTCTCAATCTAATCCAGATATCATTTACACCATTGTTGACGAAGCGCCTGAGTTGGCGAGCGCCTCGCTTTTGCCAATCATCAGATCGTTTGCTTCGGCTGCCGGTATCGAGGTTGGTACCAAGGATATTTCGCTTGCTGGCCGAATACTTTCTGCATTTCCTGAATATCTCAATGATGATCAGAAGCAGAGCGATGATTTGTCTGAGCTGGGTGAGCTGGTTAAAACGCCAGACGCCAATATCATCAAACTGCCAAATGTTTCTGCCTCCGTGCCACAATTGTTGGCCGCGATCGAAGAGCTTCAGGGGCAGGGCTATGATCTGCCAAACTATCCCGAGGAGCCAAAGAATGCGACCGAACGCAAGGTCAAGGCGCGCTATGACGCGATCAAGGGCTCTGCGGTGAACCCGGTTTTGCGCGAAGGCAATTCCGATCGTCGGTCCGCCAAGGCGGTGAAAAATTACGCCCAGAATAACCCCCATTCCATGGGTGCCTGGAGTGCTGACAGCAAGACCCGCGTTGCCTCCATGCCGGGCGATGACTTCTATGCCAATGAACGCTCCGCCACCATCACGGCGCAGCAGGCAGGTGAAGCCCGGATCGAGTTTGTCTCTAAGGGCGGTGACATCACCGTTCTCAAAGACAACTGGATGCTTCAGGCAGGCACTGTTACTGATGCGACCTTCATGTCCGCGGATGCCTTGTCGCGCTTCCTTGCGGCAGAAATCGACAAGACCAAAGAAGAAGGCATCATGTTCTCGCTGCATATGAAGGCGACCATGATGAAAGTGTCCGATCCGATTATCTTCGGTCATGCGGTGCGTGCGTGGTTGGCTCCGATCTTCGAGAAACATGGCGAGGCGCTGGCGGCTGCCGGTGTCAATGTCAATTCCGGCATGGGTGACGTGCTGGCTCGCATTGCGGACATGCCAAATGGGGCTGAAATCCAGAAGGAAATCGACGCGCTGGCCAAAGACCGTCCCTCGATGTATATGGTCGACAGCGACAAGGGCATCACCAACCTGCATGTGCCATCAGACGTGATTATCGATGCGTCCATGCCTGCGCTCATCCGCGCTGGCGGCAAGGGCTGGAACGAAGCGGGCAAGAAGGGTGATGTCAACTGCATCATTCCTGACAATTGCTATGCACCGATCTATGACGAGAGCATCAAATTCTTCAAGGAAAATGGTGCTTTGGACCCGGCGACCGCCGGTGCCGTGGCCAATGTGGGCCTGATGGCGCAGAAGGCCGAGGAATATGGCTCCCATCCAACCACGTTTGAAGCCGCTGAAGCGGGCACCATTCGCATTGTGCTGGCCAATGGCGACACCTTGCATGCCCATGTGGTTGAAGCTGGTGACATCTGGCGTGCCTGCACCGTCAATAAAGCTCCGATCGAGAACTGGATTGAACTGGCAATCGAACGTCAGCGTCTGACCGGTTCGGAAGCAATCTTCTGGCTTGATGAAAAGCGCGCGCATGATGCCGAGCTGATCAAGTATGTCGTCCCTGCTTTGGAAAAAGCTGGTGTGTCCGATAAATTCCAGATCATGGCCCCACGCGAAGCAACCCGCGCGTCGCTTGAAACCATCACAGCAGGCAAGGACAGCATTGCTGTCACCGGCAATGTGCTGCGTGACTATCTGACCGACCTGTTCCCGATTCTCGAGCTTGGCACCTCGGCCAAGATGCTGTCGATCGTCAAGCTGATGAATGGTGGCGGTCTGTTCGAAACCGGTGCCGGTGGTTCTGCTCCAAAGCATGTACAGCAGTTGGTTGAAGAAAACCATCTGCGTTGGGATTCCATGGGCGAGTTCTGCGCCCTTGGTGAAAGCTTCAACTTCCTGGCTGAAAGCAAAGGCAACAAGAAAGCCGGTGTGCTGGGTGCTGCTGCGGAAGTGGCAACACAGGGGGTTCTTGACAACAACAAATCTCCATCGCGCAAAGTGGGCGAGCCGGATAACCGTGACAGCCATTATTGGTTCGCGCGTTACTGGGCAGAAGCTTTGCACGCCCAGAAGGATGACAATGCACTGGCCAAAAAATTCGGTCCGATTGCCAAGAAGCTGATCGATGGCGAAAAAGCCATTCTTGAAGAATTTAAGGCTGTTCAGGGTAAGCCTGCCGATATCGGTGGCTACTACAAGCCAGACTCCAAGAAAAAGGCTGACGTGATGCGCGCCAGCAAGACGCTGAATGCGATCATCAAGTAATCGCTGACAGGCTCAGCTCCGTAAGAAGAAGCGTCCGGCATTGCCGGGCGCTTTTTTGTTGGCAGCAGCATGGTGCTGGCATAGGATTTCTCCCGTCATTTTGCGCTCTTGCATTTTTCGAATTAAAAAGATGATCATGAAGACCCAAGCTCCCCTCCTGTTTCGCAATCGCCATATCAATACCATCTTCGGCAATAACGGCCCACGCAAGTGGCTTGTTGAGCATCGGGC
Source organism: uncultured Cohaesibacter sp. (assembly GCF_963677725.1). NCBI lineage: Bacteria > Pseudomonadati > Pseudomonadota > Alphaproteobacteria > Hyphomicrobiales > Cohaesibacteraceae > Cohaesibacter > uncultured Cohaesibacter sp. The sequence goes on from NZ_OY782507.1 coordinate 2,955,001, forward strand.
CAAGGCGCTGAATGCGGCGAGCGATCCGGTCATTCTGGACTGTCGTGACGGGGTGCGGCTGCATGGTGTCTATACACCGGGCCGCGACACAGCGCGACGCCTTGCGGTTTTGTTGCATGGCTGGGAGGGATCGGCCTGGTCGACCTATCTGCAATCTTTGGCGGTGCGTCTGCGTGAGGAGGGGTACAGCATTTTTCGGTTGCATATGCGTGATCACGGGCCGAGCCATCATCTCAATCATGATCCGTTTCTGGCGATCCGGCTTGATGAGATTCTCGATGCGATGGAGCAGATTTGCGCTCAATATCCCCATGACAAAACGGCTTTGGCTGGCTTTTCGCTGGGGGCCAATCTGGCAGCAAGAGTTGCAGCCAATATCGGCGAACGCCCGATCCGCCTTGATCAGGTGATCGCCGCTTCACCGCCAATTGATCCGGCCGCCGCAGCCGACGCGATCCAATCTTATCAGATTTACAATCGCTATTTTACGGCCAAATGGCAAAACTCGTTCGAGCGCAAGATCGAGCTATTTTCCGACTATCGCCAGCATGCAGATCTCCTCAAGCATAAGGATATTCTGGCGATGCATGATGATTTCATTCCGCGGTTTTCCGAGCATAAAAATGCCGCAAGCTATTTCAGGGCCTATGCGTTGAGCGAGGCCAATATCGCGCGCATGGATGCACCCTGTCATATCGTGATGGTGAAGGATGATCCGGTGATCCCCGTCGAGACCCTTAATGCGTTGCCAAATCGGGATCGGCTTAGCCATGAAATTGTCGGCGATGGCGGTCATTGCGGTTTCGTGAATGGATATGGCCTGACCAGCTGGTTCGATGACAAGGTGGTGGCGATCCTGTCGCGGGCTGGTTTTTGATTGGTGCGTTCCCAGATGGGATTGAAGAGCGATTTTGTGACTGATAATGGCCGCGATAGGGGTGGATCACGAGCCTTGCTCTCGTTCATTTTCCTGTCATGGGATGGAGATATGCACGTGCAGTGTTTGACTGTTGACGCCGTTTGGTGCAAATGAAGAGCAGATTTCTTGAAACATTCGGATTTTCATCCCCCGCTTTCCCGCATTCAAATCCCGCATGCGGCCCGTTTGTTTCATCCCCGGCAATCGGGAATGGGCCTGATTGCCTATTATGTTTGATGGCTTGTTCTGGCCGATCCGGTCGATACGGATGCTGCTGGTTTTTGCTATCGCAGGTTTGGAGAATAATATGATCCGTATCGGTCTTCTGGGCGCTGGTCGCATTGGACAAATTCACGCACGAGCGGTAAGCGCTCTTGATAATGTCGAGATTGTTGCGGTTTACGACCCATTTGATGAAGCGGCTGCCTATGTGCAGGCCATGACCGGTGCAGCTCGCCGGACCTCGGTGATGGAAATTGTCGACGATCCGGATATCAATGCGGTGATCATCGCTTCTCCGACCAATCAGCATGCAGACCAGATCATCGAGGCCGCACAAGCCGGCAAGCATATTTTCTGCGAGAAGCCGATTGATCTCGATCTGAAAAAAGTGCGCGAATGTGTGGCTGAGGTCGAAAAGGCCGGTGTTCAGTTGATGATCGGTTTCAACCGTCGCTTCGACTATAACTTCAACGCTGTCAAACGCAATATCGACAATGGGGAAGTGGGCGAAGTGGAGCTGGTGCAGATCACCTCGCGTGACCCCGAAGCCCCATCCGCAGCCTATCTGAAGAATTCTGGCGGTCTGTTTCTTGACATGATGATCCACGATTTCGACATGGCGCGCTATGTGCTTAATGATGATATCGTTGAGGTCTTTGCCACCGGTTCGGTGTTGACTGACCCTGAGATCGGCAAGATCGGCGATCTCGATACGGCGACCGCGACGCTGAAAACCGCCAAGGGCCGGATTGCGGTGATCACCAACAGCCGCCGTGCATCCTATGGCTATGACCAACGGGTGGAAGTGCACGGGTCAAAAGGCATGGTGCGTGCTGACAACCTGCGTGGCACTTCAGTGACTTTGGCCACCAAGGAAGGCTATCGCAGCGATCCGCTGCTGGACTTCTTCATCCAACGTTATGCCGAAGCCTACAAGGCAGAGCTGCAGACCTTCTGTCGCTTGCTGGCCGGTCATAACGAGATCTATCCCGATCATGTCGACGGCATGAAGGCGATTGAACTGGCTCATGCGGCGCAGCAATCCTATAAAACCGGCAAAGCGGTCAAAATCCGTTAAGGTCTGCTGGCTTACGCAATCGAGAAAAGGGTCGCTGCGGCGACCCTTTTTTGTTGGTTGCCAAGCGCTCTAGATTGGCCGCGCAAAGCCGACCAGAATTTGCCGTAGGCCAAGAGCTGCCCCGGCAATGATGGCGGCCAGGGTGATCGGGCCGCTATAGGCAAGGACGGAAATGGCCGACAGTCCCTGACCTATGGAGCAGCCCACGGCCGTGACGGCGCCAACGCCCATAAGCCCTGCGCCAATGATCTGGCGGCGCAACTCGCGCGGGTCTTCGCAGGCCTCCCAGCGGAAATGACCCTTGATCAGGCTGCCAATGAACGCGCCGACCCAGATGCCGGCAACCGAGCCGATGCCGAAACTGAGATTGCTGCCTGAGGCGGTCATGATATAGAGAATGGTTTCTCCGATCGGACCGGAAAAGGTGTGTGAGGAGACCGGCACCGCATCAAAACTGTCGGTGGCAACCCATTGGGTGCCCCACCAGCCGGACGCAATAGCAAGCCCGATCATGGTGCCCCAGAACAGGGTTGAGCGACTGTCCCTGACGTGGCGCGGGGCTGCAACGGCGATCAGGATGGCGACGCCGATCAGAATGCCGACAAGCGAAGGGGCAAGGCCGGTCCAGTTGGCCACATCCTGCGCCAGTCCAAGGCCACTTTCCTGCGCCGGTCTGTCGGGAAACAGCCAAATGCGCACATAGGCAAGGGGGCCGGATATGGTGGCATAGGCGCTGATGCCCATTACCACGACAATGACAAAGGCGCGCAGGTCGCCTCCGCCCAGTCGCGCCAATGCGCCATAGCCGCAATTGCCTGAAATGGCCATGCCGTAGCCAAAGACCAGTCCGCCCAGAATGCTCTGCATCGGATACCAGTGTCGGTTCAGATAGGGGGTTTGGTCCAGATTGAGAGCATTGAAGTGAACAAGCAAGAACGAACCGATCATTGCCACACCGATGGCAATGCCCCACATGCGCAGGCGCAGATCCGAGCTTGAATAGAAATAATCTTCAATGGCCCCGAGCGTGCAAAAGCGTCCAAGGCGCGCCGCCAGCCCAAGCGTGATGCCACCCATCAGTCCAATGGCAGCCACCAGCACTGGTGCCGTGATCCAGTCTGTCATCGTCCGTTTCCTCCCCGGCCGATTGGTATTTTTCTGTTCGGCCTATGGTTAGGGCGATGGATTGTTGAATTATTTTTCTTCGCCCGTGACCGCGTCACGACAAAAAAGGTCGTAGACAACTTCCATTATTTGTTTCGGGCGGTCATCGGTCAAGCGGTAATAAATCGACTTGCCTTCACGGCGGGGCTCAATGAGACCTTCCAGACGCAGGCGAGAAAGCTGTTGTGACACGGCGGCCTGTCGGGCAGAGAGCAGATCTTCCAATTCTGTGACCGACTTTTCACCCGTTGCCAGATGACACAGAATCATCAGGCGTCCGTCATGGCCGATCGCCTTGAGAAAGTTCGAGGCGGTTTGCGCCTTCTGAGCCATCTTCTCAAGAGCATCCTCATCCATGTTTTCATGGAACACGGGAAGCGGCATGGGGGTCACCGAGGGTTTGTGTCGTTAATGACTTGCTTTAGCAGTCCCTGTTTTATCTACAGAAGCGACCAATTGATCAAGTAGGCCCCAGAAGAAATCCTCTCCCGGATAGCCTTCGATACGGCCTTTTTCCTGTCCGTCCACAAGCAGCACGAAAGTGGGGGTGTAAAAGAAACCACGCGTCACATGGATCCCGTCTGGCAGGGGATCATGCTTGTCGAATCGCCGCAACGGGGCCTGTTTGCCTTCCTCAGTCTTGGGGTAGACCGGTCCAATTTCTTTGTTCCAGCGTGCGCACCAAATGCAGCCTTCCTGTTCAACCATCAGCAACTCCATGCCTTTTCCCGTTGGCCCTGTCGCGTTGGCGGGCACAATGCTGGTGAGAAGAACAAAGAGCAGGAGAAAGGATCTGATCATGGTTGAAACGAGCCGGTTGACGAATGAAGTTTTATATAATCTAATTTGAATATGTGAATTATACAAGAGATAGGGGATCAAACATGTTGGACGTGACGCTATGGGGCGCACTTGTTGCTGGTCTGCTGTCTTTCTTATCACCCTGTATATTGCCAATCGTTCCCTTTTATCTGAGCTATTTGGCGGGCGTGGGGATGAATCAGATAACGGCGGATGCCACAATCGATTCGGCTGTGCGCAAGCGGGCGGTTCTGGCGGCGATGTGTTTTTCCGCAGGGGTGATCACGATTTTCATGCTGCTGGGGCTGGCGGCCACCTTGTTCGGGCAACTGGTGCGGGACTATTTCGACATTTTGCGCTGGATTGCTGCCGGGGTGATCATCATTATGGGGCTCCATTTCTTGGGCGTTATTCGGATTGGCATTCTTTATCGCCAGTTCCGCAGCGATGCCGGGGCGACTAGCAATGTCGGCTACCTGGGAGCCTACGTGATCGGGCTGGCCTTTGCCTTTGGATGGACGCCTTGCGTTGGTCCGGTGCTGGCCTCGATCCTGTTCATGGCGGCTGGGGCCGACGCAGCAACCCAAGGCAGTCTGCTGCTGTTTGCCTATGGTGTGGGCATGACATTGCCATTTGTCATTGCCGCCATGTTTATTGGCCCCTTCATGCGTTGGATGGCGGGATTCCGCAAGCATTTGGGGCTTATTGAAAAGCTGATGGGCGGGCTGTTGATCCTGTTCGGTGTGCTGATTGCCACCAACAGCATCAATTGGATTGCTCAATGGATGATTGAAACCTTCCCGATCTTTTCTGCCATCGGATAACCGGTGACAGGCCATCGGGCAGGCAACTATCTTGAGGATGGGAGGCCTCTGGACATGTCCTATTTTTCCAAGCTGCTTCTGGCCGGTCTGGTCAGTTTGATGACCTTCATTTCCGTAAGCGCGGCGCAGGCCGAAATGGGGGACGATGGCCTGCACAAGGCGCCCTGGATGCGGGATACCTTCAAGGATCTTGGGGAGGATCTGAGTGAGGCAACCGCGGAGGGCAAACGCCTGATGGTGATCATCGAGCAAAGAGGCTGCATCTATTGCAAAAAGATGCATGAAGAGGTGTTTCCAAACCCTCAGATCGCCGATTTCATCGAGAAGAATTTCTTTGTCGTACAGATCAACATGTTTGGCGATGTGGAAGTGACGGACTTTGACGGCGAAGCCTTGCCGGAAAAAGACATGGTCCGTAAATGGGGTGCGCTTTTCACGCCAATGCTGATGTTTTTTCCTGAGCAAGTGAGTGATGACAAACCAGCAAATCAAGTAACCGTGGCGCAAATGCCCGGTGCTTTTGGTCGGCACACCACCTTCAATCTGCTCAATTGGATTGTCGAGAAAGGCTATGAGGGCGAGGAGAGTTTCCAGAAGTATCACGCTCGTAAACTGGCAGAACAACAGCAATAACGCTTTGTTTTACGACTATTGCCTCATTGCAGAACGGCTACTTTAAACACATTATAAAATTCAATTTTTTGAATTTGTTCTTGTGTAATGGGAGGAGATGAGGGTACGCTCTTATCAGAGGAGATAAGAACAAACACCTAGAGTGACGCACGAGGTCGATCCGCACAAAACAAGGACCATGGATCGGTTTCGTCAAGGGGAGGACCGGAATGAAACACATATTATGGGCTGCGGGAGCCCTGATCCTGAGCTCAGGCCTTGCACAGGCAGATGCCGTCAAGCCAGCCGATGTCATGTTCAAGGAAGGCGCCGTCGGGACATCCCTGACAGGTCAGGCTGGCAATATCGATGAGGGCCGCAAGGCGTTCGTCAACCGCAAGCTGGGCAATTGCCTTGCCTGCCATGAAAATAGCGATATGTCCAAGGAACAGTTCCACGGCGAGGTTGGACCAAGCCTTGACGGTGTGGCTGATCGTTGGAATGAAGCCGAAATCCGCGGCATCGTTGTCAATTCCAAGAAGACCTATGAAGGCACAATCATGCCCGGCTTCTATGTTGCAACGCAATTCCCGCGCACGGCGGACAAATATAAGGGCAAGACCATTTTGAGCGCCCAACAGGTCGAGGATGTGGTCGCCTATCTCATGACACTGAAAGATAAGTAATTCGGGGCTTTGCGAAGCCGCAAGACGGGCTTCGTGTGCTCTGCATCACTGGAGGATGACAATGAAGTTTACACGCAGGGACGTGCTTGTATTGGGGACTGGGGCGGTGGTCGCAGTCAGCTTTGCAAGCCTGCCAGCCATGGCCAGCGCAGCGGATGACGCGATCAAGGCCTTTACCGGTGGCAAGGACGTAACCGAGGGAGGCATGGAGCTTTCCGCGCCGGAGATCGCTGAAAATGGCAACACCGTGCCGGTTGAAGTGAGTGCTGAAGGGGCTGAGGCGATTACCTTGCTTGCTCTTGGCAACCCGACGCCAGCGGTTGCGACTTTCAAGTTCGGACCGCTCAATCCAAGTCAGTCCGCATCCACCCGCATTCGTCTTGCCAAGACGCAGGATGTATTGGCGATCGCCAAGATGAAGGACGGCAGCTTCCGCAGTGCCAAGGCAACCGTCAAAGTGACCATCGGCGGCTGCGGCGGTTAAGAGATCAAGGGAGAATAAATCATGGCAAAAGGTGTAAAACCACGCGTGAAGGTGCCGCGCAAGGCATCCGCCGGTGACGTCATCACCATTAAGTCGCTGATCAGCCACAAGATGGAATCCGGTCAGCGCAAGGATGGCGACGGCAATCTGATTCCACGCTCGATCATCAATCGCTTCACCTGCGATTTCAACGGCAAGAATGTGATCGATGTGACGCTGGAACCAGCGATCTCGACCAACCCCTATTTCCAGTTTGAAGCGATGGTGCCGGAAGCCGGTGAGTTTCACTTCAGCTGGTATGATGATGATGGCGCGGTCTATGAGACCAAAAAGAAAATCAAGATTGCCTGATCATCTGAACTGACCATCGGACGCATTGGCTGGCCCGGATCGAGGAAGTCCGGGCGCCGGAGGGGATGCGCTTCGAAGCAACATATTCGGGCTGATGTAGGACAGCGTCCTGTCTGTCGACATCCGCGCCCGCAGAGGGAGGACCAAACAATGGCAAAGGGACCATTTATCCTATCCATGGCGCTGGGCGTCGGGATCACCATGGCCAGCATGCCTGCAATGGCTGGGGAAGATGCCCAGCTGGTGATCGATGGGCAGGAATTCGTGACCAAAACCGAAGCGCCAGCGCATCTGAAGGACCATCTTGACGAAATCTATTCCGGTTGGGTGTTCCGGTCCGATGAGACGCAGGCCCTGCAGCTGGATGATTTCGACAATCCGGCCTTTGTTTTCATTGACAAGGCGACCGAGCAGTTTGACGTCAAAGAGGGAACCGCAAACAAGGCCTGTGCCGATTGCCATGCCAATGTTGAGGATTTCAAAGGTCTGCGCACCATGATGCCACGGGTCAAGAATGGCAAGTTGCAGACAATGGAAGACCAGATCAACCAGTGCCGGACCGAGCAGATGGGTGCCGAACCCTGGAAATGGAGCGGGGAGACCATGCAGTCCATGGTGGCCTTGATCGGATTGCAGTCGCGCGGCATGCCCATGAATATCAAGATCGATGGCGAAGCCAAGCCTTTCTGGGAAGAGGGCAAGAAGATCTATTATACCCGCCACGGGCAGCTTGATATGGCCTGTTCCAATTGTCATGAAGACAATTATGGCAACAATATCCGCGCCGACCATCTCAGTCAGGGGCAGTTGAATGGCTTTCCGACCTATCGTTTGAAAAATGCCAAGCTGAACTCAATCCATGCTCGTCTGTCTGGCTGTATCCGCGATGTGCGGGCCGAGCCTTACAAGGTCGGGTCTGACGCGTTCCGTGCGCTTGAACTTTATGTGTCTTCGCGCGGCAATGGTCTGTCTGTCGAGACACCAGCAGTTCGTAACTAAACCGACTGCCCGCGCTTGGCTTTGAGTGCGGGCATCCGTTTCATTTGTCATATTCATTTATGCGAATGTGTATAAAATATCCAAGCAGGATGTATGTGTGATGATTTCCAGACGCGATTTTCTTCAGGTAGGAATGGCAGCAGCCTCCCTTTACGGCCTTGATTCCTTTGGTGGCTGGTCGCGGGTGGCCGCTCAACAGGCACTGACACAGGATCAATTGTTGGCGTTTGATCGTTACGGCAATGTGTCCCTCATTCATGTCACCGACATTCATGCTCAGCTCAAGCCGATCTATTTCCGCGAGCCGGAAATCAATCTCGGGGTTGGTTCAAATCGGGGCAAGGTGCCGCATTTGACCGGGGCGGACTTCCGCAAGGTCTATGGTATTGCGGATGGCACACCGGCCCAATATGCGCTGACCTATGAAGACTTTTCGGCTCTCGGGAAGGGCTATGGCAAGGTGGGCGGGGTTGATCGCATGTCCACCGTGATCAACGCCATTCGGGCAGACCGACCCGATGCCTTGCTGCTGGATGGAGGCGATACCTGGCATGGTTCCTATACCTGCTATCACACGCAGGGGCAGGATATGGTCAATGTGATGAATGCGCTGAAGCCGGATGCCATGACCTTCCATTGGGAATTCACTCTTGGGTCGGACCGCGTCAATGAGATTGTTGAAGAGCTGCCCTTTGCTGCGCTTGCGCAGAATATCTTTGATGCGGAGTGGGACGAACCGGCGGAGTTGTTCAAGCCCTACAAATTCTTCGAGCGCGGCGGGGTGAAGGTGGCCGTGATCGGTCAGGCCTTCCCTTATATGCCGATCGCCAATCCCGGTTGGATGTTCCCCGAATATAGCTTCGGCATTCGCGATGAGCGGATGCAGGAAATGGTCGATGAAGTGCGCGCAGAGGGGGCCGAATTGGTGGTTTGCCTGTCGCATAACGGCTTTGACGTTGACAAGAAGATGGCTTCCAAGGTGACGGGAATTGACGTGATCCTGTCCGGTCATACACATGATGCGCTGCCCGAGCCGGTGCAGGTGGGCAACACCTTCATCATTGCGTCCGGGTCCAACGGCAAATTTGTCAGCCGAATTGATTTGGACGTGCGCGACGGGGCCATGAAGGGCATCCGCCACAAGCTGATCCCGATTTTCTCTGACGTGATTGCGCCTGATCCGGTTGTTACCAAGCTGATCGACGAGGTGCGCGAACCGCATGAAGAAGCCATGGGCGAAGTGATTGGGCAGACGGACAGTCTGCTTTATCGCAGGGGCAACTTTAACGGCTCTTGGGATGACGTGATCTGCGCGGCTCTGTTGTCCGAACGCGAGGCAGATATTGCCATGTCGCCGGGCGTGCGGTGGGGGCCAAGCCTGTTGCCGGGGCAGGATATCACCCGCGAGGATATCTGGAATGTCACCTCAATGACCTATGGGCAGGCTTATCGCACGGAAATGACGGGCGAATTCATCCATGTGATTCTGGAAGACGTGGCCGACAATCTGTTCAATCCGGATCCTTATTACCAGCAGGGCGGCGACATGGTGCGCACCGGCGGGCTTGGCTATGCGATCGACATTTCCAAGAAGCAGGGCGAGCGGATTTCCGATCTGACCTTGCTGAAAACCGGCGAGCGGATCGATCCGTCCAAGACCTATATGGTGGCCGGTTGGGCCAGCGTGAATGAGGACACCGAAGGTCCGCAGATCTGGGATGTCGTCGAGAGCCACATTCGCAAACAGGGCACGGTCAGCGTGCCGGAAAATACCAGCGTCAAGGTGACCGGGGTCTGAATGGCCCAGCGCTTCAACGCTTCGCATTCGAGGGAGGGATAGACTCTATGCCTGTATTGTTCAAAGGGAAGAAACCGTCCCGCCGCGCCTTTCTGAAAGGGGCTGTGGCGACTGGCGGTGCCGCCTTGAGCGGCGGGGCGGCGTTGGCTGCCGGTGAGAAGGTAATCACGGAAGTGCAGCCATGGATGTCGGAATCCGGGGCACCGGTGGATGCGGCGCCCTATGGCAGCCCGTCGCCGTTTGAAAGCGATGTGAAGCGCCGGACCGTGGAATGGCTGACGGCGGATCCGATTTCATCGATCAACTTCACGCCGCTGCATGATCTTGACGGGATCATCACGCCAAACGGATTGGCCTTTGAGCGTCATCACGGCGGGGCTGCCGAGATCGACCCGTCCAAGCATCGTCTGATGATCAATGGTCTGGTGGACACCGAGCTGGTTTTCACGATGGATGACCTGATGCGCTTTCCGCGTGAAAACCATGTCTATTTCCTTGAATGCGCAGCCAATTCCGGCATGGAGTGGCGCGGGGCGCAGCTCAATGGCTGCCAGTTCACCCATGGCATGATCCATAATGTGATGTATACCGGCGTGCCGCTGCGCTTGCTGCTCGAAGAGGCTGGCGTCAAGACGAGTGGCAAATGGCTGCTGGCAGAAGGTGCCGATTCAGCCGCCATGACCCGCTCCATCCCGATGGAAAAGGCGATGGATGACTGTCTTGTTGCCTTCAAGATGAATGGGGAAGCCTTGCGCCCCGAACAAGGCTATCCGGTGCGTCTGGTGGTGCCCGGCTGGGAAGGCAATATGTGGGTCAAGTGGCTGCGCCGCCTTGAGGTGGGTGACAAGCCTTGGCACCATCGCGAAGAAACCTCGAAATATACCGATCTGCTGGCAGATGGCCGGGCGCGTCGGTTCACCTGGGAGATGGATGCGAAATCCGTCATCACCAATCCCAGCCCGCAAGCCCCGATCAAACATGGCAAGGGGCCGACCATTATCACAGGTTTGGCGTGGTCGGGACGGGGCACCATTCCACGGGTCGATGTGACCATCGACGGCGGCATCACATGGCACAAGGCGCGGATATCCGGGCCGAGCCTCGATAAGTCGATGCATCGTTTCTATTTCGAATTTGACTGGGACGGAAAACCGCTTCTGTTGCAGAGCAGGGCCCAGGACAGCACTGGTTATGTGCAGCCGACCAAGGACCAGTTGCGCAAGTTTCGTGGGGTCAATTCCATCTATCACAATAATGGCATCCAAACCTGGGCCGTCAATGAAGAGGGGCAAGCGGAAAATGTCGAGATTTCTTAAAGGATTGATGGCAACGGCCCTGATTGCTTCGCCTTTGATGCTGGCTGACGCGCAGGCGGAGAAGCTCGGTCTTGGTCGCCCGGCGACCCCGGATGAGGTCAAGGCGTGGGACATTGATGTGCGCCCCGATGGACTTGGGTTGCCGGTGGGCAGCGGCTCCGTTGAAGATGGAGAAGCACTGTTCGTTGAGAATTGCGCCGTTTGTCATGGCGATTTTGGCGAAGGCGTTGACCGTTGGCCCGTGCTGGCTGGTGGCCATGGGTCACTGACCGATGATCGGCCGGTCAAGACGATTGGCTCCTACTGGCCGTATACGTCGACCGTGTTTGATTATATCAACCGGGCGATGCCGTTTGGCGCGGCCCAGACGCTGAAGCCGGATCAGGTTTATGCGATCACTGCGTATCTGTTGAACATGAATGACGTGGTGGATGCGGATTTCGTCCTCAGCAATGAAAATTTCAAGGATGTGAAGCTCGAAAATGAAGACAATTTCTTCATGGATGACCGGGCCGATGGTGAATTGAAGGAATTTACCAAAGAGCCCTGCATGAGCAATTGCAAGGCGTCGGTGGAAATCACCAAACGGGCCGCGATCCTTGATGTGACGCCTGAGGAAACTGCTGCTGCCAAGGCCGCAGAGGAAGCCAAAAAGGCAGAAGAAACTCAAGAGGTGGCCAAGGACATGAAAGTCGCCTCGACTGAGGCGCCCAAAGAAGTGATGAAGGCGGAGGAGAAACCCGCCGACCCTGAGGTGGCTGCCCTTGATCCAGAACTGGTGAAGAAGGGTGAGAAGGTCTTCAAAAAATGCAAGGCCTGTCATCAGGTTGGCGAAGGGGCGAAAAACAAGGTCGGGCCGGTGCTGAACGGTGTTGTCGGCCGCGCAATCGCCTCGATTGATGATTTCAAATATTCCAAGGCTTTCAAGGCCAAGAAGGACGAGGGTGGTTTTGTCTGGGATGAGGCCAACCTGACTGGCTATCTGACCAAGCCCAAAAAGTTCATTCCGAAAAACAAGATGGCCTTTGCCGGATTGAAAAAGGATAAAGATATCAAGGCGGTGATCGAATATCTCAAGTCATTCCAGTAAGGAGGGCGTGATGGCCATTTCGAGAGGCATTCTACTGGTTGCTGCCTGTATGTGGGGCGTGGTTGGCATGTCTGGTGCGGTGGTGAGCAAGGAGCTCACGGCCCTTCAGATGGCTGGTAAGAAAGTTTTCAAGAAGTGCATGGCTTGTCACTCCATCGGGGCTGGCGCGAAAAATCGCGTCGGCCCTCATTTGAATGGATTGTTCGGGCGTCGGGCTGCCAGCATTGAGGGCTTTCGATATTCCAAGGCGATCATCCGGCAGGGGCAGGATGGTATGGTCTGGAAGGCGGCCAATCTCGATGCCTATATTGAAAATCCCAAAAATCTGGTGACCGGCACGCGCATGAATTTTGCCGGCGTCAAGGACAAGGAGCAGCGCACAGCTCTGCTTGCCTATTTGCGGGTCTTTTCTGACAATCCGGCGGATATTCCAGAAGCCGCTCCGACCGCGTCGGACAAAGGCCATGATCTGGACCCGGCCATTCTGGCGCTGAAGGGCGATCCGGATTATGGAGAATATCTGTCGAGCGAATGTATCACTTGCCATCAGACAAGCGGGGCGGATGAGGGCGTGCCGTCCATTGTTGCTTGGCCTCAAGATGATTTCGTCATCGCCATGCATGCCTATAAACGGAAATTGCGGGTGCATCCGGTGATGCAAATGGTGGCGGGGCGCTTGTCCAATGACGAGATTGCTGCCTTGGCGGCCTATTTTGGAGATTTGACACCAGAATAAAACTTAAAAAAGAGGGAGGAAGAGGCAATGAAACTGAATAGACGTGCCTTTCTGGGCACTGCGGCAGCTGCGGCGGGAACGCTGGCGGCGCCTATTGTTTTGGCGGATGGCAACAAGAAAGGCCGCGTCGTGGTCATCGGCGGTGGGGCCGGGGGGGCAACCGTTGCGCGCTATCTGGCCAAGGACAGCAAGGGCGCGCTGGATGTCACCCTGGTTGAGCCATCGCGAGATTATTATACCTGCTTTTTCTCCAATCTGGTGATTGGTGGCGTGAAAGAGCTTTCCTCGATCCGTCATTCCTATGGCACGCTGGCTGCTGAATATGGCATCAATGTTATTCATGACTGGGCAATTGAAGTGGATCGCGCCAACAAGATGGTCAGTCTGGCCGGTGGCTCCAAACTTGCCTATGACAAGCTGGTGATTGCGCCGGGGATTGACTTTGTCGACGGGGCGGTCGAAGGCTGGAGCGTGGCAGCCCAGAACAAAATGCCTCATGCCTATAAGGCCGGGTCACAGACCGAATTGCTAAGGGCGCAAATTCTGGCGATGCCCGAAGGTGGCACCTTTGCCATGGTCGCCCCACCCAATCCCTATCGCTGCCCTCCCGGGCCGTATGAGCGGATTTCCATGGTTGCCCATGTGCTCAAGCAGGTGAATCCGACGGCAAAAATTCTCGTTGCCGATCCTAAGCCGAAATTCTCCAAGATGGCGCTCTTTCAGGAAGGCTGGAACACGCATTATGAGGGAATGGTGGACTGGGTTGGGCCGGATTTTGGTGGTGACAAGGTGTCAGTCGATCCCGATACCATGATGTTGACCATCGATGGCGAGGAAAACAAGGTCGATGTCTGCAATGTGATCCCGGCGATGAAGGCGGGGCGCATTGCCGAGATTGCCGGAGTGACTGAGGGCAATTGGGCGCCGGTCAATGCCAAGGATATGTCATCCAAGATCGATGGTGATATCCATGTGCTTGGCGATGCGGCAGCCCAAGGCGACATGCCGAAATCGGGCTTTGCGGCCAACAGTCAGGCCAAGGTGGCGGCGATGGCCATTCGTGGGGCGCTGACCGGTTCGAAAGTCTTCCCGGCGAAATTCTCCAACACCTGTTGGTCGCTGATCGATACCGATGATGGGGTCAAGGTCGGCGCAACCTACAAGGCAACGGATGAAAAGATCGCCAAAGTGGATGGATTCATTTCCCAAACCGGCGAGTCTTCTGCCGTGCGGGCGCAGAATTTCAAGGAATCCGAAGGCTGGTATGCAGGCATTACGAAGGATATGTTTGGCTAGGCTCCATTTCAATACACAAAGACTGGTGCGTCACTGGACGCACCGGACCATAAGATGGTCGGGAGGACTGACGGAATGAAAAAGTGGATTGCGATTGGTGCAATGCTGGCGGTTGGCTTGTTTGGCCAAGGTGCGGCGGCGGATGATCACATGGCCAAGGTGGCAACGGTTTATCCGTTCGAAGGGACGTTTGACGATGCAACCTTTGCGGTGGAAAGCGCAATTGTCGACAAGGGGTTGGTGATTGATTATGTCAGCCACACCGGGGATATGCTGGCGCGCACTGCGGCTGATGTCGGCAGTGACAAGAAGCTGTTTGACGGGGCGGATGTGTTCCTGTTCTGCTCGGCGGTTGTCTCACGCAAGGTGATGGAAGCTGACCCGATGAACATCGCCCATTGTCCCTATAGCATCTTTGTGACGGATCGCGACGGCAAGGTGAGTGTGGGATATCGCAATATGCCTAAAGGCCCGATGCAGGAAGTGCAGGCATTGCTGGATGATATCGTCAAGGCAGCGCTTGAAGAGTGAGATTGGCGCTGGAACGACCGGTAAGCCAGTCACTCGAACAATATGATGCTGTGTGGTCGGCATACCCTGTGAGCTCGACCGCCTTTGCGTGAGGAGGCGGCTGGGGGAGGACGTCTATCGGAAGGACGCTGATATGGAAGCCTTCATCGAAGTCCTGATTGAACAATTTGGTGACGACGGCGTGATGATGCTGGCGGGGCTTTGTGTCGGGTTGTTGTTTGGCGCAGCTGCGCAACATTCGCGCTTTTGTCTAAGGGCGTCCATTGTGGAGACGGCAGAGGCGCGCCTTGGCGGCAAGTTGGCCATTTGGTTGCTCGCCTTCACCGCTGCAGTCCTGTTTGTTCAGCTTGCCATTCTGTTTGGCTATCTTGATGCCAGTCAATCGCGGCAATTGGCGGCGGTTGGCAGCATGTCCGGGGCAATTGTCGGCGGGGTGATGTTTGGTGTTGGGATGATCCTGTCGCGCGGCTGTGCAAGCCGCCTGCTGGTTTTATCGGCAACGGGCAACCTGCGGGCTTTGGTGACCGGTCTAGTGCTGACTTTGGTGGCGCAGGCCTCATTGCGCGGGGTCTTGTCGCCCTTGCGCGAAGCCATTGGCGGCTGGTGGCTGGTTGAAGGCGGCGAAGCGCGCAATATGCTCTCGCTCATGGGGCTGTCGTCTGAGAGTGCGGCCCTGATCACCCTACTTGTCATGGTCGCTGCGCTGGGGCTGGCAATTAGGCGGTCGGTGCGCTGGAGCCATATTGCCGGGGCGTTGCTGGTGGGCTTTGCGGTTGCCCTGGGCTGGGGCTTCACCTATCAGATTTCGCAAGTCTCGTTTGAGCCGATCGCGTTGCAAAGCGTCACCTTTACCGGACCATCGACAGACACCTTGATGACTTTTGTCAATCAGTCCGAGATTGAGCTCGGCTTCGGTGTCGGTTTGGTGCCTGGGGTGTTTATCGGCTCTGCCCTGATGTCGCTTGTAACCGGTGAGTTTGAGATTCAACGGTTTGGCTCAGACGTCAAGATGGAACGCTATTTGCTGGGTGCCTTTTTTATGGGATTTGGGGCCATGCTGGCGGGGGGCTGTGCCGTCGGGGCCGGTATGACGGGCGGGGCGATCTTCGCCGTCACGGCATGGGTTGCGGTCTTCTCGATGTGGATGGGTGGCTTGCTGGCCGTGGCCTTGATTGATGGAAGCAATCCATTCGGCACTCGCGCCAAAACCTGAAGCGTTTTTGCGCTGCCGGAAGCAGGATGCCATCAGGCCCGCAAGGATCCGGGCCTGATGATTGTGGGATCGGCACTTTGTCTATTCAAATTCCATTTGCTCATAGACGCGGCCAGCGTTCTTTTTGGCCAGTTCTTCGAAAGTGTCGAGATGCTTGTAGGGCGACTGGTCGATATAATAGGCATCTTCCAGCGTGCCGTCCTTGTCGAGATGGTCGCCGATCTTCTCGCGCAGATATTCCAGGTAGCCCTTTGTGTAACGCCGCACCTGATCCATGTTGGTCGGGTGGCCATGGCCGGGAATGACGTAAGTCGCGTTCAAGGGTTCAAAGGCGGTGTCCCATGTTTCCAGCCAGTCGGCGGTCATGGTGTCCTCGAAGATCGGCAGCATGCGCTCATGGAAAGCCATGTCACCAGAAATGACAAGGCTTTGCTCAGGCAACCAGACGACGATGTCCCCATGGCTATGGGCAGGACCGAGATAACGCGCTTCGATGCGGTAATCGCCCATCTCAACCACATATGCATCCGTGAATGTCTCGGTCGGCGGGGTCAGCTTTGTGCCTTCGGCTTTTTCTTTGTTGATCTTTTGCATGGCAGTGAGGCTCTGAGGGCCGCGGTCGGCAAATTCTTCTGCCGCTGCTTCATGGGCGATGATTTTTACCCCTTGCTCGGCCCAATAGCTGTTGCCAAGCATGGCGTGGCCTTGACCATTTTCGCAAATGACCAGCTTTACCGGCTGGTCAGTAAGCGCCTTGATTTCCTCATGCAATGCCTTGGCGAGACTATAGGCGCCGCCGCTGTTAATCACCACCACGCCGTCGCCGGTGATGATGAAGGAAAGATTGTTGTTGTGGCCGCTATTCTCATAGGTCGGCGGAGCGGTGGCCCCGATGGCGGAATAGACATTGGGGATGAATTCGACCGGTTTTGAATATAGCACTGAGCCGGGATATTGATCGGCAATGTCTTCGCTGGCCATCAACGGGGTGCTGAGGCCAAGCAGCAGAAGGCCTGCGGTAAGGGTGGGAGAGAAGCGTCGGTTCATGGCTCAAACCTCCGGTATGAAGCGGAAGCCGCTATCATGTTTCTCGGCATGGCCCATGCCTCCGTCGGGCAGGTGGAAGCCGATCAGCCGCATTTTCTCGGCAGCTATTTGGTCGAGCAGACCAAGGCGGGTTTTTGCCGCTGTTGGCTGGTCTTGATCGGAGCCGGAGGCCCAGTCGGGTCTTTCAAAGGCGACATGGTGATTGCCGATGGCATCGCCGATGATCATCAGGCTTTCGCTGCCATCGCGCACCTCAAAGGACATGTGGCCGGGGGTGTGGCCGACGCTGGCGCGGGCCGCAATGCCGGGCAGGATTTCCTCGCCATCCTTAAAGAAGGTGATTGCGTCTTCGATCACTTCAAGGCGGCGCTGAGCGCCGACGGCAAAGGCGGTTCTGGCCGTGCCGATTGTGTTGACGGTGTTGGGATCCATCCAGTAATCCCATTCCGCTTTGCCAATCATATGGGTGGCATTGGGGAAGAGGGGATCATCGAAATCGTCGAGCAGGCCCCACAGATGATCTGGATGGGCATGGGTGAAGACAATGTGGGTGACGTCCTCAACGCTGAGATCAAGGGCTTCCAGGGCGTCAAGGGCCTTGCCTGCGGTCGGTTGGAAATTCGGCCCGGACCCAACGTCAAACAGGATCACTTTGTCGCCATCGCGCACGAGGGTCATGTTGCATTCAGGTTCCAGCCGATCCTTGGAGAGATGATATTGCGTGAGGATCGGGGCCAGCTCATCCTTCGGCATCGGCTCGAAGATGAAGCTTCCGGGCAGCACAAGAGTGCCATCATGGATCGTGTCGATTTGCTTGTTGCCCAGCGTCAGGCTGTTCTTCGCCCAAACCATGCTGGCTGGCGTCACGGCCATGGCAGCCATCATGGCTGCGCTGCCTTTTAGAAATTCGCGTCTTGTGGTCATGTCTCCCCCTCTCGCACGCCCTTGGATCCGGTCTTCGGGTTCGCACCCATGATGTAGAAACGGTGCTGAGTGTCCCTTGGTCACGGGTGGTGCGTTGTTTTTCGTGTCTTGCCCTTGGATTGATCTTGGCGCCAGCCCCATTCCTCCTAGGGCTGTTCGTTCCTCCAAACGAAAGGTAGCTTCAATTAATCATATTGCAATATTATGATATATTATGCGCAGAAGTCTGAGCGAAATCCAGTCTGGGATGGTCGCCGACGTAGAAAAATGGCCAATCAGGCAGATTTCCTGATATCCGCCCTGCCGGTGTCGGTATTGGGAGTGACTTCGCCTTCTGATTTTCGGTTCAAATAGGCGGTAAAGTCGGCTTGGGGCATTGGTTTGCCAAAATAATAGCCCTGCCCAATGTCGCAGCGGGCGATCTTGAGGACTTCAACCTGCTCGGCGCTTTCCATGCCTTCGGCGATGACATCCATGCCAAGACCATGTGCCAGTGCTCCTACCGCATTGATAACGGCGAGCGAATCGGTCGAATGGGGCAGATCCTTGATGAAGGCCCTGTCGATCTTGAGCTTGTCGAGGGGGAATTGATGAATATAACTCAGTGACGAATAGCCCGTCCCAAAATCATCAAGGGCAATCTTGATGCCGTCGGCGCGGATTGCATTCAGGGTTTCAATTATTGGCTCAGGATTGGCGATGAACAGGGATTCGGTGATTTCGATATGGAGCCGCTCTTTCGGCAGGCCTGACACGTCAAGGGCATGCTGGATATCGGCGCGGATATCCGAGCGCATGAACTGAATTGGCGAAATATTGACCGCGACCGTGACCGGTTTTGGCCAGGTCATCGCATCCTTGCAGGCCTGCTCGAGGATCCAGCGACCAATATCGATGATCATTCCGGTTTCTTCGATGATCGGGATGAAGAGGTCAGGCCGGATGATGCCCATTTCCTCGTGCCGCCAACGGATCAGGGCTTCGCAGCCGACCACGTCTTCTGACTTCAGATTGACCTGTGGCTGATAATGCAGTTCGAATTCCTTGCGATCATTGGCATCAATGATTTCGCGCTCAAGGACCCGGCGGTGTACCACATTGTCCGCCAGTTGTGAGGTATAGAAAAGGTGCCGGTTGCCGGTTTCCTTGGATCGATACAGGGCAACAATTGCCGCTTTGACCACCTCGTCGGCGAGCCTGCCGCCTTGGATGAAATCTGCCACGCCAACGTGGCAACCAGCAATGATCCGGTGGCCTCTTACGTCAAATGGTTGGTCCAGACAGTCAAGAATGATTGCACACAGGCGATCAAGGTCTTCCTCTCCCGCTTCGATCTTGGCTAACAGAAATTCCTTTTGTTCCGAGCAGCCAATCAGGTCGAAGGCTTCAAGCTGGGAAAGGCGCTGCCCTATATGGCGCATCAACAGGTCCGAATATTCGGCACCGAGCGATTGGGTGACCTTGTCGATTTGTGGGCACTGACAGGCGAAAATCAGAGCATCCTGCTCGCTCATGGCAATCATGCGCTCGTCAATTTCATTGCAGAAACCGGACTTGTTGAGCAGATCGGTCAATTGGTCATGGTCGGCGAGATATTCAAGACGGATCTGTTCCTGTTTTGCATCGGTCACGTCATGGAACAGCAAGGTTGCGACCTGAATAGGCTCATGGCTTTCTTCAGTGTGGGCAGTGATGCGTGAGGGCGTGAGGGAAAACTCGAAATAGCGGATCTCGTCACCGTGATTGACCTGTAGGGTTTTCAGACTCTGATTTCGTTCATAATGCTCAGGATAGCGCAGACCGTCCGCCAGCAGAGCCTGGAAGGCTTCAGGCAATTGGCCCTCAATGCTGACATTTCTGTCAATGTCATGTCCCAGCGCCTTGAAGGTTGCCACTGCCTGTTGGCTGATTTCGTGGATATGGCCTTTCTGGTCGACGATCAGAATGCCGGAGAAACTGTCGGCGACGATGGTTTGCAACAGGCGCGAAATGCTGTCTGCGTGGCGTTTGGATAGGTTTAGCATCAGGTCTTTGAAACGGATTTCGACCAATATAATGGCGGCCGCGGAAAAGGCCAGCTGTGCATGGGGCAAACCGGTGCGCAGGATCAGTGGCTGGCTGAAATAGATCCATCCACCAATGATTTCAATGCCAAGACCCAACAGGGC
Source organism: uncultured Cohaesibacter sp. (assembly GCF_963677725.1). NCBI lineage: Bacteria > Pseudomonadati > Pseudomonadota > Alphaproteobacteria > Hyphomicrobiales > Cohaesibacteraceae > Cohaesibacter > uncultured Cohaesibacter sp. The sequence goes on from NZ_OY782507.1 coordinate 2,975,260, forward strand.
CAGGATGCCGATTTTGGTAAAGGTGTTCAAGCTTCGCCGACTACCGATCATGACGCCCAATGCAAGCGCCAAGATGGTCAACGCGATGGTCCAGTTTTGGGGCGCATAGCCGAGACTACGGCCCAGAAGAATGTTTTCTGCTGCCAGAACCTGCATTTTAGGTCCGGAAATCATGCCAAAGATCGGCACGGTCAGCGTGTCGCGCAATTCTGCGGCACCGGCGCCAATGAGCAGCTTCTTGCCGCGCAAGGCATCTTTCGGCAAACTGTCCTTGAGCAGATCGATGACCGAATAGGTGGGAATGCTATCGGGGTCGATCCCGTAATCGACAATGAAGGTCGAGGGGACGACATGTTGAACGCCGCCTAAAACGCTTGTCAGTGACGGGATATATTCGCCGTCAATTTCCTGGGCATAGGGAAAATGGCGGATGACACCGTCCTTGTCGGCCAGCATATTGACGGTGGCGAGCCAAGCGCTGTCTTCCAGCTCTGCGATGGGGCGGTTGGTTTGAATAGCCGACTTGAGATTGCTGGATGTGCTATGTTGCTGAAAAATCGCCAAGGTGACCGGTCCGGCTGCTTTTTCAAGGGCTGCCTGGAAATCGTGGTCCTCTTTTTCTGACGAGGAAGCGCTGAAGTCGATATCGAAGGCGATTTCTTCGGCACCGGCAGCAAATGCTTTCTCGACAATCTGGCCGTAAATCGAGCGTTTCCAAGGCCACAACCCAACGGCTGTCAGGCTTTTATTGTCTATCTCCAGCAGCACAATCGACCCGGTTGCAGGTTTCTGCATCAGCATCATGCGCTTTTCAGCGATATAATGGTCGATATAATAGAACAAGCCCGCCTTGGAGGCGCACAGGCAAGTTATGAAAATCGTGCCCAAAATGAAAATGCGGCGGAGAATGACTTTTTGCATGATTTGCCAGACGTCGACATGAGAATTTCGACAAGTCTAGGCGCGGAATTCTTGCGTAAGTCTTTTGTCAAGCGGTCTTTCTCGACCTTTTCGCCGCTTATGGCAAAGATTGGGTTAACGACGGCTCGCGTGATGGCCCGCTGAACCAGAGCGCGGTTTGCGAGAATTAGACCGATTTTTGCAAAATGCTGATCAAATGGCTGACCCGGTCCGCATTGTCTCGTGCCAACGAGCCATCGCTGTGATGGAGATTATTCTCAAAGCCGATGCGCACCTTGCCGCCTTTGGAAACAGCCTCTGCAAGGCAGGTTGTTTCGGCCATGCCGAAAGCACAACAGGCCCAGTCGGATGATGCGCCGCAGCTTTGGTCAAAGGCTTTGAGGGCATCAAGGAAAGGGTGCAAGTCAGATGGGCTTGAGACTTGTCCCGCCGTATAGCGGCCCAGCACGAAAAGCAGTTTGAGATCCTCCTTCGGCACGATGTCGCGCTCACACAGATCTTGCAGCAGGGCAATATCATCGGTGCCATAAAGGATATGCTGGATGCCTGTGCCAGCGTGCCATTGGTCGTGATAAAAGCGAGCAATCTCAGGCTTCTCGCCTTCGCTCAACATTTCACGGATGGAAATGGACACCGCCTTGGGCTGAACCGCCCGGACCAGAGCCCGCTGTTGCTCGGGGGTATAGATGCCGACCGCCTCGGTGGTGATCTGGACATAAAGATCCGGGGTTGCGTGGGCGAGTTCGGCCAGCAATTCCTTGTAAAGACCGCTATCGAGCACATGGCCACCTTCTGCGTTGCGGACATGGGCGTGCAACCCGTCTGCACCGGCCTGTTGGCAGGCTTTTGCGGTGGCCACCACTTCGGCGATGGTGATGGGCAGGGCCGGATGGTCGGCTTTGGTGCGGCGCGCGCCGTTGGGCGCGACCATGATGGTGGGCAGGTCTGCGATTGGCGACATGGTCATGGCAGGACCTTGTCAAAGGCAATGCGGAGCTTGGAGATCAGTTCTGCGATATGACTGTCTTCAATGATGAAGGCCGGGGCCAGCAGGATATGGTCGCCACGGCCACCGTCAATGGTGCCGCTCATGGGGTAGCAGATGAGACCAGCCTGGAAGGTTTCCTTCTTGAGCTGCTTGGCAATGGCCTTGGCCGGGTCAAACGGGGCTTTGGTTTCGCGATCTTCGACTATCTCAATGCCGATAAACAGGCCTCGTCCGCGAATGTCGCCGACATGGGCATGCTGACCAAAGGCCTCGATGAGTGCCGCTTTGAGTTTCTCACCCATCATCCGGCTGCGCTCGGCCAGTCCGCCATCGGTGAGTTTGGTGACGACGGCAAGGGCTGCTGCTGCTGCTGTTGGATGGCCCATATAGGTGTGGCCATGCTGGAAGAAGCCCGACCCGCTTTCAATGGCGTCATAGATTGTCTGGGTACAAAGGGTTGCGCCAATTGGCTGATAGCCTGCGCCCAACCCCTTGGCAATGGTCAGGATGTCCGGCGCTATGCCGTCCTGTTCGCAGGCAAACAGGGTGCCGGTGCGGCCCATGCCACACATGACCTCATCGAGAATGAGCAGAATGCCATGGTGATCGCAGATCTCGCGGATGCGCTTGAAATATCCCTCCACCGGCGGCAAGGCGCCAGCGGTGGCTCCAACCACAGGCTCGGCAATGAAGGCCATCACCGTGTCAGCGCCAACCCGCTCGATTTCGGCTTCCAACTCATTGGCAACCCGCTGGCCATAGTCAAAAGCGCTCTCATCTGCCCGACGGTCCCGATATTCATAGCAAGGGGCGATGTGGCTGGTTTCGATCATCAGCGGGGCAAAAGGCTCTCGACGCCACATGTTGCCACCGGCGGATAGGGCGCCAAGGGTGTTGCCGTGGTAGCTCTGGCGGCGGGCAATGATGCGGTGGCGTTGTGGCTGGCCGATTTCAAGGAAATATTGGCGGGCAAGCTTGATCGCCGCTTCAACGGCTTCCGAACCGCCTGACACCAGATAGACCCGGTTGAGGTCGCCCGGTGCATGGGCGATGAGCTTGTCCGCCAACTTTTCTGCGGGGGCAGATGTAAAGAAGCCGGTATGCGCAAAAGGGATGGTCTGAACTTGTGCGGTGATGGCGGAAATCACATCCATATCGCTGTGACCAAGGCAGGAAACGGCAGCCCCGCCCGAGCCATCGAGATAGCGCTTTCCATCTGTGTCGATCAAATAGACGCCGTCTCCCTTGGCAATCGTGGGGAGAATGGCTTTTGTGTGTCGGGGAAACATATGAGACATGTTTATGCCTGCCTGAAGTGTGATGATTTGTGTAGGAATGTGGATCTTTTGCGGGAAATTTCAAAGTGAGAATATAAATCAAAGAAACATATGTTTCAAGTGTTGACTTTGGGTCGCACAATTGGAATTTTAGGACTCGCCTAATGGGGCGATGCAAGCGATCCTTGATCGCAAAGCGCTTTGGACCGTTGCGCATAAGCGCGGGTTTGTTTGGCTGGGGGAGCAGAGCACTGGACGCACCGTCAATACAGGATCGGATTGCTGGTCATTATGGAGAGCTGAGTGAGCGCCTGCGTCAGGCCGCCGATTATGTGGTGGCCCATGAGATGGAGGTTGCGACCTACTCCTTGCGCGCTGTTTCGGGGCGGGCCGGGTTGGCGCCTGCCACTTTCACACGACTTTCACAAGCACTCGGCTTTGCCAGTTATGAAGAGATGCGCGATTTGTGTCGCGCAGCCGTCGGGCGCCAGACCCTGACTTTTGCACAGCGAGCAGACCTCCTTGTGCAAGAACAGGATGGCGAAGATGCGCCGGCCTTTTTTGATCGCCAACTTGCTGCAAGTCTCAACAATCTGAGCATGATGGGCGGCGAGCTGGACAGAGACCGCCTGTTCGACGTGGTCAAGACACTGAATGCTGCGCGCCAAGTGCATTTGTTTGGGGCTTTCAGTTCTGCCGGGCTCATTGATTATTTCGCTTATCTGGCCCGGTATTTTGCCAAAAACTGGCGGGTTGCAGGGCGTAGGGGCGCGTCTTTAAGTTCATCTTTGGTGGACCTCACCGATGAGGATGCGCTGATCATCATCACAAAGTCTCCCTATGCCAAACAGTCTATCCTTGCAGCCAAGATGGCTCATGAGGCCGGCGCGTATGTCTTTGTAATAACAGATAAACATTCATGTCCGGCGTTGGATTTTGCCTCCTCCTATTTCATAGTTCCGACGGAAAGTCCGCAATTCTTCTCTTCTTATGCCGCCACTCTTGTGCTAATTGAAACAATAGTGGGAATGTTGGTTCATCGCGCTGGCAAGCAAGCACGTGCGCGAATAAAAGAAGTCGAAACCCTAAACCATCTTCACGGTGAGTTTTGGGACTAAAACAAGCAAACTGGACCTTTTCAACTCAGGGAGAACGAAATGTTGAAAAAAGTAACTTTGACGGCCGCTGCACTGGCAGCCGGTGTCACCTTCTCGCCAGCCGCTTTTGCAGAAGAATTCATCACCATCGGTACCGGTGGCGTAACCGGTGTGTATTACCCAACCGGTGGTGCAATTTGCCGTCTCGTTAACAAAGGCCGCAAGGAACATGGTGTTCGTTGTTCCGTCGAATCCACTGGTGGTTCCGTATACAACATCAACACCATCCGCGAAGGTGAGCTGGAATTCGGCGTTGCTCAGTCTGACTGGCAGTATCATGCCTACAACGGCACCTCCAAGTTCGAGGACAAAGGTCCGTTTAAAGAGCTGCGCGCTGTTTTCTCAGTGCATCCAGAACCATTCACCGTGGTTGCCCGTGCTGATTCCGGCATCAAGTCCTTCCAGGACTTGAAAGGCAAACGCGTCAACATTGGTAACCCTGGCTCCGGTCAGCGCGGTACCATGGAAGTTTTGATGGATGCTCTGGGCTGGACCACGGACGATTTCGCACTGGCAACCGAGCTGAAGGCTGCTGAACAGTCTGCCGCTTTGTGTGACAACCAGATTGACGCCATGGTTTATACCGTTGGTCACCCATCCGGTTCCATTCAGGAAGCGACCACTGCTTGTGATTCCGTTCTGGTTACCGTTGACGGCGCCGCTGTTGACAAGCTGATCGCTGACAATAGCTACTACCGCACCGCGACCATTCCGGGCGGCATGTATCGTGGCAACGACAAGGACACCAAAACCTTCGGTGTTGGTGCAACCTTCGTAACCTCTTCCAAAGTTTCCGAAGACACCGTTTACACCCTCGTGAAATCCGTGTTCGAAAACTTTGATGCTTTCAAGAAGCTGCATCCTGCTTTTGCCAACCTGAAGCCTGAAGAAATGGCAAAAGACGGTCTGTCTGCTCCTCTGCATCCAGGTGCCGCAAAATACTACAAAGAAAAAGGCTGGATTAAATAATCCATTTTGATGCCAGGCTTCGGGACAGTCAGTCCCGGAGCCTTTTTTCGTTCAACAGAAGTGAACAGCACACCTTGATTGCGTGCTGAAAACCACTCGATAGAATGCTGTTGCAGACTGAGGTGTGACATTCCGCGGCCTCTGCATGCTTTTCATGCTTGCTAGCATGGCTGCCCTGTTTGGGTTGGCTTTTGGATTTCTTCCTGACGAAATCCGCTTTAGCGCGTTCGCATGATGGCCAGAGACATATGCCCTGCGGTGAGAATCTCCTGACAGATTCTTTGGTCAGCCGCACAGTTGCGACTGCAGGGAGCTGTTTGAAATGTCACAAAAAAAGGAAAGCGGGCGTCCTCTTTCTGAAGAAGAACTTCAGGATCTGGTCGCGTCCACCGATGCCGGTTCGCGCAATCCCGTCGGCATGGTGGGGACCTTCCTCGCAGCCGTCGCTCTCATTTGGTCTCTCTTTCAGGTCGTTCTGGCCTCTCCAATCTCCAATTATGTGCTGCCCGGTGATCTGATCAACAACTCTCGACAGTTCCATCTGGCCTTTGCGATCTTTCTCGCCTATATGGCCTATCCCGCACTGTCATCAAGCCCGCGCCATCACATTCCGGTTCAGGACTGGATCTTCGCGGTGTCTGGTGCCTTCATCGCGCTCTATGGCTTCTTCATGTATCAAAAGATCGTCGACAATGGCGGTTTGGCGGATGACATGGACAAGTGGTTCGCGCTGGCAGGTTTGATCCTGCTGTTTGAAGCGGCCCGACGCGCTCTTGGGCCAGCCATGGCGATCATAGCCACGATTTTTCTGTTCTATGTCTTTTTCGGTGCATCGGAATGGATGCCCGAGGTGATCCGCTGGAAAGGCGCGTCCCTCAAGAAAGCCATGAGCCATATGTGGATCACCTCTGAAGGCGTGTTCGGCATTGCGCTTGGGGTTTCAACCAAATTTGTCTTCCTGTTCGTGTTGTTCGGGGCCTTGCTGGACAAGGCGGGTGCAGGCAACTATTTCATCAAGATGGCCTTTGCCGCGCTTGGTCACCTCAAGGGTGGTCCGGCGAAAGCTGCCGTTGTTGGCTCGGCTGCAACGGGCCTGATTTCCGGCTCCTCGATCGCCAACGTGGTGACCACCGGGACCTTTACCATTCCCCTGATGAAGCGGGTCGGCTTTACCTCTGAGCAGGCTGGTTCCGTTGAGGTGGCCTCTTCGGTCAATGGTCAGATCATGCCGCCGGTGATGGGCGCTGCTGCCTTCCTTATGGTGGAATATGTGGGCATTTCCTATGTTGAGGTGATCACCCATGCCTTCCTGCCTGCGATCATTTCCTATATCGCACTGGTCTATATCGTCCATCTGGAAGCGGTGAAACGCAACATGCCAACCCTTGGCAACAAGACCGTTTCCACCCTGCGGACGGTGCTTGGCATGTTTGCCTTCTTCTTCTGCTTTGCGGCCATTTGTTATGGCATCAAATATCCGATTGGTTGGATTACTGCGGCTGTGCCGGACGGGGCGAGCTGGATTCTGGCCCTGCTGGTCTTTGCGGCCTATGTGGCCCTGCTGAAATTTGCGTCCACCGTCGAAGACCTGCATCCGGATGATCCCAATGCCAAGGAAGTTGTGCTGCCGGAAATGTCCGAGATCTATAAGTCCGGTCTCTACTATCTGCTGCCGATTGTTGTGCTGGTCTATTTCCTGATGATCGAGCAGAAATCGCCGGGTCTGTCCGCATTCTGGGCAACCGCTCTGCTGTTTTTCATCCTGTTGACCCAGCGTCCGCTGAAGGCTCTGTTCCGTGGTGAAAGTGCCACGGCCAGTGTCATTGCCGAAGGGGTGAAGGATCTGGGCAGCGGGTTGATCGAAGGCGCACGCAACATGATCGGCATTGGTCTGGCGACCGCGACTGCCGGGGTGATTGTTGGTACTGTGACGCTGACCGGTATCGGTCAGGTGATGGCTGACCTTGTCGAATTGATTTCCGGCGGTAATCTGGTTCTGATGCTGGTCTTTGTGGGCATGCTGTCTCTGGTGCTCGGGATGGGCCTGCCAACCACGGCGAACTATATTGTGGTCTCGTCGCTGATGGCGGGCGTCGTTGTGTCGCTGGGTGAGCAAAGCGGGCTTGTTGTGCCGCTGATTGCCGTGCATCTGTTTGTCTTCTATTTCGGCATTATGGCAGATGTGACGCCGCCGGTGGGGCTTGCCTCCTTCGCGGCGGCGGCGGTGTCTGGCGGGGACGCGATCAAGACCGGCTTTACGGCCTTCTTCTATTCCCTGCGTACCGTGGCATTGCCCTTCGTCTTCATCTTCAACACAGATTTGTTGTTGATCGATGTGACCTGGTATCAGGGTATTCTGGTCTTCATTATCGCGACCATAGCCATTCTGGTCTTTACGGCCGGTACGATGGGGTATTTTGTCACCAAAAACCGGATCTATGAAAGCGTGGCTCTGGTGCTGGTGGCCTTTGTGTTGTTCCGCCCGGACTATTTCATCAATCATCTGCAACCGCCTTATGAGACGGTCGCACCATCGGCAATCTCGGAAACCTTTGGTTCGCTGCACAAGGGCGGTGAAATGCGTCTGGTTGTTTCGGGGCCTGATTTTGACACCAGCCAGATCAAGCAAACCACGCTTGTTCTGGAAGCTGGCGATCAGACAGGTGGTGACGCCCGTCTCTCCGCAGCCGGTGTGACCCTGATGGATGAGGATGGTGTGACAAAGATGGACGAGCCATTCCCGGGGACGCCACTCTTTGACAAAATGAGCTCGTTTGACTTCTATGGCGATGAGCCGGTTGTGATCAAATCAGCCAAGGTCAAGGCGGATCAATTGCCCAAAGAACTGATCTTCATTCCGGGCCTGCTGCTGCTGGGTCTGATTTATATGTTGCAGCGTGCACGTGTGCGCCGTGAAGAGGAGACTGCGTAATGATTAAATCAGTCCTATGTGCGCTCGATATCAGTCAGGACAATGATATCGAGGTGCTCCGCAAGGCAGACAAGTTGGCGCGGCTCGATGATGCCAGCCTCGATGTGGTGACGGTCGTGCCGAATTTTGGCATGACCCTCGTCAGCACCTATTTTGACGACAATTTCCAGCAGCAGGCGGTCAAGCAAGCCAAAGCGCAACTGCGCGAAAGGGTCGGAGCTATCCTTGGTGAAGAGCGGAATGAAGACATCCGTCATATTGTGGCGACCGGCTCGGTCTATGAGGAAATTCTCGAACTGGCAGAGCAGACCGATGTTGATCTGATCGTCATTGGGGCACACAAGCCGGATTTGCGCGAGTATCTGCTTGGTCCGAACGCCGCCCGCGTGGTGCGCCATTCCAATTGTTCGGTCTATGTGGTGCGCAACAAGTAACGCTTCGTATGCATGCAATAAGAAAGGCCACTCCAAATGATGGGAGTGGCCTTTTCGTTTATACCGGTTGCGTTCCGCCGGATCGGTCTATTGTGCGGCTTCCAAGGAACCGTAATGGGTTTCGATCAGCCCCTTCATGATATAGTTGGCCGACGTTCCGCTGCAGGCCATTGGCAGATCATAGACAATAGCGAGGCGGTTCAGAGCTTTCACATCCACATCGTGAGGCATCGGGGACAGGGGATCGACAAAGAAGATCAGGCCATCGAGCTTTTTCTCGGCAATCATCGCGCCAATCTGCTGGTCGCCACCAAGGGGACCGGAGAAGAGCGGCGTCAGGTTGAGGCTTGGATAGGCTTTGAGAATGCGCCCCCCGGTCGTGCCAGTCGCAAAGAGTTGGGCCTTTTCAAGCAGGGAGAGATGGGCTCCTACCCAGTCAATCATGTCGTCTTTCTTGGCGTCATGAGCGACAAGGGCAATGCGCAAGATGTCTTTGCCCGCTTGGTTCTGTGTCTCTTGCATGGATCTTGTGTCCTTTAGCCGTTTGGCGACCAGCATCTGAAATGAAAACCGCAGCATAGGTCATGCCAGGACGGTTCTGCCGATCTTGAAAACCGGGCGCAGTCTAGCGGCATTCGCCGTGAGATGTCCAGAGCTTGGAAGGGACGGCGCGGGTGGACGTGATGGCTTGATGACGGGCGGATTGCCGCACTGCGAGCTATGCTGGTTTTGGATTGTCCGGTGTGGTCGCGCTTGATTGGACGCGGGGCAATGGTAAATGGAAAGGGGGGAAACGCCCTTTCATCAGGGACATAAGTCGACTGGTGGGATCATTTCAATTGGGGCCGTGCGCTGGGCGGGGGCGGCGCGTTGGGCGATCAAAGATCTTGCGGCCAAAGAGAGATGCGGTCAGGTCGGTCAGCAACTCAGCCGTTTTGCCGCGATGGTCAAGGAACGGGTTGAGTTCGACCAGATCAAGTGATGTGACGCATTCGCTTTCATGGAGCATTTCCATGATCAAATGGGCTTCTCGGAAGGTTGCGCCACCGGGGACTGTGGTGCCAACCGCAGGGGCAATGCACGGGTCGAGAAAATCCACATCCAGACTGACATGAAGCAGAGCTTTGCGGGATTTGATTTCCGCCAGCATCTTTTGCAAGGGCCGCATCACGCCGACTTCATCAAGGACACGCATGTCATGCACATGGACCCCGTGGGCTTTCAAAAGGTCCCGCTCTTGTTGATCGACGCTGCGAATGCCCATCATATGAACCTGAGCCGGGTTGACCGGATGGGCCAGCGGCGCGCCATAGACGCCTTCCAGTCCCTCAAGGCCACAGAAGGCAGCGACCGACATGCCGTGCATATTGCCGGATTCCGAGGTCCGGGGGATATTGAAATCCGGATGGGCATCAAGCCAGAGCACAAACAGGTCCCGGTCAAGGTCGGCTGCGTGGCGCGCCATGCCTGCGACAGATCCCATCGACAGGGAATGATCGCCGCCCAGAAAAATCGGAAAGCTTTCTTTCGCCATCGCATGGGCCTGATGGGCAAGGGCGCGGGTCCAGCCAGCAATCTGTTTGAAATTGATCGCATTGCCTTCTTCGGGTGGTATGGCGTCAGAGATGGCCGGGGTGAGATTGCCGTGATCGGTGCAGGCAAAGCCCAAGCCGGTCAGGGTTTCGATGATGCCTGCGGTGCGCAGGGCATCCGGTCCCATTAGACAGCCATTCTCGTGGGTGCCGTCCTGTACCGGAACGCCTAGCAGGCCAATCGATTTATGCTCGAACATCTGTCGCTTTACCCCTGATCATGCATGACTTCTCGCAGCTGCCAAATGCGCATATGGGCCCGATTTCAGACTTTTCGCATGGTTGCCGATAGGCTCAATTAATCCGACTGTGCCGCCAATCTGAAGGCGACAAGTCTGGTAAATTTGAACAGACTTCTGGCAATTTGCGCGGTGCGTTTGTTAAAATCGTCAAGGGCATTTGAAAGGGAATCAAAAGGGGCCGCATGAGAGCGGCCCCACCAACGGGATGATTGAATTGTGGTTGGCCAAGTCTGGTTCGGGATCAATTTCCAAACAGGCCCTTGGTCAGATCGCGCAGCAACCTTTGTTCAACTGGCTGTTGTTGCTGTTGCTGTTGCTGTTGGTTTTGGTTTTGGTTTTGGTTTTGTTGGGGCTGATTGTCGTTGCTCGATTGCGGCTTGAGGATCTTGTTGAGATCAATGCCCAATTTATCCGACTGTTTCTGGATTTCCTTGGTGATGTTTTTCTCGACCCGTTGGAGGCTCTCGCTGGCTGCCTTGCCCGGTGCGCCGAGCTGTTGCAGGCCTTTGAAGATGGCGTCGGGATTTTCCAGGATGCCCGGAATGTCGGGATAGATGCGCGGCTTGGTCAGGTTCCCCTTGATGATGATGGGGATCGGAACGCCTTGTGCGTCGACCAGACCGCCCTGACCCTTGAGCGTAGTGGCCAGTTTTGGCGTTGCCTTATAGTCGATGCGCTTGTTCGGCAGATCGATCTTGCCTGTCCCTGCGAGACGCAGGAGCGGGCTCAGCATCAACAGATCCTGATTGGTGACAATGCCATTGTTGAACTGGAAGCTGGCGGTCAGAGACGAGAAATCGGTGGTCTGGCTTTGGGATGTGGACCAGCCCTCCAGGATATTGCCGCTTAAGCGGCGCATCATTTGCGGGATATTGATGCCACGGATCTGGCCATCACGCATTTCCAGTTTGGCAAAGCCATTCAGCTGGCGAATGATGTCCGCCTGGCTTGCGCCTTTGGCTGTCAGCTCGAGGCTCACGCCACCACGACCGCCCAGCGCCTTCATGTCAATGCTGTCTCGCAGGAAGCCTAGCATTTGCATATTGGACAAGGCGAAATTGGCCGACAATTGCGCCGGTTTGCTGGTTGCATTGACGAAGAATCCGCCAGTCCCCTGGCCTTCATACAGATTGAGGCGATCGAGAGAGCCGGACAATTGTCCGTCTTTTAGCCGGATGGCCATTTGCACAGAGCCGGTCTTTATGTCGTGGGCCACGAGGGACTTGGCTGACAGGGTGAGGTCGGCATTGAGGCTGTTGAGACCGGAAAAATCGATCGGGCTTGTGTCCCAGCCTTGCGAAGCCGTCGACGAATCAGCGCGCGCGCTGTTGTCAGTGCGTCCCTGTGACTTTCCATCGCCCATAAAGGGGGTGAGATCCAGCGTCTCAAAGGCCAGTTTCCCATTGACCACGGGCTTGGCGCCCGCTTTATAGGCGAGATTGCCGCTGCCGCTGGACTGGCCCATTTGCAGCGAAAGATTTTGCAGATTGGTGCTGTCGTTCGACAGTGCAAGTTTGGTCGACAGGGTGATTGGCAGATCTGGTGTGCCGCTGGTGACAGGTTGCCCAAGCCAACTGAGCAAAGCCCGGCTCGATGGGCTCTTGATCGACAGGGTTGAGCCGGAAAGGCTGACCTTTGCCGGGTCGACCAGACCGGAAAGGGCCAGCGACAGGGGGCGGGTAGCAAGGGACAGGCTTGCCGGGATCGGCTGTTGCCTCAATGCCTCGGCCAGCCCGATGCGGCTTGAATATCGGATCGTTTCCCCGTTCCAGCCAAAGGCCCCCGCAATGTCGACAGGTTTGTCGAGGCTGTTGATGGTGATGTTGGAGGTAATGTTGGTGATGGTGCCTGAGTCTCGACCGGGGATGGCGGCCTGCAGAGCCGGATTGGAGATCTTGCCCTTGGCTAGCGTGATCTTTCCTGCCAGATTGCCATTTTTGCGGATGGAGTCTGGCGACAGGCCTTTGGCGGCAAAATTGAGATCGGACGAAATCATCCCTGACAGTGGGCTTGATTGGCCTGCAAGACGGGCAACTTCTTCAATGTCGATCTGCCGCGCCTGCAGCGAACCGTTCCACATCAATTGGCCCAGATCCCCGGACAGGCTGGCTTGCAGATTGCCTTTGGCAATGTTGGCGGATTTGAGATCAACGCGCATTTGGCCATCAATGATCTGAGCCAGCATTTTTAATTGTCGCAGATCCTTGCCCTGATAGGTCACGCGGCCGGCGCGCAGATCGGCGGTCAGGTCAAATTCGCGCAAGGCCGAGAGGTCTGGCTCCGATGAGGGTGTTTTAGTCTCGTTGTTATTTGTTGCTGATGCTGTGTCACTGCTGGCTGCATTGTCGGTGAGCAAGGCATCAACATTGAAGGCTGACATATCAAGCGCCACACGAATCAGCGGGCGGGCAAGGGACTTGTCAGTGAAGATGCGGGCCGCGCCATTGAGTGCCTGATCATCGAAGGTGAGGTTGAGCGCTGGCAGGCGGATTTCATTGTGAAAAACGACAAGTGATCCATCGGCTTCAATCTTGCCAATGGAGAGAGGCGCATTGGTAACCCCCAACCATTCAAGCAATTGGGTCACGTTGCCTGCATTGAGCGCATAATTGGCGACCAGCGGGGCTTTGCCTTTGTGGGCCACTTCACCGATTAGCCTGGCTTTGAGCAGTTCATTGGACACATCAAGTGTGAGGCCGGAGGTGCGACCATTGACGGCATTGCCGACATTGGCTAGTTCACCGGAAAAATTGATCGTCTGGTCGTTGAAGGGCAGGGAACCCTCAAGGCTGGCCACGCCGTCAAAGTCCGGTGCGCGCAGGGTAATATCCAGTCCGGACAGCAGAGTGGTCTGATGCCCGCCACCATCCATTCGGACAATCGTTGCATTGCGCAGGCCCAACTGGCGCAGACTGAGCGCGGAAAGATCGATCTCGTCAACGGAGGTAGATGTCGTGTCTGAGGTTGTCTCTGATGTCTGGCCTGTTTGCGACGCGCTGCTTGATGTCTTTTGGGTCAGCGTGAAGATCGGATCAATCAGGGTGATGCCGGTAATGTCGGCCTTGCCTGAGAGAAGCGGCGACAGGGCGAGGGAAAAGTCCAACTGGCCAATGCTCACCAAAGGCTGATCATTTTGATCGCGCAGGGCAACCTTGTCTGTGGAAAGGCGCAAGCCGGTCAAAAGCGACAGGGACACATCGCCGGATATGTCCAGCTTCATGCCCGATTGCTGCTGGACAAATTGCTGGACCTGCCGTTTGAGAAAGTCGGTCGAGACGAAGACCGGGACCATCGCCAAAGCGAGAATGACCAGGAAGACGGTAGAGAGCAGAGAGATCAGGATGTTACGCATCGGACAGTCTCAAATTTGGACAAATGGGCAGCAGGCGCTTGGTGCGAATTGACCAAACGAATCAACGCTACCCATCTTACTGCGTCGCAACCCATGGCACCAACTTCCTCGTCGCATGGGGCAGCAGCGTGGCGGTGCGTGGGGAATGGCGAAATTGGGCGGTTTGAGGGACATTTTTGTCCTGACTTGGATGGGAAAGTGGAAAACTCGGCAGATCAAAATGCGTCCTGTTTCGACTTATGTATGATACAAAACAACGCATAGACCGATCAGGCAGTCTGGCTCGGTCCTGTCTGTCTGAAAAAGCTCTATTGGGGCAAGGGAGAAGAAAATGAGTTCAATGGAAGTCATCTGGTCGGATCTGGTTCGCCATCGTGAGGACTTTTCGTCTTTTCATCTCAGGGACGCCTTTGCCTCGGATCCGGAACGGTTTGTTCGCTATTCAGCAGAGATGGACGATTGCCTGACCCTCGATTATTCCCGCAACCGGATCAATGACAAGACCCTGATGCTGCTTGAAGCCCTGATCACACAGGCGGATGTGGCCGATCGCTATCAGGCGATGAAGTCCGGCGCGCTGATCAACAATACCGAAGGGCGCTCGGTTCTGCATATTGCACTGCGCGGCTCGGTGGCGGACGATTTGGTCGTTGATGGACAAGCCGTGATGGCGGACATCAATGCGGTCAAAGAGCGGCTTTATGCCTTTGCCAAGGGCGTGCGTGATGGGTCGATCGCTGCCAAGGATGGCCAGCCTTTCACCGATGTGGTCAATGTCGGTATCGGTGGGTCCGATCTGGGGCCGCATATGGTGACCGCAGCGCTCGCCGCCTATCACGATGGCCCACGGGTGCATTTTGTCTCCAACGTTGATGGCGCCCATATGGGTGACACGCTGAAAGATCTTGATCCTGCGCGCACGCTGTTTCTTGTGGCATCAAAAACCTTCACCACGCAGGAAACCATGACCAATGCCCGGGCCGCCAAGGCGTGGCTGACGGCGGCGATTGGTGAGGATGCGGTGGCCGATCATTTCGCTGCCCTTTCGACCAACAAGGCGGGCGTGGAAGCCTTTGGCATCAATACGGATCGGATGTTTGAATTCTGGGACTGGGTTGGCGGTCGCTATTCGGTCTGGTCTGCGATTGGCCTGCCGGTGATGATTGCCGTCGGACCGGAGAATTTTGAAGCCTTTCTTGAAGGCGGTCGCGCGATGGACAGCCATTTCGAGACCGCGCCTTTCCGTCGCAATATCCCGATGCTGATGGCAGCGCTGGGGCTGTGGTATCGCAATGTCTGGGCCTGTTCGTCAGTGGCGGTGCTGCCCTATGATCAGCGCCTTCTGTATTTTTCCGATTTCCTCCAGCAGCTTGATATGGAATCAAATGGCAAGTCGGTGCGCAATAATGGCTCGCCGGTGCTTCGCCAGACCGGTCCGGTGATCTGGGGTGCGGCGGGTACAAATGGCCAGCATGCTTTCTATCAGGAACTGCATCAGGGCAGCGACATCATTCCGTGCGAATTCTTGGTTGCCGCCAAGCCAAGTGACGCCGACCAGCATCAGCATGATCTGTTGCTGGCCAACTGCTTTGCGCAGGTGGAAGCCTTGGCCTTTGGCCGCACCGCCGAGGAAACCAAGGCGCAGCTCGAAGCGTCCGGCAAATCCGCTGAAGAGGTTGCCGCTCTGACGCCGCATAAGGTGTTTTCGGGTAACCGCCCAAGCTCCTTGCTGTTCTATGACAAATTGACGCCGAAAATGCTGGGCCGTCTGATTGCCCTTTATGAGCAGAAGGTGTTCGTGCAGGGCGTGGTCTGGGGCGTCAACAGCTATGATCAATGGGGTGTTGAGCTTGGCAAAGAACTGGCCAACAAGCTGGCCCCATCGGTGGAAAGTGGCGAGCGCGGCGAGGGGGAACCCGCGATCCTTGATCGCCTGAAAGCCTATCGCGCACGCTGACTTGTGGCGCAATGCAGGAAAAGCGACGGGCGGTCTATTCCGCCCGTTTTTTATGCCTTATCGTTCGTGCGCCTGTCGCTTGGCAATGGTGTCATGCAGATCGGGGGCGGCAGCGATCAGACGGCGGGTGTAAAGCGCCTGCGGGTTGGAGAAAACCGCCTCGGTTCGGCCACGTTCGATGATCTTGCCTTGATACATGACCAGCACTTCATCGGTGATCGCCCGGACGACGGACAGGTCGTGGCTGATGAAGAGATAGGCGAGATCGAGCCGGTCACGCAGATCGGTCAGCAGATCCAGGATCTGGGCGCGGATCGAGACATCCAAAGCAGAGACAGGCTCGTCAGCTATGATGATTTTCGGGCGGGTGATGAGGGCGCGGGCAATGGCGAGGCGCTGGCGCTGACCGCCGGAAAATTCATGCGGGAAGCGCTCTGCGACATCGGGGTCAAGGCCCACTTGCGTGAGGCTCTCGGCGATGCGCTGGTTGCGCTCCTCGTTGGTCAGGCCATCGCGATAAAGATACAGCGGCTCAGCGATGGAGCGGCCAACCTTGTGACGCGGATTGAAGGAGCCGTTGGGGTCTTGGAAGACGATCTGGATATCCTTGCGGATTTCCATCAGGCCCGCCTGATCGCTTGCATAAGGATTACGATCACCGACGCGGATTTCCCCCTTTTGCGGCGTTTCAAGACCGAGCAGGGAGCGGGCAAGGGTCGATTTGCCACAACCGGATTCGCCCACCAAGCCGACACTTTGTCCCGCATGAATGGTCAGATCGACATGATCGACGGCGCGGAAATGGTTGCGGCGGAAGGTGGGGAACTGACGCGGCAGCGGATAGTCGCGGATGATGTCTCGGGTGAGAAGGATCGGTGTTGCGCCCTCAAGCGCCGGGTCGTCATTGTAAAGCGGTGGCTTGGCGCGGCTCGGCACATGGGTCGAAGCGTCAAACAGGCTCCGGCTATAGGGATGGGATAGGGTGTCGAATAGATCCGGCAGTGGGCCATGTTCAACAATTTCCCCTTCCTTCATGATGGCAATCTGGTCCGCCATGTCGGCAACGACCGCCAAATCATGGGAGATCAGCAAAAGAGCCGACTGGTCTTCTTCCATCAGTGCGCGCAACAGCTTGAGGATTTCTGCCTGACTGGTGACATCAAGGGCGGTGGTCGGTTCATCAGCGATGATCAGTTTGGGCTGCATGGCGATGGCCATGGCGATGATGACACGCTGCTTCTGGCCACCGGACAATTGGTGCGGGAAGCGCTGGGGCGAGATCTGGTCAGGCGGCAGGCCCACCCGTTCGAGCAGGCGATGGGTTTTGTCTTCGCCCTCGCGGCGGGTGCAGGATGTGTGCAACAGGATGGCTTCGAGCACCTGCGCGCCAATGGGTTTGAGCGGATTGAGCGCTGTCATCGGCTCTTGGAACACCATGCCCATATCATTGCCTCTGAGGCCGCATAATTCGGCTTCACTCATGGTCATCAGATCGTGGCTGCCAAGCCGGATCGATCCGCTGAGTTGAGCTTTTGGTGGCAACAATTGCATGATCGAAAGGGCGGTCAGGCTCTTGCCTGAACCGGATTCGCCGACCAGTCCCAGGCATTGGCCTGCCTCAAGCGAGAGGGAGACATTGGTGAGAATCTGGTGCTGGCCGATGGTCAGACTGACCTGATCGAACGAAAGCAGGGTCATGAGGCTTTGCTCCCGCCGATATCAAGGTTGGTCCGGGTTTTCGGGTCCAACATGTCACGCAGGCCGTCGCCCAGCAGGTTGAGCCCCAGCACGGTGAGGATGATGGCAAGGCCGGGAATGATCGCCAATTGCGGTGCCATCACCATCCATGTCTGGGCTTCTGACAGCATCTGGCCCCAACTCGGCATGGGTGGCTGGGTGCCAAGGCCGACATAGGACAGACCCGCTTCGGCGAGAATGCCGAGGGAGAATTGGATCGTTCCCTGCACGATCAGCAGATTGGCGATGTTGGGCAGGATATGCTCGAAGGTGATGCGGGCTGCCCCCTTGCCGGACAGGCGGGCGGCATAGATGAATTCCCGCTCCCACAGGCTGAGCGCCGCACCGCGCGACAGGCGGGCAAAGACCGGGATGTTGAAAATGCCGATGGCAATGATGGCATTGATCGCGCCGGGGCCGGCAATGGCGGTGATCATGATGGCGGAAATGATGGCCGGGAAGGCAAAGATGAAATCGCCTGCCCGCATCAAGGCTTCATCAAGCCAGCCGCCGCGCGCCGCTGCCCATGTGCCAATCGGCACGCCAAGGCCCATGCCGATGCCAACGGCGACCAGAGCCACGGCAATGGAATTGCGGGCGCCCAACATGATCATTGAGAAAAGATCATGACCATAATGATCGGTGCCAAGCCAGTGGCTGGCGCTGATCGGTTTGAGGCGGTTGGCAATGTCGACCACCAAGGCGTCATGGGGTGTCCAGACAAAGGAGACAAGCGCCATCAGCACAAAGATCAGCGTGATCAGGCTGCCAACCACAAAGGAAGGCGAGCGCAGGGCGCGGGCCAGAAAGGAGGGCTGTTTTCTTTCGCTCAGCATCGGGGTGTCCGTCATCCTGCTCATGGGTGTTCTCATGGGCGTTCTCATGGGCGCTTCCTGCGATGCAGGCGCGGGTCGATGAAGGCATAGGTCAGATCGACAAGGAAATTGACCACTATGACGGTGGCAACCAACAGGATGATCACCGCCTTGACCGTGATCAGGTCTCGCTGATTGATCGCTTGGAAGACCAGCCGTCCAAGGCCCGGCAGGGAAAAGACATTTTCGATGATGACGGTGCCTGCCAGAAGGAAAGAGAATTGCAAGCCGAGAATGGTGACCACCGGAATGAGGGCATTGCGCAGGCCGTGGCGCTGCAAGGTCTGGGTGAAGGTCAGGCCCTTGGCGCGGGCGGTGCGCATATAATCTTCATGCATCACTTCGAGCATCGAGGAACGCATGATACGGGCAAGGATCGACGCCTGCGGCAGCGCAAGGGCAATGGACGGCAGCACAAGGGCCTGTAGACACGGCAGAATACCCGCATCCCAGCCGGGGAAACCGCCTGAGGGGAACCAGCGCAGGGTGACGGCAAAGACCAGAACCAGCAGCATGGCAAACCAGAAATTGGGCACAGCAATGCCGAATTGGGTTGCGCCGATCAGCGAAATATCCGGCCATTTGTTGTGGTTGCCAGCGGCAATGATGCCAAGGGGCAAGGCAATCAGGGTGGAGAGCAGCAAAGCGATCAGGGCCAGCGGCAGGGAGACGGTCAAGCGCGCCCCGATCAGCTCGGTCACCGGAACCGAATAGGTGTAGCTGGTGCCAAAATCGCCAGACAGCATGCCGGTGATCCAATGCCAATAGCGTTCGGTCAGGGGCAGATTGAGGCCCAGTTGCTCACGCAGCGCGGCCAGCGTGTCTTCCTGAGCATTGATGCCGAGAATCAGCTCCGCCGGGTCGCCGGGCAGGATTTCCATGACAGCGAAGACAAAGAGCGACGCCGCGATCAGGGTCAGACATAGCGAGACAAGGCGGCGCAGGCTGTAAGCGATCATGAGGGGCGACGTTGGCTTTCAAAAGCGTGACATATAGGGCGAAGGATGAGAAAAGGCACGGCGATGACCGCCATGCCTTATTCCCTTGTAGCTTGTCCGCAAGCGTTAGTCCATCCACTCGACCTTGGTCAGGTCATTGGCTTGGACGGGGGCATTGGCCCACAGACCTTTGATCTTGGCATTCCAGACGCCGGTTTTGGCCAACTGGAACAAAAAGCCGTTGACCGCATCGTCATTGAGCTTTTTCTGTGCCTTGTGCAGAAGCTCGGTGCGTTTGGCTTCATCCGAGGTGGCGTTCAACTCTTTGATGATCGCGTTGAATTCCGGGTTCTTATATTGGAAATAGTAATCATCGCGCGCATAAATGCCGATATCCATTGGCTCGGTATGGGAGACGATGGTCAGGTCATAATCCTTGCCCTTGAAGACCTGTTTGAGCCACTGGCCCCATTCGACATTGATGATGTCCAGATCGATGCCAATTTTCTTGAGGTCAGAGGCAATGATCAGGCCGGAGCGACGGGCATAGTCGGTTGGGGGCAGATGCAGGCGGGCCTTGAAGCCATTTTCCAGACCGGCTTCCTTCAGCAGGGCCTTGGCCTTGTCGAGGTCAAAGTCATAGACTTGGGAGAGATCAACATAGGCGGGATTGTGCGGCGCGAAGTGGGAGCCGATGAGGGTGCCATAGCCGAACATGGCCCCATCGATCAGGGCTTGACGGTCGATGGCATGGGCCATGGCCTTGCGGACCCGAACATCGTCAAATGGCTTTTGCGCATTGTTGGTCGACAAGACGGTTTCGCCCTCGGTGGTGCCGATGACCACCTTGAAGCGAGGGTCGGCCTCGAATTGCGGCAGCATTTCAGGCGCGGCAAAAATTGGGAAGGCATCAACGTCACCGGCCATCAGAGCCGACAGAGCGGCAGCGGAATCAGCGATGATCTTGAAGGTTGCCTTGTCGAGCTTGGCCGCTTCCCCCCAATAGTCTGCATTCTTGGTCAGGGAAATGGAATCTCCCTTGACCCATTTGCTCAGCTTGAAGGGGCCTGTGCCGACCGGGTTGGTCTTGTTGGTCTCAGCGCTTTCCGGCGCCACCATAATGGCGTCGCCCCAGCCGAGATTAAACAGCAAGCTGCCGGTCGGACGTTTCAATTTGACCTCGACGGTCAGTGGGTCGATTGCCGTGACGCTTTCGATGGGTTCGAACAGGGCCTTCTGGGCATTGACGGATTTCTCGCCACGCGCCCGGTCGAGCGTGAAGACCACATCGTCGGCATTGAAGTCCGTGCCATCGTGGAATTTGACACCTTCATGGAGCTTGAAGGTGTAGGTCTTGCCATCCTCGGAAATGGTCCAGCTTTCGGCAAGCGCCGGTTTTACGGCACCATTTTCGTCAATTCGGGTCAGGCCTTCGAAAATGTTGGCATAGACGACTTCATCGATGGCGGCAGCAGCGCCTGCGGTTGGATCAAGATGCGGCGGTTCCAATCGGACGCCGAGGATCAGATCCGTGCGGGCGGCCAAGGCGCTAGAGGCGAACAGAGCGGACGCCATGGAAATCGCTGCAGTCCATTTCAGGGCTGATTTGATCATGAAGGTTCTCCCAACCTGGTGGTCAATGCCGCGCCAAACCATGGGGTCTGACGGCCAGTTTCCCTCATTCCGAGGGATGGTTAACTTGGTTGTGTATTGCGTAAAAGTGTGGCGATAGCAAGGGCCATGATCTTGGCCGAATCGACCATATCCTCAATGCCGACCCATTCGTCTGGCTGGTGGGCGAGGTCGAGAATGCCGGGGCCATAGGCGATGCAATCTTTCAGTTTGCCGATACGGTCGATATGCTTCTGGTCATAGGTTCCGGGTGAAATGACATAGTCCGGGGCGGTGCCCAGCACCTCTTGCATGGCCTCATGCACAGCGCGGACCACCGGCTGGTCCTTGTCGGTCATGGTTGGCTGGACCTCGAACAGGTCGGTCAATTGATAGGAAAAGCGCTTGCGGCTTTGCTTCAATTGCTCAAGCAGTTCGGTGATTTCGCCTTTTACCGTGTCGATATCTTCCTCGATCAAGAAACGGCGATCAATCACGATGCGGCAGGAATCCGGCACGCATGGCGAGGGCAACCCTTCGGCCTGCCGGGTCTGACCGCCATGGATCGAGTTGATATTCATTGTGGATTGCCGCGCGCCTTCCGGCACGACGGGCATATCGGTGCGTTTGGAGGCAAGGGCCGGGAACAGGCTGTCTTCGAAGGATTCAAGAACCGCACCCATGTGGCGCACGGCACAATCGCCAAGGAACGGCATCGAGCCGTGGGCAATGTGGCCATGGGTTTCGATTTCCGCCCACCAGACGCCGCGATGGCCAAGGCAGATGCGGTTCTTGTTCAACGGCTCGGGGATGATGACATGATCAACCCGATCCTTGTTGAAATAACCCTTCTCGGCAAGATAGGCGACGCCACCAAAGCCGCCGGATTCCTCGTCACATGTGCCGGAAATCTCAATCGCTCCGGCAAAGTCGGGGTAGGTCTCGATATAGGCTTCCGCCGCGATGATTGAGGCGGCGAGACCGCCCTTCATATCGCAGGCACCGCGTCCATAGACCTTGCCATCGTCAACCACACCCTCGAAGGGCGGTTTTGTCCAGCCTTTGCCGACTTCGACCACGTCGATATGGGAATTGAAATGTATGCAGGGGCCGGGCTTTTTGCCGGTAAAGCGGGCAATCACATTCAGGCGCGGATAGGTGTCTGTGTCGCCGGGAGTGCCGAAGGCACGGATATAGTCCACCGCGAAGCCTTTGGCAGCCAAACGGTCGCCAATGAACCGGGCGCAAGGCTCATAGGCTTCACCCGGCGGGTTGATCGTCGGGAAGCGAATGAGATCCTGGGTCAATGCAACAAGGTCATCGCGTTTGGCCTCGATGCAGTCGATCAGTTGTTGCACCCGTGTCCCTCTCGAAAACTACCGCCCTGATGCGTGTCTGCATTTTTTAGGCTTGAGGCAACAGAATGCGTAAAAAAACGTGATCTGTCGAGTGGGCGAGCAAAATTTGCGGTTGCTCTTTAGGGTAAGCCGGAGGGTGAACGGCGCTGCAGACAGGAAAAAGAACCACAATTCAGTTATGATAAACTGAATTGTGATTTACTTGTTATTGGTTATTGGCCCTTGCGGAATTCGTCGAGTGTCTTGACCGGGGTCAGGGCTTGCGGGTCGGTGATGATTTCGATCAGCGCCGGGCCGTCATGATCCATCATGCGCGCAAAGGCGGCAGGGAAATCCTCGGTTTTGGTTACGGTTTCCGCCATGCCTCCCATGGCACGGGCCATGGCGGCAAAATCCGGGTTGGTGAGGCTGGTGCCGGACAGGCGAGCGGGATATTCGCGCTCCTGATGCATGCGGATGGTGCCATAGATGCCATTGTTGACGACGATCACCTTGATCGGGGCCTGTTCCTGTGCGGCGGTGGCAAATTCCTGACAGGTCATCTGGAAACAGCCGTCTCCTGCAAAGCAGATGACTGGGCGAGTCTTGTCAAAAATGGCGGCCGCGACGGCAGCGGGCAGACCATAGCCCATGGAACCGGAGGTCGGGGCCAGTTGGGTGCGCCAGCCGCGATAGGTCAGGAAGCGATGGGTCCAGATGGCATAATTGCCCGCACCATTGGTGAAGATGGTGTCGTTCGGGGTGTTGGCATCAATATGCTTCATTACCTCGGCCATTTGCATGTCACCGGGGCTTTTGCGCGCGGGGATGGCATGGAAGGCCTGAAAGTTCTGATGTGCCTCGCTCACCCAGTCGACGTCCATCATGTTGCGCACGGTGCCAAGTTCGGCGAGCATTTTGGCGGCCGTGGCGTGGCGGGCGGCAATTGACAGGGTCGGGGCAAAGACACGGCCGGGCTCTTCGGGGTCAGCATGGATGTGAATGAGGGTCTGGCTCGGGACCGGGCTGTCGATGAGCGTGTAACCGGAGGTGGTCATTTCCCCCAGCCGCGCACCGAGCACCAGCAACAGATCGCTTTGCTTGATGTGCGCGGCCAAGGCGGGGTCAATGCCGATGCCCACATGGCCTGCATAATTGGGGTGATTGTTCGGAAAATAATCCTGACAGCGGAATGACACGCCAACGGGAATCGCGTTGGCTTGGGCAAAGTCGGTCACGGCTTGTTTGGCATCCGCCGACCAGCCACCTCCGCCAATGATCATGAAAGGGCGTTCGGCGGCTATTAGCAAGGCTTTTAGTTCATCCATCGCTTCCGGCGACGGGGCGCTGTCTGCGGCCTTGACCTTCGGAGGCAGGGCTTTGGGGGCTGCAACGTCAGTGGTCAACATGTCTTCAGGCAGGGCCAGTACCACCGGACCGGGACGTCCGGACAGGGCGGTGCGATAGGCGCGTGCGATGAATTCGGGGACGCGTGCCGGGTCATCGATCTGGGCGACCCATTTGGCCATCTGGCCGAACATCCGGCGATAGTCGATCTCCTGGAAGGCTTCGCGCTCGATCTGGTCACTGGCAACCTGGCCGATGAACAGGATCATCGGGGTGGAATCCTGAAAGGCCACATGGATGCCGGCGCTGGCATTGGTCGCGCCGGGGCCGCGGGTCACCATGCAGATGCCGACCTCGCCGGTGACTTTGGCGTGGGCTTCGGCCATCATGGCTGCGCCGCCTTCCTGACGGGCATTGACGAAATGCAGCGAAGGGGCATCATGCAGTGCGTCGAGCACCGCCAGATAGCTTTCGCCCGGAACGCCGAAGATGTTGGACGCTCCTTGGGCGACGAGGCTGTCGACGAGAAGGGTGGCGCCTGTGATTTTGCGGTTGCTCATGGCTTCAATCCTCAAGGATCGGTCGATCCTGATTGGGTTATTCGTTCGTTTCGACGATCTGACGGGCGATCAGATCCTCAATTTCAGTTTCATTCAGCCCCAGATCGCGGGCCAGCACGTCGCGGCTATGCTCGCCAAGGAAGGGCGGGGCGATGTCGTAGCGCACGGGGGTTTTGCTCAGTTTGATCGGGCTGCCGACACCGGGCAGGCAGGCCCCGTCGGGCCGCTGGAGTTCCACCTGCATGCCGCGATGCTGGACCTGTGGTTCTGCAAAGACACGGTCAAGGGTGTTGATCGGACCGCACGGAATGCCTTCTCGGCCAAACAGAGCGAGCCAGTCATCGATGGTGCGATCCACCGTGATGGCGGAGATCTTGGCGGTCAGGATCGTGCGGTTCTCGACCCGGGCGCGGTTGGTGGCAAAGCGCTCATCCTCGGCCAGACCAGCAAGGCCGGTCAGTTCGCAGAAGCGGGCAAACTGGCTGTCATTGCCCACTGCAAGGATGAAATGGCCGTCACTGGCCGGGAAGGATTGATAGGGCATCAGGTTCGGATGGGCATTGCCCATCTGGGTCGGAGCCTTACCGGTGATGAGATAATTGGTGGCCTGATTGGCCAAGGTTGCCACCTGCACATCCAGTAGGGCGAGGTCGATATGCTGGCCTTCGCCGCTGACTGTGCGATGATTGAGGGCGGCCAGCACCGAGATGGTGGCATAGAGGCCGGTCATCACATCGGCCAGCGCCACGCCAACCTTGACCGGACCACCGCCGGGGGTGCCCTGAGGTTGGCCCGTGACGCTCATCAGGCCACCCATGGCCTGAATCATGAAATCATACCCCGCGCGATGGGCATCCGGTCCGGTCTGACCAAAGCCGGTGACCGAGCAATAGACCAGATCGGGCTTGATGGCTTTGAGGCTGTCATAATCAAGGCCATATTTGGCAAGGCCACCGACCTTGTAATTCTCGATCAGCACATCGCAGCTCTTGACCAGATCTCGGATGATCTTCTGGCCCTCCGGGCTGGTAATATCGAGGGCCAGCGAGCGCTTGTTGCGGTTGCAGCAGGCGAAATAGGCCGCGTCATGGCTCGCCCCACCCATGGCATCGGGCAGAAAAGGCGGCCCCCAGCCTCTGGTGTCATCGCCCTTGCCGGGCCGTTCGATTTTGATGATATCGGCACCGAGATCCCCAAGGATCTGACTGGCCCATGGGCCAGCCAGAATGCGGGACAGATCGAGCACACGAATATGCGACAGGGCTCCTGTCATGGACGGTCTCCTCCTCTACGTCCAAATCAGACTTTTTCTTCAGGTCGGATCTTGTGCCCGACTTGCTCTATGGCTCAGAAGAATGCCTGCAGGCCGGTCTGGGCGCGGCCCAGAATCAACGCATGGATATCGTGGGTGCCTTCATAGGTGTTGACGGTTTCCAGATTGACCATGTGACGGATCACGTGGAACTCATCGGAAATGCCGTTGCCGCCATGCATGTCGCGGGCAAGACGGGCAATATGCAGCGCCTTGCCGCAGTTGTTGCGCTTGATCAGCGAGACATTTTCGACTGCGCAATTGTCTTCATCCATCAGGCGACCCACTCGCAGGGCGGCTTGCAGAGCAAGGGTGATTTCGGTCTGCATGTCAGCCAGTTTGAGCTGGATGAGCTGGGTCTGGGCCAGTGGACGACCAAACTGGGTGCGGTCGAGGGTATATTGGCGCGAGGCATGCCAGCAAAATTCTGCGGCACCGATCACGCCCCAGGCAATGCCATAGCGGGCCTTGTTGAGGCAGCCAAAGGGGCCTGCCAAGCCTTGGACATTTGGCAGCAGGTTGTCGTCGGGCACGAAAGCGTTGTCGAGGACGATCTCGCCGGTGATTGAGCCTCTAAGGCTCATCTTGCCTTCGATCTTGGGTGCCGAATAGCCCTCAGTGCTCGCATCAACGATGAAGCCCTTGATCTTGCCGTCGTGGGCGTCGGATTTGGCCCAGACAATGGCAATGTCAGCGATCGGGCTGTTGGTGATCCACATTTTGGCACCGGTGAGGCGATAGCCACCATCGACCTTTTTGGCGCGGGTGATCATTGACGCCGGATCAGAGCCATGGTTGGGTTCGGTCAGGCCGAAGCAACCGATCATTTCGCCGGTGGCGAGTTTTGGCAGATATTTCTTTTTCTGCTCTTCGGTGCCATAGGCATTGATCGGGTGCATGACGAGGGAAGACTGCACCGACATGGCGGAGCGATAGCCCGAATCAACGCGTTCGATCTCGCGGGCAATCAGGCCATAGGCAACGTTGCTGACGCCAGCCCCGCCATATTCCTCGGCGATGGTTGGGCCGAGGAAGCCGACTTCACCCAATTCGCGCATGATCTCGATATCGAAGGTCTCTTTGCGGTTGGCTTCCAGAATGCGCGGCATCAGCTTGTCGTCACAAAAGGCGCGGGCGGCATCGGTGATCATCCGCTCGTCTTCGTCCAGCTGGTCGCGGAAATGGAAGGGATCATCCCAGGTGAATTGCGGTTTGGCACACATAAGAGCCTGCTCCTTGACTGGCAGCCTTTGCACTTGTCCGAATATCAGCAAGCGAGACGGGCTGTGTTTCCTAACAAATTTGCGCGATGTCTCGTTGGTCGGGACGGTACCACCATTGGGTCCGGTCCTCAGGGCATCGCCTTGTGGTGAGCTTATCCCGGGAGAGTGAATCTGGCGACCATACCTTCGACCCTGTGCAATCGCGCCTGTAGGCCGCGACGGGTCACATCATAAGGCAGGGGCGTCATCTGTCCGGCCAGCTTTGCGGCCATCCTAATGCTCGCACGGCTTTGGGAGAAGCGACGAATATTCAAAGACCCATGAGCTTTGGTAATGGATGAAGGCCAAATTTGCCCCAAAACAAGCCTTGGGCATGCAAGATGGTTATCCTGTGCGGCAAGAGGGCGCGCCTCTATTTGGCTTCATAGGCTTTCAGCATTTGTTTCTTGGTGACCAAAGCTTCGCGCATGACCCAGGTGCGGAAGGTCTGTAAATTGGGGTTGGCGCGCTTGGTCTGGGGATAGGCAAAATAGTAATTGCCGTTGGATTGCACCGCCGCGTTATCAAGGGCAACCAGTTCGCCGGAGGCCAGCTCTTCTTCGACCAGCAGGCGCGGCAGGATGGCAACACCCATTTTGGCCGCCGCCGCGCGGATCACCATGTGAAAATGCTCAAAGCGCGGGCCAACATGAGGGTTGGCATGGCTAAGGCCGGTCTGGTTGAACCAATGAGGCCAGATGGTTGGCCGGGATGACGCCTGCAGCAGGGGATATTTATGCAGCAAGGCGGCGAGGCCCAGCTCTTCCTTTTCCTTGAGCAAATCTGGATGACCAAGAGGGAGGATGAATTCCGGCATCAAGGCATCGGTCAGCGCGCCGGTCCAGGTGGCATCACCAAAATGAAAGGCAGCGTCAATATGCTGATCGCTGAATTCGAACGGCGCGATCTTGGTGACGATATGGATCAGGATTTCCGGATGCGCGGTGGTGAATTTGTTCAGGCGCGGCACCAGCCAGCGGGCGCCAAGGGTCGGCAGGCAGGCAATGGTCAGCTCGCCCCCCTGACCGCGATAGGCCAGCAATTCCAAGGTCGCGGTTTCGATATCCTGCAACTTCGAACGGATCTTGTCGGCATAGACCGCGCCTGCTTCGGTCAATACCAGCCCGGCCCCTGTGCGTTCAAAGAGGCGCAGGCCGAGCAATTCTTCCATCGCTCGCATCTGGCGCGAAATGGCACTTTGGGTGACGCCAAGCTCATTTGCCGCCTTGGTGAAACTGAGATGGCGAGCCGCGGCCTCAAAGGCGCGCAAGGCGGAAAGGGACGGCAGATAATTGAACATGAAGGTGCTCGTTGTTGGCCATCGGGGCGACGGTAAAGGGCTGTCAGACCTCGAAAACTATGCCAAGTTATCCCAGTGGGCAAATGCTGCGTCTCTGTTTCTATTCTAAGCTATGGAAAAATGACCCAAATTACCCCATATTAGATCTGCGCTACCAGAAGCAAGGCGTAAAGCGCTTGCATGTCGCGTCAGACCTGAAAGAAAAATGGTCCTGAGCGCGATGAAGGGTATGATTGCAAGATCTGACCGATCAGATCTGCAAGCCCGGGCAGCGCGTATCAAGAGATCCAAATCGAGAGCATTAGGTGACCCGATCATGAGACTGACCCAGCAGGCCAATTACTCTGTCCGCATTCTGATGTATTGCGCGGCCAAGAAGGGCGATTTTGCCAAGGTGAGCGAGATTGCCCGGGTTTATGATATTTCGGAATATCACCTGTTCAAGATTTTGCCGATTCTGGTGTCGAACGGATTCATCACCACGCATAGAGGCCGCAATGGTGGTCTGAAGCTGGCGAAAGACCCCTCTGACATCACCCTTGGCCAGATCATCCGGGCGGCGGAAGAGAATTTCCATCTTGCCGATTGCTTTGACGAAGGCAGCTATGACTGCCCGCTTCTGTCCATGTGCGACTTCAATCAGGCGCTCAATGATGCGCTGGAGTCCTTCCTCAAGGCGCTCGACAAATATACTCTTGCCGATCTGACCCAGAAGGAAGGCGATATGCGCAATCTACTTGATATTGCCGAGCCGAAGGCCGTGGCCCCCGCTGCCGCCAACTGAGCTGTCGGGACACTGTCGGGACACTGTGATTTATCAAAAGGCCGGTTGGGGTGGCTCCAACCGGCCTTTTTGATTTTGAGCGCGTGTGCGGCTTATTTCGCGGTCCAGCCACCATCCATGGAAATGGTTGTGCCGGTGATGGAGGCTGCCGAATCGCTTGCAAGATAGAGCGCCAGATCTGCCACTTGCTCGATGGTGACAAATTCCTTGGTTGGCTGGGCCTGTAGCAGCACGTCGCGCTTCACTTCTTCCTCGGTCATGTTGCGGGCCTTCATCGTGTCGGGGATCTGGCGTTCCACCAACGGCGTCCAGACATAGCCCGGCGCGATGGCATTGACCGTGATGCCTTCTTCGGCCACTTCCAAAGCAACAGTCTTGGTCAGCCCGGCCACGCCGTGCTTGGCGGCGACATAGGCCGCTTTGTAAGGGGAGGCGACCAGAGAGTGGGCGGACGAGATATTGATGATCCGGCCTTTGCCCTTCTGTTTCATCTTGGGCAGAGCGGTGCGGATGGTGTGGAAGTTGGAGCTGAGATTGATTGCGATGATGGCATCCCATTGATTGATCGGGAATTTCTCAATCGGTGAGACATGCTGAATGCCCGCATTGTTGACAAGAATGTCAATCATGCCGAATTCGTCTTCGGTGACGCGAATGCTGTGCTGGATGGCTTCCGGGTCGAGCATGTTGGCGGCACTATAAATCGCGCGTACGCCAAAATCCTCTTCGATGGCCTTGCGGATCTGTTCAATTTCGTTGGCGTCGCCAAGGCCATTGATCACCACATTGGCCCCTTCGCTGGCCATGGCGCGGGCGACGCCAAGGCCAATGCCGCTGGTCGATCCGGTGATGAAGGCGGTCTGGCCCTGATGGGCACCCTTGCGGGATGTGGTTTGGCTTGTCATCTCTGTCTCTCTCCTGTCACTGCGCCGCTTCTTGCACTCAGGCAGGGGGCGGGCCATATGTCTCATGATCCATAAAGTTGATATGCCGGATCTGGATTTCCAGTTATGCTGGCATCTCTGATTGCAGGGCAGCTTAAATGGCTTGTGAGGCTTGGCAAGGGCATATGGTTGTGCATAGTTCGAAAGTGCAGTGCATCATCAAGGGGCTCGTTCGCCCATCAGGAGGCTGAAGAAGGAGTGTGGCAATGATCGAACTGGAAGACCATGACCACAGCCATTGTGTCAGCGAGATGCTGGGGGCTGCTGAAAGGCTCTGCAAGGAGCGGGGCCTGAGATTGACCGACCAGCGCAAGGCGGTGCTCGAAGTGCTCTCTTCCAGTCATGTGCCTGCCAGCGCCTATGATATTCTTGATCGGCTGAATAGGGTGCGCAAGGAAAAGGGCGAGACGATGCTTGCGCCGATCTCGATCTATCGGGCGCTCGAATTCCTGATGGAGAATGGCATCATTCACCGCATCGAAAGCCGCAATGCCTATGTCGCCTGTACCCATTGTATTGAAGGGCATCGGGATGTGATCATTTTTTTGTTGTGTGACGATTGCGGTCGGGCAGCGGAATTCCAGTCCGAGAGCCTGAGCGGCCTGATCGACACGATTGCGGCGACGGCCCAATTCACCCCCAATGCGCCGGTGCTGGAAATTCGCGGCATTTGTTCTGATTGCCGCGGCTTCGTTGCCAGCGAAGAGTGAGTGTGCCTGCCTTTTTGCGATCCTTGAGAGTGCATAGAAAGGCGGTGGCTCCTTGCGCCTGACTGTGTGATTTGCCATATAAGGCCTGCTTGAACTTTTCCCCAGCTCACCGACCGTTGGCTCAATGGGTCGTGACGCGCAGGCCTGCAAGAGTGGGCCGATCCGGATCTCCCGGGAAAGTGAGGATCTATGGCCTTTCTAACCGCTCCCCTTGAACGTCGCATCACCAAGGCAGTGAAGGTAGGGTCCGTCACCGTTGGTGGCGGCGCGCCGATCGTCGTGCAGTCAATGACCAACACGGACACAGCGGATGTGGACAGTACGGTGGCGCAGGTGGCCGCTTTGCACAAGGCTGGATCGGAACTTGTGCGGATCACGGTGGACCGGGACGAATCAGCCGCCGCTGTGCCCAAAATCAAGGAACGGCTGTTGCGGCTTGGTGTCGATGTGCCGCTGGTCGGGGATTTCCACTATATCGGCCACAAGCTGCTCGCAGATCATCCTGCCTGTGCCGAAGCGCTCGACAAATACCGGATCAATCCGGGGAATGTGGGCTTCAAGGCGCGGCGCGACCAGCAATTTTCGATGATGATCGAGACCGCCAACCACTATCAGAAGGCGGTGCGGATCGGGGTCAATTGGGGTTCGCTGGATCAGGAATTGCTGACCAAGCTGATGGATGAGAACTCTGCCAGTGCCGATCCGCAGCCCGCCGAGAAGGTGATGCATGAAACCATCATCCAGTCGGCCTTGCTGTCGGCCAAGCGGGCTGAAGAGTTGGGCATGTCGCCCCATCAGATCATCCTGTCGGCCAAGGTGTCTCAGGTGCAAGATCTGATTGCGGTTAATGTCGAGTTGGCGCGGCGCTCCGATTATGCGCTGCATCTGGGCCTGACCGAAGCAGGCATGGGCACAAAGGGCATTGTTGCCTCTGCTGCCTCCATGGGCATGGTTCTGCAGCAAGGCATCGGCGACACAATCCGCGTGTCCCTGACACCGGAACCGGGCGGGGATCGAACCCGTGAGGTTCAGGTGGCGCAGGAATTGCTCCAGAGCATGGGGTTCCGCTCCTTCATTCCGATTGTTGCAGCCTGTCCGGGCTGTGGCCGAACCACGTCGACGGTATTCCAAGAGCTGGCGCAGGATATTCAGAATGACATCCGCACCAATATGCCTCTCTGGCGAGAGCAATATCCCGGTGTCGAGGCGCTGAATGTTGCGGTGATGGGCTGTGTGGTCAATGGGCCGGGCGAATCAAAACATGCTGATATTGGCATTTCTCTGCCCGGCACCGGCGAGGCGCCTGCCGCACCGGTCTTCATTGACGGGGAGAAAAAGGCGACCCTGCGCGGCGATGATATCGCTGCGGAATTCCACCAGATGGTGCGCGATTATATCGAACAGCGCTTTGGAGCGGGTGCGGCCTGATCTAGTCCGCCTGATCCAGGCCGCCTGATCTTCTGGCAAGATCGTCTGTTCAGGGGTTGAGCCGGCTTATTTTTCCCGTTCGGCAATGAATCGGGCCGTGGCGATCAGCGTCTCGGCCCGTTTTCCGTAAGGGGCGAGCAAGCTTTCGGCTTCCTCGATCAGGGCGGCGAGCTTTTGCCGCGTTGCCTCAACGCCATAGAGGCTGACGAGGGTGGCTTTTTCTGACGTTAGATCCTTGCCAGCAGTCTTGCCCAATTGTTCCGATGTGGCGGTGACATCAAGCAGGTCGTCGGCCAGCTGGAAGGCAAGGCCGATGATGGTGCCAAACCGGGTGAGGGTGGCGCGGTCGTCCGGGCTGGCCTTGGCCAGAATTGCCCCGGCCTCGCAGGCATAGCGCAGAAGGGCTCCGGTTTTCATCGCCTGCATTTGCAAAATGTCTGCTTCTGTCCGCTCGCGCCCCTCGGCCTCGATGTCGAGCATCTGGCCGCCAGCCATGCCACCCAGTCCGGCATTTTGCGCCAGCCCCAGCACCAATTCAGCCCGAACGGATGCATCGGCATGGGTGGCTCCGTCGGCCAGAATGTCAAAGGCAAGGGTCAAGAGGCTGTCCCCGGCCAGAATGGCGGTTGCCTCATCAAAGGCCACATGGACGGTGGGCTTGCCACGCCGCAGGTCGTCATCGTCCATGGCTGGCAGATCATCGTGAATGAGGCTGTAGCAATGGACGCATTCCAAAGCACAGGCCGCGCGCAGCACCCCATCATTTTCATGGCCCAGCATCCGGGCGGTTTCGATCATCAGGAAGGGGCGGATGCGCTTGCCGCCATTGAGCACCCCATGGCGCATGGCCTGGAGCAATCGGTCCGGGCGGTGCAGCTCCGCGTCTCTGGTCGCCATGCTCAGGAGGCTTTGCAACTGATCGGCGATAATCGTTGCGGATGCCTCCAATTTGCTGGCAAAGGAAGGTGTGTCGAGAGATGAATGAGAGGCGGGCGTTTGAGACATGATCGGGGCTTTGGTTTATCGAAAAGGATGCTAGAGCAATCGCACAGGCGCGGGACGGATTGCAAGCGCCGTGACGCCTAAGGGGAAGGTCGCAGCGGATAAACAAAAAAAGCCCCCTGATGGTCCACAATCAGGGGGGCAAACGGTTTTGGCATCTTGTTCAGGTCTGATCTGGCGTCAGACTTGATCAGCGATCAGGCTGCTTCCAGAGCGATGGCTGCAGACTGGATGATGGCGGCAAAGCGGATGGCGGTCTGGATCTGTTCGGTGGTCAGGCCATTGTCGCGCAGAATGCTTTCGTGGGAATCGATGCACATGCCGCAGCCATTGATGGCGGAGACGGCAAGGCTCCAAAGCTCGAAGTCGACCTTGTCAACGCCGGGACGAGCGATGAAATTCATCCGCAATTTGGCAGGCATGGAGCCATAATCCTTGTTGGAGGCCAAATGCACGAAGCGGTAATAGATATTGTTCATGCCCATCAGGGTGGCGGCCCCTTTGGCAGCGCTCAAAGCTTCGGCGGAGAGCTTGTCGGCGGCTTCGGCAAGGAAAGCGTCACGGACAGCCGCGCTGCGCGTGGCAATGGCGCAGGCAACCATCAGGCCATATTTCTGCTGATCGGTGAGGCTTTCATCGCCGGACATATTCGACAGGTTCAGCTTCACATCCTTGGCGAAGTCAGGCATTTGGGATTTCAGCGCGTCGATGGTCATGATGCATATCCTATAATTTGGGTGTAAGGGGCCATTCCCGCGCCTTTGGCAGTCGCAGGGCAATGGTGAAAAACTGTTGGGAGGAGGGTAGCCACTTGGCTCAAAGTGCGGATGGGCGCTTGGCCCATCCACTTGATCGATTCGGCTTAGCCGAGGGTCGCACCGCCGACTTCGCGGTTGCATGGGCAGAGTTCATCGGTCTGCAATGCATCGAGAACGCGCAGGGTGTCTTTGGGGTTGCGGCCAACATTGAGGTTGGTTGCATAGACATGCTGAATGGTGTTTTCCGCGTCCACAACATAGGTGTAACGGTAGGCAACGCCGTCCGGGTGACGCACGCCAAGACCGTCGATGAGGGAGCCGTTGGTGTCGGCAAACATCCAGATTGGCAGTTTGTTGAGATCCGGATGATCACGACGCCAAGCCAGCTTGCAGAATTCGTTGTCGGTGGAACCGCCCAGAACCACTGCATCACGGTCTTCGAATTCTTCGTTCAGACGTGCAAATTCAGCAATTTCGGTTGGGCAGACGAAGGTGAAATCTTTGGGATAGAAGAAGATGACCTTCCATTTGCCTTCGAAGCTTTTTTCGGTGAGGGTTTCAAACGCTTCTTCGCCATTTTCGACGATTTCGTTGAAGCCGGGTTTTACGCCAGTGATAGAAAATTCAGGAAGCTTATCGCCAATACCAAGCATTGCATATCTCCTAGGGTACGAAGGGAGGATTGTCGTTTAGAACAATTCAAATTCTGTTGCCCCTTTGAACCACATTTGGCTCGATAGATCAAATCTCAAATTTCGAATTTGCTGATCGATAAAATCGATCATATAATAAAATGGCCGCGATTTGATCCAATTTTTCCGATCAGCCTTGCCTGTTTGTCCCACTTTGCCCCACTTTGATGGAGATCCCTGATGCCCATTCGCCCCACTTTGCGCCAGTTGCAGTATCTGTGCACCCTGGCTGAGAAGGAGTCTTTTCGTGGTGCCGCTGAGGCTTGTCACGTGTCGCAATCGACGTTGAGTTCAGGCATTCGCCAACTTGAAGACATTTTGCAAGTCAAGCTGGTGGATCGTGAGAGTGATCAATTTCGTCTGACGGTTATGGGCACAGAAATATTGGGGCGGGCCAAGGCCCTGCTGCGCGATACCGATGAGTTGGTGGCAATGGCGCAAAGGCAGGAAAAGCCCTTGAGTGGGCGGTTGCGACTGGGGGTCATTCCCTCGATCGGGCCATTTTTATTGCCAAGGGCCTTACCGGGATTGCGCCGGGCTTTTCCGGACCTGAAACTCTATCTGCACGAAAAGTTGACCCGCCATGTGCTTGAAGACGTCAAAGCCGGGCGACTGGATGCAGCGGTGATCGCTTTGCCCTACCGTATTGATGGCTTTGACAGCCAGTCGCTGGGGGATGATCGCTTTCATGTTGCCTTGCCCTTGCGCCATCCTCTGGTCAAGCACCAAAAGATCGATGCGCTCGACTTGCGGCGTGAGGCTCTCATCCTGCTCGAAGATGGCCATTGCATTCGCGACCATGTCCTTGCCAGCCTCAAACGGGGCGATCCAACTCCGGGTCAACCCGTGGATGAGGAGATTGAGGCAACCAGTCTGATCACAATCGTTCAGATGGTGGCCAATGGGCTGGGCGGGACCTTGTTGCCGGGGCTTGCCTTGCGCGCTGGTCTGGTGGACGGGCTGGATATCGTTGTGCGCGACCTCAAGGAGCCATCGGCAGTGCGCGAAATTGCAATGGTATGGCGGCCACGCTCAGCCATGGAGAGTAATATCCGGTTGTTGGCAAACCATCTCACCGCCTTTGTTTAAAGGGGGAATCCAACAAAAGGGCTTGAATTTTCAACCGGGCAAGGTAAAGAGTGGTGCAAAGACGGGATGTTTGACGAGAGAATCCGTAAAAAGCAATCATTTTTGCAAGATTGCTCTGGTCAAGCGCGCTTGGGTTCTGTATAAGGCCCGCAATCTCTTACAACAGAGTAGGTTCCGCATCGGGGCTCGCCCCGGACTGTGGACTATTGACGACGGAGTTTTGACCATGGCTGTGCCAAAGAAAAAAGTGACCCGCATGAAGCGTGGCTTCCGCCGCTCTGCGGATGCACTAAAACAGTCGGTCTATGTCGAAGACAAGGATTCTGGCGAGCTGCGCCGTCCTCATCATATCGACCTGAAGACCGGCATGTATCGTGGTCGTCAGATTTTGGAAGCCAAAGACTAAGTCTTTGCTTCTTGACGATTAAAGTTTAAAAAGGTCGGACTTGTCCGGCCTTTTTTTATGCCCATTTTCCTTGTATGGCATGATGGCCTTGGCTTCTGCGTCCGGCAGCCTTGTTCTCTACATTCATTCTTTGGCTTGGAGTGTCTTTCAATGATCTTCAATATCCCGCTGTTGATTGCCCCTTTGCTTGTCTACAATGCTTTTGCATTTGGATTGATGGGGAGTGCGATTGGCGATCCGTGGAGCGCGCCGATCTTTACCATCGAGATGGTGTCGGAAGCACGCTGGACCCTGACGCTTGGGGATGTGATGATCGTTTCGGCGCTGGCGCTGCTCTTTGTCGAGATCCTGAAGGCAACGCGTACAGGGGTTAGCTCGATTGTCGATCATATTCTTTCGACCCTGTTGTTTGTTGCGTATCTGGTGGAGTTCCTGCTGGTGCCGCAAACCGCAACCAGCGTCTTCTTCATTCTGATGTGCATTTCGCTGATTGACGTGATTGCGGGCTATTCGATCACCATTCGCGGGGCGACGCGTGATGTGGCCATCGGGCCGGGCGGCATGCTCTAGAGTGCGCTTGGTGACCTGACGCCTCTGGCTTTTCTTCGCATACCAGTGACGGGTTCCGTTTGAACGAGCGGGACCCTTTTTGTATCGAGCCTGATTTCTGATAAGGCCCGTTCTTCGTAAAAGGCATTGCGCTTGGGATTGATATCAGCGATGGTTTTGTAGGGGTTGTCCTGATCCCTCGATTTATCCAGACAATGGTCCAATGCGCGATCCAGCGATGCAAGCGTTAACAAGGGCCAGAGAATGAGCCGGACAGAAACCAGTTCGGCCTGAGGAGGAGGCTTGACCATGCGGGATTTTCAGTTGCCCGGACGTTCCCCTGTTTATGGCGAGGCAGGTATGTGTGCCACCTCGCACCCGATTGCCAGTCAGGTTGCCCTGTCGGTGTTGCACAAAGGTGGCAATGCTGTGGATGCGGCGGTTGCTGCCGGAGCGGTGCTGTGCGTGGTTGAACCGCATATGACCGGCATTGGTGGCGATTGCTTTGCGATTGTCAGCGAGCCGGATGGCTCGGTGCATGGCTATAACGGATCCGGTCGGGCTGCGGCGGCTGCCAAGACCGAATGGTTCCTTGAGCAGGGCATCACCGAGATCTCCGAAAGCAGTATCCATTCTGTGACCGTGCCCGGCGCGCTCAAATGCTGGGAGCGGCTGGTCCATGACCATGGCACGCTAGGCTTTGATGCCGCCCTCCAACCGGCGATTGATTATGCGGAAAGGGGCTATGCCGTCACTTCTCGGGTTGCGTGGGACTGGCAGGATCTGGTGGCCGCATTGAAGCGTGATCCCGGTGCGGCCAGACATTATCTCCTTGACGGCCGTGCGCCACGGGCGGGTGAGCGTCACGCAGCGCCCGCATTAGCCAAGACCTTGCGGGCGGTGGCTGAGGGCGGGAGTGATGCCTTCTATTGCGGGGCGATTGCTGCCGAGATCGCGGCTCTGGTTCAGCATTATGGCGGGCTGTTGACCGAGGAGGATATGGCTGGCATCACGTGTGACGCGTTGTCGCCGGTCTCTGCTTTTTACCGCGGTGTGGAAGTTGTCGAGTTGCCGCCCAACGGGCAGGGCATCACCGCACTGACCCTGTTGAAGATCCTTGAACAGTTCGATCTGGCATCTCTTGATCCCCACGGCGCGGAACGTCATCATGTGCAGTTGGAAGCAGGGCGTTTGGCCTATGGAATGCGGGATGCGCATATCACGGATCCGGAGCATATGCGTGTTTCGGTTGAAACCCTGATATCGGATGCCTATGCCCGTCAATTGGCTGCGTCCATTTCGACACAGATGCGCAACGAAAGCCTGCCAAGTTTTGTGCCGTCTCAATCTGATACAATCTATTTGTCGGTCGCAGATCGGGACGGACGGATGGTGTCTTTCATCAATTCCGTTTATCGCGGCTTTGGGGTGCGGGTCTGCACGGAGAAAAGCGGCGTGATGCTGCAGAATCGCGGCGCTTGCTTTGTGGTCAACCCAGATCATCCCAATTGCATTGATGGCGGCAAGCGCCCTATGCATACCATCATTCCGGCGATGGCCCGCAAGGACGGCAAGACATGGCTGTCTTTTGGGGTGATGGGTGGGTCCTATCAGGCGCAAGGCCATGCGCAAGTGATTGCCAATATGGTCGATTTTGGCATGGACCCGCAGGAGGCGCTGGATGCGCCGCGGCTATTCTGGAATGACGCGGGAGACATTGTCGCTGAAACGTCGCTGGATGGGGCGGTCTTCAGCGCGCTGGAGGCCAAAGGCCATAAAATGGTCTGGGGCGAAAAGCCCCATGGCGGCGGACAGATCATCGCCCGCGATGAGGAAACCGGCTTCTATTGCGGTGCATCCGACTGTCGCAAAGACGGGATGGCAATCGGGATCTAGCCTCAAAGACCCTCAGTTGGCTCTAGATGACATTTTGCAGGCGTGGCATGTCGGATACGGTTTGGGGCCGACGGCGCGCCTGGCCATAGGCCCGGGCGGCTTCGCGTGGGCTGTTGGCGGTCGGGCGGCGGAAGCTGCGCTGCCCATTGGGGCCAAGACCGTTGCTGCCGAGAATTTGTGCCTGAATGTGCGCGTAGGTGCCCATGGCCGGTGTGGCATGGGGAGGCTCGTTGCGGATTGGCCGGGCCTGCTCGGCGTCTCTTTGTGGTTGAGAAAGGCGCTCACGACGAGCATCCGTCAACAACGGGGTCCCATAGGGATTGTGACCCGTCGGATTTTGAGACGCTGCTGCAAGGATCAATCCGGACATTTGCTCTGCCTTCCTGCTAACTGTTCCAAATTGGGACAATCGAGACGTTTATTCGTCTTCTCAGGAGAAATGGAGCAAGAAGCGGGCCAGCCGTTAAGAGTTTGTTAAGACATTGGTAAAGGCGAGCGTGTGAAAAGGGCTTTGATTTGGAAAAAATTAACCTTGAGTGCGTCTAATTGAGGAAGGTGGTGGCTTTGTATGTCTGTTGGGGTGCGTGTGGTCTGAAATGGTCTGATGGCGAGCTGGGGGCTCAACCAGGGCTTGGATGGCTGGATGGAAGGCAGAGAGCAATCAATCAAACAGGCCCGACAACCATTCCAGAATAAGAAGATGGCATTGAAAGCGCGTGATATTCTCACATCGATCGGTGAAGTGATCTATGACTGGCAGGCAAGTGGAGACCATTTGCGCTGGAGCAGCAATGTACGCGACGTGTTCGATGCGGACATTGCCTCGCGTATGGCCACTGGCCAGGCCTTTGCCGATTGCGTAACGCCCGATACGCTTGCAACTCGTTACCGGGCCATTTTTGGATCCGGTCGGGCGGATGATGGCTCTGGTGTGCCATTTGAATGCATCTATTGTTTTGCGCCTGACGGGTTGCAATCAGAGAAACGCTTGTGGCTCGAAGAGAGCGGGCGCTGGTTTGCTGGGGCTGATGGGCGTGCGGAGCGGATCCACGGATTGATGCGGATTGTGGATGAGCGACAAAGTCGCGAGCATCGGCAGCGCTTCCTGTCCCAGTTTGACGAACTGACCGGCCTTTATAACCGTACATTTTTCTGCGATCAACTGATTCAGGCCATCCGGCGTCAAGAGAAAACCGGAACGACAGCCTGCTATCTGGTGGCCCATATCGACAATTTCAGGGTGGTCAATGAAGCCTATGGATTTGATGTCGCTGATCAGGTGATTCGCGAGGTAGCCAAGCGGATATCGCTGCGCCTGCGCGATGGCGATCTGGTGGGCCGGATTTCGGGGACCAAATTCGGGCTCTTGATCAACAATTGCTCCGAGCAGGAAATGGCAGCGACTGCGGAGCGCTTTTTGGAAGCGGCCCGCGATGATCTGATCCAGACCGATGCAGGCCCTGTGCATGTGACCCTGACCATGGGCGGCGTGCATCTGAACGATTCGGTGCCCGATCTGCGCACCGCCGAAATTTGCGCTCTGGATGCGCTTGATCGGGCCAAGCGCCATAATCGCGGAGCGTTTCGATCCTTCCATTCCGTGCCTTTTGCACTGGATGAGCGCGAAAAAATAATCCGCATGGCGGATGAAGTGATTTCTGCTCTCAATGAGCGGCGCATT
The DNA here is from genome assembly GCF_963677725.1 of uncultured Cohaesibacter sp. Taxonomy (NCBI): domain Bacteria; kingdom Pseudomonadati; phylum Pseudomonadota; class Alphaproteobacteria; order Hyphomicrobiales; family Cohaesibacteraceae; genus Cohaesibacter; species uncultured Cohaesibacter sp. The sequence goes on from NZ_OY782507.1 coordinate 3,015,299, forward strand.
GTCTTGGCCTTCCAGCCGATTGTGACAGCCGAGACCGGCAAGGTTTCCTATCACGAAGTGCTGATGCGGGTCGATGACAGCAAGGGCGAGCCGATCCCTGCGGCAACCTTTGTGCAATATGCCGAGCGCCTCGGTCTGGCAGCGATGCTCGATCACCGCATTCTGGAAATGACACTGGATGTTCTCTTTACCTATCCAGAAGCACGACTGAGCATCAATGTATCGCCAGATGTGGGCATGGACAAAGACTGGACGACCTATCTGCAGGCCCGTGTCGGGGCCAATCCCGACGTCGCCCGACGGCTGGTGGTGGAGATCACTGAAACCGCGGCCATCCGCAATATGGATGTGGCGGTGCAGTTCGTTCACAAATTGCATGAACTGGGGGCCAAGGTCGCGATCGATGATTTCGGGGCGGGTTATACCTCTTTTCGCAATTTGCAGGCGCTGGATGTTGATCTGGTCAAGATCGACGGTTCGTTCGTGCGTGACATCGTCAGCAACCGGCAGAATCGTGCCTTCGTTCGCATGTTTGCCGAACTGGCAAGTGAGCTGGATATCGGGGTCGTCGCCGAATGGGTCGAGGATCAAGAGATTGCCGATATCCTGTCCGAGATGGGGATTGGCTTCTTTCAAGGGTATCATTTTGGCAAGGCCAGCAAGGATATCCCTTGGCAGTCTGATCGCGAGACTGCGGCGCTGGGGTAAGCGCGCTTTGCGCGCCGCTAACAATGATCCTTATTCGCGACATCAAAAACCTCTGGACGTGCGTCTCAGAGGTTTTTTCATTTTCGCTTGCAGGGATCCGCTCTAGCTGTCTTTTTTGTCGGCGAGCTCCGAGATCTTTTTCTGCATGTCGGCAATCTGGTCTTTTAAGGCATCCAGTTCGTTTGACTTCTTCTCTTCAGGGGCTGCTGGCTGGGCGCCTGAGGCGGCCTGTCCGAAGGGCATGAACATCTTCATGGCATTTTCGAACATTTCGGAATTGCGGCGCACCTGCTCTTCCATTGCCTCAAAGGCCGAGCCGCCAAAGGATTCGGACAGTTGCTTGCGCAGATTGTCCTGATCATTGGTGAGATTCTGCATCGAGAATTCCAGATAGCTCGGCACAAGGGTCTGCATGCTGTCGCCGTAAAAGCGGATCAATTGGCGCAGGAAGGCGATGGGCAGCATGTTCTGCCCCTTGTTTTCATGCTCGAAAATGATTTGGGTGAGCACCGAGCGGGTGATGTCGTCGCCACTTTTGGCATCAAATACGACAAAATCCTCCTCCGCCTTTACCATCTCAGAGAGATCTTCCAACGTCACATAAGTGCTCGTGCCCGTATTGTAGAGCCGTCTGTTGGCATATTTCTTGATGATAGTCTGATCAGACTTTTTTGTCATGTGGGTGCCTTTTTACATGTGACCGACACGTTCTCCTCACCATGCCGGTTCCAAAAAGAGCTTTTAGCTTAGTGGTTTCGCGCTGCATTGCCAAGTCCTGTCGGTTGCCTTTTGTGCAACCGGCCCTAGGCTTGCAGTCAAGAGGCATATGGGACAAATTATAAAGTGCGCCTTTGGCCATTGGTCTTTCAGACTAGGCCCATGGCTTAATTGACACTATGCCGGATTTTAGCCGAATTATGGCGGAGTGTTTGAAGGTGTATGCTCGTCAGGGAGGTTTGCGGCAGTGCAGCACAAAGGCGAGCTTGAGAGAGATTTTCTGCCAAACAAATAGGGAAACTATTATGACTCAAGGCACTGACATTGTCATCGTCGCGGCAGCGCGTACCCCTGTTGGGTCTTTTCTGGGCTCATTTGCCAACATGCCGGCATCCGAGCTGGGGGCCACTGCAATCAAAGGGGCGCTAGCCCAAGCCGGTATTGACCCGGCGGATGTTGACGAGGTGATCCTGGGTCAGGTTCTGACAGCAGGTCAGGGACAGAACCCGGCCCGTCAGGCCGCTCTTAAAGCCGGTGTTGGCGAACGGGCTCCTGCCTGGTTGATCAATCAGGTATGTGGCTCTGGTCTGCGCACTGTGGCGCTTGGAATGCAACAGATCGCAATGGGAGATGCGAAGATCGTTGTGGCCGGTGGTCAGGAAAATATGTCTCTGTCGGTGCATGCCGCCAATATGCGCGCTGGCACCAAGATGGGGGATGCGAAATTTACCGATACGATGATCAAGGATGGCCTGTGGTGTGCCTTCAATGATTATCATATGGGCCAGACCGCCGAGAATGTTGCCAACCAGTGGGACATCAGCCGTGATGTGCAGGACACCTTTGCCGTTGCCTCGCAGAACAAGGCCGAGGCCGCACAGAAAGCTGGCAAATTCAAGGACGAGATCGTGCCGGTGACGGTCATCGAACGCCGCAAGGAGCGGGTGGTCGAGGATGATGAATATATCCGCCACGGGGCCAATCTTGAAGGCATGCAGAAACTGCGTCCGGCCTTCACCAAGGATGGCTCGGTCACTGCAGGCAACGCGTCGGGCATCAATGATGGTGCGGCTGTTGTCGTTCTGATGAGTGCGGACGAAGCACAAAAACGCGGACTTACGCCGCTTGCCACCATCAAGGCATGGGCCTCTGTAGGCACCGATCCGGCCATTATGGGCAGCGGTCCGATCCCGGCTTCTACCAAGGCATTGGAAAAGGCTGGCTGGAACGCCGGAGACCTTGATCTGATCGAAGCCAACGAAGCCTTCGCTGCACAGGCCTGCGCCGTCAACAAGGATATGGGCTGGGATGTCGAGAAGGTGAATGTGAATGGAGGCGCGATTGCCATCGGTCACCCGATCGGTGCGTCTGGCTGTCGGGTGCTGGTTACCCTGTTGCATGAAATGAAGCGTCGTGATGCCAAGAAGGGTCTGGCGACCTTGTGTATCGGCGGCGGCATGGGCGTGGCACTCTGCGTCGAACGCTAGGGGGAAATGGTGATCTGGGTCCAAGGAGGATGTGGACCCGATCATTTTGATCCGGGACTTGGACATAATTCGGCAGGCACCAAAGAATAAAGATGGCCATTTGTCCCGGTCCAAGAACAAGCTTGCAGGGCGGCGGGGCCGCTCTGCGCAACCGGTTTGGATGGCTTTGGCCGACTTCAGACCAATCTGTGCCGGCTGGCCGCAGGAGAGAGCGGTTTTCGGAAACTGACATAGGGGAGAGAGATGTCTAAAGTTGCAGTAGTTACCGGTGGGACCCGAGGCATCGGGGAAGCCATTTCGATTGAACTCAAACAAGCCGGTTTTCTGGTCGCTGCCAATTATTGTGGCAATGACGAGCGGGCCCGGTCCTTTACCGAACGGACCGGGATCAAGGCCTATAAATGGGATGTGGGCGATTTTGAAGCTTGCAAGGCGGGTCTGCGGCAGATCGAGGAAGACCTTGGAATCATCGATGTGGTGGTCAACAATGCGGGCATCACCCGTGATGGCATGCTGCACAAGCTGGGGGTTGATGAATGGCATGACGTCATCAACACAAACCTCAATTCGATGTATTACATGACCAAGCCGGTGATTGATGAAATGCGCGCCCGTGCCCATGGCCGGATCATCAATATCTCCTCGATCAATGGCCAGAAAGGCCAGATGGGTCAGTCCAACTATTCCGCAGCCAAGGCGGGTGTCATCGGTTTCACCAAGGCGTTGGCGCAGGAAACCGCCCGCAAAGGCGTGACCGTTAACTGCATCTGTCCGGGCTATATCGACACTGACATGGTGGCCGCAGTGCCCGAGAAGGTGCTCGAAAGCATCGTGTCGAGCATTCCGGTGGGCCGGTTGGGGCAGGCCGAAGAGATCGCTGCGATGGTGGGATTCCTGGCGTCGGAAAAAGCAGGCTTTATCACCGGGGCGGTGATGACGGTCAATGGCGGCCAATATATTGCCAACGGCTAGGCTTACTTTTGCAATCAGCGATTTTGAGGCAATAAGCCTTTGACAAGTGCCGCGGGATCTTGCTTCCCGCGGTATTTTTTATGGCGTCAAAGGACATGATCTTGCGCTCGAAATAACGCCTTTCTCAGCTCTTGCGCAACTTGCGCAGGAAGGGGGCAGTTGCCAGTGCCCCCAGAAAGAGCAGGAAGGCGGCCAGCACGATGGACGGGCCGGGGGTGGAATCCCAGATCAGGGATGCATTCAGACCCGCAAGGATCGACAGACAGGCGATGCCAGCCGCGAACAAAGCCATCGTTTCGGGGCTTCTGGCAAATTGCCTTGCGGTGGCCGCCGGAATGATTAGCAGTGAAGTGATCAGCAACACGCCGATCAGCTTCATCGCGACTGCGATCACCAGCGCAATCAGCAGCACAAAGACCAGATTGGCCCGCTGGGTTGGTAAGCCTTCAGCGGCGGCTATATCTGGGCTGATGGTGCTGGCCAACAGGCTGCGCCAATGCATAAAGAGCATACAGAGAACCAAAGCGCCTCCGCCCCAAATGACACCCAGATCAAGCCTGCTGACCGACAGGATGTCGCCAAAGAGCAGCGACATGATATCGATCCTTAGCCATGTCATGAAGCCAAGCGTGAGAAGGCCAATGGCCAGTGAGGCATGAGACAGGATGCCAAGCAAGGTGTCGGTTGACAGGCGGTCAAGCTTTTCAAGACCATAGAGAATGAGCGCGATGACGATGGAGACCAAAAAGACCCCGGCAATCGGCATCAGGTCAAACAGCAGGCTCAAGGCAATGCCAAGCAGGGCAGCATGGGCCATGGTTTCGCCGAAATAGGCCATTCGCCGCCAGACGATGAAGCAGCCCAATGGGCCAGAGACCAGGGCAATGCCAATGCCACCCAAGAGGGCGCGGGTGAAGAAATCATCCAGCATGGGAGCCATCCTCCTTCTGCGCGTGATCGTGATTGTGGGTGTGATCGTGGCCGCAGGAACAGCTCTCATCGATCATATCCGCATCTTGCGGGTCATGGCTGTGATCGTGGTGATGATTGTAAGGGGCCATGGTCTCAAGACCTTTGGCACCGAAGAGACGCTGATAGTCGGGATTTTGCGCGACGTCGGCAGGCTGGCCATCACAGCAGACATGGGTGTTGAGACAAAGGACCCGGGTTGAGGCGCGCATCACCATATGCAAATCATGGGAGACCAGCAGGATGCCGCAATTGTGGCGGTCGCGAATATCCTCGATCAGGCGATAGAGGGCCAATTCGCCTACATAATCTACCCCCTGAACCGGCTCGTCGAGCACCATCAAGTCCGGCTGGCCGACCAGAGCGCGGGCCAGCAGAACCCGCTGCATTTCCCCGCCTGACAGGGTGTGGACATTGTAGCCGATTTTTTGGGCGACGCCGGTTTCCTCAAGGGCAGACAGCATGGTGGTGCGGCTGTGGTTGCCGGTGAGGCGCATCAGCCGTTCCACTGTCAGCGGCATGGTGCGATCGATCACCAGCTTTTGGGGCACATAGCCAACCTTGAGGTTGGATTGACGCTCGACAGTGCCAGAGGAAATGGAGCGCAGGCCAAGCAGAGCCTTGACGAGGGTTGTCTTGCCGCCGCCATTGGGACCGATGATGGTGATGATTTCGCCGCGATCAACAGAAATGGAGACCCTGTCGAGCAGGGTTTTACCTTCGCTGACAATCGTCAGGTTGTCACCTGAAAGAAGCGTTTGAGACGTGTTCACGGGCTTGCTACAGGTCCGAAGTGAGTGGGTGGTTGGAATGGGAGTGTTACATTATAACATTTTTCCATCCGTGCAAGTATTGCCTTTGCTAATGTGGAGCAAATAGGCACAAATCACAGCCACGCAACGGGATGGGGCCTTTTATGGGCTCTGGAACACGCATTTGTGACATTCTTGACATGATAAAGGGCCCGCTGGGGGCCCTTTTGTTGCTTTGTAGGTCATTTCAGAATATAGGCCGATTGACTGTCTGCCGATCAGACGTCGAAGGAGACACCCTGAGCCAGCGGCAATTCGGCAGAATAGTTGATCGTGTTGGTCGCGCGACGCATATAGCCTTTCCAGGCATCCGAGCCGGATTCGCGACCGCCGCCGGTTTCCTTTTCGCCACCGAAGGCACCACCAATTTCCGCACCGGATGGGCCGATATTGACGTTGCAGATGCCACAGTCAGAGCCTGCCGAACTCATGAAGGTTTCGGCTTCGCGCATGTCGAGGGTGAAGATGCAGGAAGACAGCCCCTGTGGCACATCGTTATGCATGGCGATGGCTTCATCCAGATCGCTGTAGCGCATGACATAAAGGATCGGAGCAAAAGTTTCGGTTTTCACGACTTCGGTCTGGTCCGGCATTTCAGCGACGGCCGGACGGACATAGAAGCCACCCTCGGCACCCTCAACGGCAACCTGTTCTCCGCCAACCACTTCACCCCCTTCAGATTTGGCTTTCTTGAGGGCAGCCTGCATGGTGTTGAAGGAGGTCTCGTCGATCAGCGGGCCGACCAGAGTGGTGGTTTCAAGGGGTGAGCCGATCGGCAGGGAGGCGTAGGCTTTCTTGATCTTGTCGACCAACTGCTCGGCGATGCTTTCATGGACGATCAGGCGGCGCAGGGAGGTGCACCGCTGGCCAGCGGTGCCAACGGCTGAGAAACAGATGGCGCGGATGGCCATGTCGAGGTCGGCGCTCGGGGCGACGATCATCGCATTGTTGCCGCCCAGCTCAAGGATCGAGCGGCCGAAGCGGTCGGCAACACGGGGACCAACGGCACGGCCCATGCGGGTCGAACCGGTGGCGGAAATGATTGGCACCAGCGGATTGTCGACCAGGGCCTTGCCAGCATCCGGGCCGCCAATGATCAGCTGATGCAGCCCTTCGGGGGCCTGATCAAAATCGGCCAACACGCTTTTAAGGATCGCATCACAGGCCAACGCGGTCAGCGGGGTTTTTTCCGATGGTTTCCAGACCACGGCATCGCCGCAGACAAGCGCCAGACAGGTGTTCCATGACCAGACGGCGACGGGGAAGTTGAAGGCGGAGATGACGCCACAGACGCCCATCGGGTGCCAGCTTTCCATCATCCGGTGGCCGGGACGTTCTGACGCGATGGTCTTGCCATAGAGTTGGCGGGACTGGCCGACGGCAAAGTCGCAAATGTCGATCATTTCCTGCACTTCGCCCAAACCTTCGGACAGGATTTTTCCCGCTTCGATGCTGACCAGTTTGCCAAGGGCCTGTTTGTGGGTGCGCAGGGCCTCGCCCAGTTGGCGGACCAACTCGCCACGCACCGGCGCTGGTACGGTGCGCCATGAAAGGAAGGCATTGTGGGCAGTGGTGACGGCAGCGTCCATGGCATCGGCGCCCTGTTCGGCGACCTGAGCGATGACCGCGCCGTCGATGGGGCTGGTGACCGTGATGGACCCCGACAAATTGGCGTTGTCTACGCCAAGGCTTTCGAGCAGGGATTTGGTTTCATTCGCGAGACTTGCGGACATGGGGTTCTCCAAGGAAGGGAAGGGCGCTTTTGAAGGGGACGCGTCTTTGTCTTTAATTTATTGATTTATATGACAAAAATCTGTTTTGCTGTGACACTATAATCTTGCTTTGAAATAAGTCATAGGGGCTGTCCTATCTAACATGGTAGATTGCCGGGAAGCTTCGGCAAAATGCTGGACAAATCGGATTGCGTGACAAAATGTTGTTGGCGTCCCTTGGCAAAATATGAATAAGTGGACCGCAATGATTCCATCGCGTTGCTTTTTTGGTGCTTAATTGGGCCATATTGGATTGCAGTGCGACTGTTAGAAGATGGAGAGTGATGATGCGGCGTTCCCTGGATGATCTGGACCGAAAACTCATTCGGATCCTGCAAGCTGATGCCCGGTTGTCGACCTCCGAGATTGGCCGCAAATTGTCGGTGGCGCGTTCCACCGTGCATGAGCGGATTGAGCGCCTGAAACGCGAAGGCGTGATTGACGGCTTCACCGTTTTGCTCAATAGCGACCCGCTGGAGACGCTGAACCGGGCCATCGTGTTTGTCGAGATTGACCCTAAATTGCAGGCGCCCATTGTTCAGAAACTGGAGGATTTCCCGGAAATCTCATCCTGTTTCACGGTCAATGGGTCGTTCGATCTGTCGCTGATCGTGGAGATGCCGCAGCTGGAAGATCTTGACGCCTTGCTCGATGAGATTGGCGAGATCAACGGCGTTGTGCGGACCATGACAAACATCATTCTGGCCAAAAAGTTCGACCGTCGCCATACGCTGATCAACGAAACGGCAAAGAAGCTGTTTGGTGGTGAGCCGTTTTAAGGCATCCGGCCTTGGTGACAGGACCTGATCAGAGCACAAAAAAAAGCGCACCGTGATGCACGGCGCGCTTTTTTGTTTTGTGAGGAGAATGGTTTAGAAATTGTCTTTTCTGGATCGGATCTCGGTAAAGACCTCCAGGTCCGAGGCGTCGGCCATGCCTAGGGCTTCCTTGACTTCGGCATTGTTGGCGCGCAGGAAGCTGTTGGTGGTCAGCTCGTCCAGAAGGGTGGTCGGAATGGTTGGCTCGCCGCGCTCGCGTTGGGCACGGACCGTTTCCATGCGCTGCTGGAGCAGCTCATTGTCCGGCTCGATGGTCAGACAGAATTCGCCGTTGGATAGGGTATATTCATGGCCACAATAGATCGTGGTTTCAGGTGGCAGTTTGGCCAGCCGATCAAGGGAAGACCACATATCTTCCATGGTGCCTTCAAATACTCGACCGCAGCCCATGGCAAACAGGGTATCGCCTGTGAAGGCCAGCTCGGCGTCCGGGATCCAGAAGCTTAGATGGTCACGTGTATGACCCGGTGTGGAGATGACCATAATGTCGAGATCGCCAAACTTGATCTTGTCGCCATCATTGACGCCCGTCTCAATGGTCTGGACCCTGGACATGCTTTCCTCCGGGCCATAGATGGTGGCCCCTGTCACGCCCTGCAATGCCGCCAGACCACCAATATGGTCATGGTGATGATGGGTGAGCAGGATATGGGTCAGTTTCCAGTTGTTGTCTTCAAGGATGTGAAGCACCGGAGTGGCAATGGGCGCATCGACCAACAGGGTCGATTTGCTTTCGGGATCATGCACGAGAACAGCATAATTGTCATTGAGACACGGGATAAGAACAGTTTCCAAAGCGTGCTTCGGCATGTCTGGGCTTCCTTCCTTCGACGATCAATTGGTCGGGCCTTGCGCTGGGGTCTGACTTTCGCTGAAGCATAGCAGGTTGCACCGCTCTGTTTGGCCCGGTCTCGTCCTTTGTCCTTGATTTGCAAGCCAAAAGGGCGAGACGGTGATTGCACTCAGTGTGGCATATGTAGGGAGCGAACCATAGTCGCAAAATGGTGTATATGGGTGTTTGATTCCCAAAAAGCGGGTGGAGACGGCTCTGTGGGGACAAAGCGCGCGCCCGACATGGTCAGGGAGTGGCGACCAGCGGCGGCTTTTTCCCGGTTCAAGGGTTGGTTTTCTGGTGGTTCAATGCCACATTGAGGCGTGGCCAATCATTTTGGGCTATCAGGTCAATTCGTTCAAAAATGGGGACGGGGCGTTGCGGCCGCCTCTCACGCCATGAGATCCCGCGCCAACCGACAATGTGAAAGTGGTGTTGCATGTTTCTTGATGTCCTCGATTTGCGGGATTTTTATGCGCAGCCTCTAGGGCTGGTCACGGCCTTTCACATCAATCAGTGTATCCGGCAGCATTGGGGCAATCTGAAAGGATTGAGTGTGCTGGGCGTGGGCTATACGCCCCCCTATATCCGCGATTTGCGCGACAATGCGGAGCGGACCATCGCCTTCATGCCGTCTTGGCAGGGAGCGGTTTACTGGCCGTCTTCGGGCGCGTCACTGACGACGCTGGTGGATGCGGATGCGCTGCCTCTGCCCGATGCCAGCGTTGATCGCATCCTGCTGGTTCACATGCTGGAGTTGGCGGACAATCCGGCCGAGCATTTGCGCGAGATCTGGCGGGTGTTGACCCCCGGCGGCAAGCTTCTGATCATTGTGCCGAACCGGCGAGGCCTGTGGGCGCGGCTTGACCAGACTCCATTTGCCTATGGCCGCCCTTTCTCCAAAGGCCAGTTGAGCCATTTGCTGCGCCAGACCATGTTCCAGCCAGAGCAGTGGAGTGACGCTTTGCATTTCGGGCCCTTCAGCGCAAAAGCGTTTCTGCGCTCCGCCAAAGTTGTGGAGCGATTGGGGCAGCGTTTTTGGCCCGCCTTTTCAGGGGTGCTGATGGTCGAAGCGACCAAGTTGCTGCGCCAAGGCCTGCCTGTGGCTGAAACGACGATGTTTGAAAGCCGCTTCCGCCCCGTCTTTCTGCCTGCGCCCAATCTGCCACAGCGGGGCGCGCATCCGCGTCAGATGAAAGAGATTGAAGACTGACCGGGTAAGACGGTTGACCGGGCTTTAAGGTCGGGGCCAAGAGAAAGGCGGCGTTGCCGCCGCCTCTGTCTATATCGTGTTGGCCTCGCCCTTAGTCCTGTTTGCGTGAAAGCAGGAAAATGGCCTGTTCAGCAAAGAGATTCCAGAACCACCATGGGGCCGAGAAGGAAATGGGCTTGCCATCCCCTTGCAGACCGTGGGCCCGCTCGATGGTGGCATTGGTCTCACCGCACAGATTGACAAAGTCGCGCACTGTACAGAAATGGATGTTCGGCGTGTCGTACCAGCTGTAGGGCAGATAGTCATTGACCGGCATGGTGCCACGGAATGCCAGATCGGAGCGAACCTTCCAATGGCCGAAATTGGGGAAGGAAACGATCGCCTTGCCGCCGATGCGCAACAGATGCTCAAGCACGTTGCGAGGGTTGCGGGTGGCCTGAATGGTTTGGCTCAGAACCACATAGTCAAAGCTGTCGTCGGGATAGTAGATGAGATCCTCGTCCGCATCGCCCTGAATGACCGACAGGCCACGGGACACGCAGCGATTGACCCCGCGTTGAGATAGCTCGATGCCGCGCCCCTCCACGCCTTCTTTGGTCTGCAACAGCTCAAGCAGGCTGCCATCATCACTGCCCACATCAAGGACCTTGCTGTGGGGTGCGATCATGTCGGCGACGATTTCAAAGTCGATGCGGGTATTGTCGGCCCTACGGCCAACGACCAGCGCTTTTTTGTCTTCGCTCAGGCTCATGATGCCTCCTCTTCGTCGCTGGCATGATCCGTCAGGCCAAAGTCACGGGCCGCGGAGCCGATGAAACCGCGCATGGCGTCGAATAATTCCGGCTCATCGAGCAGGAACGCGTCATGGCCCTTGTCGCTTTCAATTTCGACAAAGCTGACCGAAGCCCCTGCAGCATTGAGCGCATGGACGATCTTGCGGCTTTCGCTGGTCGGGAAATGCCAGTCCGAGGTGAAGGAAACCAGACAGAAACGGGTCTTGGTGTCCATGAAAGCCTTGGCCATCTGGCCGCCATAATCCCCGGCGAGATCGTAATAATCCATCGCCCGGGTGACATAGAGATAGCTGTTGGCATCGAAGCGGTCGACAAAGGTCATGCCCTGATGGCGCAAGTAGGACTCGATCTGGAAGTCGGCGTCAAAGGAAAAGGTCTTGACCTTGCGATCCTGAAGATTGCGGCCAAACTTGCTTTGCAGCGACTGCTCGGACATATAGGTAACATGGGCGGCCATGCGCGCGACCGACAGGCCCTTGCGCGGGGTGACGTCATAATCGTAATAGCGCCCGCCATGCCAGTCCGGATCGGCCATCACGGCCTGTCGACCCACTTCATAGAATGCAATATTCTGCGAGGTATGATGGGCAGCGGTGGCAATGAAAATGGCTGATTTGACCTTGTCGCCATATTCCGCAGCCCACTGGATGGCCAACATGCCACCCATGGAACCGCCGATGACGCTGAACAATTCCTCAATGCCAAGATGGTCAAGCAGCATCTTTTGTGCCCGCACCATATCGGGCACAGTGATGACCGGCAGATCAAGGCCATAGGCCTTGCCGGTTTCCGGATTGATAGAGGCCGGACCTGTTGAGCCGGAACAGCCGCCCAGCACATTGGCGCAGACAACGAAAAAGCGGTCGGTATCAATCGGCTTTCCGGGGCCGATCATGCTTTCCCACCAACCCGGCTTGCCCGTCACCGGTGAGGGGGAGGCGGCATATTGGTCACCGGTCAGGGCATGGCAGACCAGAATGGTGTTTGATCGATCCGTATTCAGCGTGCCATAGGTCTCATATGCAATCGTGAAGGGCGACAGGGCGACACCTGCATCCAGCATCAACGGCATGTCTTTGCCGAACGTGACATGCTTGCTGGATGGGTGCTGGGCTTCCCTCAGCGCGATGTCGTCGCGCGGATGAGAAGCCGTGTCCTGATTGACGCCGTCGGTTGGACCGATCATGATTGCTTCCTCAGTGAACAGAATTGGGTGACTGGCAGATTTGTCTGCCATATTTTCAGCAGGTCCGGGCGGCCCGCCTCTTGTTTTTCTTGCTTTGTAGCTAGGCAGAGCAAGGGTAAGTGTCAATTGTTTTCTTTGCTTTTGTCTTAGCCTCTTTTATGTATGGCTTTGAGAAAATTATTCGATAGGATCTGCTCCAACAAGTCAGGCAATGACGGTTTGTACGCTCGGGATATGTCTTTGGCGGTTGCGAAATGCCCTTTGCCTGGGTGACAGAAGGCGAGACGACAGGACTAAGTGATGAGCAAGACCCCGACGGGCAACAGCAACGACCCTCAACCAACGCTCGATGAATTGCGGCAGCGTATCGACCGCATTGATGAAACCATCCATCTTAATCTGATCGAGCGCAGCGAGATTGTCGAAGCGCTGATTGCCGTCAAACGGACTGACAAACCCGGTGCGGCCTTCCGACCCGGGCGCGAAATGGACATGATGCGCCGCCTTGTCGGGCGCCATCGGGGCATTTTGCCGATCACCGCCGTGGAGCATCTCTGGCGCGAGATCATTGCGACCTTCACCCACATGCAAGCCCCCTTCGAGGTGGTGGTGGAACCGGGGTCAGACTTGCGGGATGTGGCCCGCTTCTATTTTGGCTTTACGGTCGGCTTTGATGAAGCGGCCGATTGCCAGGGCGTGGTTGACCGGGTGCGGGCAGGCGAAGGGTCGGTGCTCGGAGTGGTCGGCGTCAAGGGCCAAGCTGACCGAGCCTGGTGGTTGCCTTTGACGGCCGACGGGGTGCAGGTGATTTCGCGCCTGCCGGTGATTGCCCAGCCAGGGCGTCCGGCAGCGGCGACCGCTTTTGTTCTCTCAATGCCGTTGATGGATACCACAGTGCCGGATATTCGGCTCATGGCTCTGTCAGCGCCGTCTGCCAAGGGGGCTGACGCGGCGATTGCTAGGATCGGAGGCAATATTGTCAGTCAGGTGATGGAAGAAGGCCATTGCGAAATTCTTGCTGCGGTGCCTTTCTCTGTCTCTCAGGCGCAGGTCGAAGGCCTGACGCGCCTGTCTGACAATCCGATGCTCATTCGCGGCTCGGTCGGTGGTTATTGGACGCCGATTGCGCTCTCTGGTTCTTAAGTCTTGATCAGAAATGGTGATTTCCGCGCTTTGAGAGTTTCTCTGCGCGGTTTATATGCGCTGGATCCCGCCTTTTCTCTTGAATGGTGCGGGATCTTGGCGTTAAGAGTGGCGGGTTGCGCCTTTGCTGTGAGCAGGCGCAGCTTCCAAAATCAAGTCTTGTGATCGGACAGCCCTGATAAGCAGGTCCCTGTCGATCACACAAGTTCAGGAGTAATCCCATGTCCATGTCCGGACAGCCTCAGCGCCCGCAACCTCGTGACAGTGTGATGAGCATCCCCGTTTATGTCCCTGGCAAGTCCAAGGTCAAAACCGACGGTCCTGTTCACAAACTCTCGTCGAACGAAACCCCTTTGGGGGCAAGCGCCAAGGCTGTGGACGCCTATCGACAGATAGCGGGACAACTGGAATATTATCCGGACGGGGCCAGCACGGCCCTTCGCGAAGCGATCGGGGACGTCCATGGCATCCATCCCGGTCGCATCCTGTGTGGTGCCGGATCCGACGAAATCCTGACGATGATTGCCAACACCTTCCTTGAGAAGGGCGATGAGGCGATCTATTGCGAGCATGGGTTTCTGGTTTATCCGATTGTCATTCAGGCCGCTGGCGCCAAGCCGGTGAAGGTCAAGGAAAAGAATTGCGTTACCGATGTAGACGCCATCTTTGCTGCGGTCACCGAGCGGACCAAGGTGGTGTTCCTTGCCAACCCGAACAATCCCACCGGCACCTATCTGCCGTTCACCGAGATCCGTCGTCTGCATGAAGGTCTGCCGGGGTCGGTGTTGCTGGTGCTTGATGCGGCCTATGCGGAATATGTCACGGCCCATGATTATCAGTCTGGCATCGAGCTGGCTGGTGCATCGGAAAACGTGCTGATGACCCGTACTTTCTCCAAGATCTATGGTCTGGCCAATTTGCGTCTGGGCTGGTGCTTTGGTCCTGAAGCGGTGATTCAGGCGATGGAGCGGGTGCGCGGTCCGTTCAACGTGTCTGGCGCGGCGCAGGCCGCAGGCATCGCGGCGATCCGCGATCAGGACTTCGTTCGCGCAGCGGTGGCCCATAATAATGAATGGCTTCCAAAGCTGACCAAGGGGCTGGAAGATCTCGGCCTGACCGTCACGCCAAGTGTGGGCAATTTCATTTTGATCCATTTCACCGATGCGCCGGGCAAGAGTGCCGTGGAAGCCGATGACTATTTGCTGTCCCATGGCTGCATCCTGCGTCAAGTTGGCAATTATGGCTTCCCCAATGCATTGCGCATGACGGTCGGCTCGGCGGAGGCCTGTGAGCGGGTGCTTTCCTTGCTGGGTGATTTTATGAGGGGGAGCGGAAATGACTGATCCTCTTTTTAAACGGATGACGCTGATCGGGATCGGTCTGCTTGGTTCCTCCATTGCATTGGCTGCGCGCCAACGTGGAGTGGTTGAGCATATCGCGATCCATACCCGGTCCCAATCCACCCTTGATCGGGCAGCAGAACTCAAGCTTGGGGACAGCTATCATACCGATATCGCCGAGAGTGTGTGCGGCTCAGATCTGGTCGTGGTTTGTACCCCAGTCGGGGCTTGCGAGGCGGTGGCCAAAGCCATTGCCGGCGATCTGGCCGAAGGGGCTATTGTCACCGATGTCGGCTCGGTCAAGGCGTCAATCATCAAGCAGATGCAGCCGCATTTGCCGCCATATGTGCATTTCGTGCCCGGCCATCCCATTGCCGGTACCGAAGAGTCTGGACCGGATGCAGGCTTTGCTGAATTGTTCTCCAATCGCTGGTGCATTCTGACACCTCCGCCCAAGACTGATCAGGCGGCGATTGACAAGACCATGCAATTCTGGAGCGTGCTAGGCTCGAATGTCGAGGTAATGGATGCCAAGCATCATGATCAGGTGTTGGCCATCACATCGCATCTGCCGCATTTGATTGCTTACAATATTGTCGGCACGGCGTCAGATCTGGAAATGGTGAAGGATTCCGAGGTGATCAAATATTCTGCAGGCGGTTTCAGGGATTTTACCCGCCTTGCGGCCTCGGATCCGACCATGTGGCGGGATGTGTTCCTGCATAACAAGGAGGCGGCTCTGGAAATGCTTGGTCGCTTCACCGAAGATCTGACAGCCCTTCAGCGGGCCATTCGCTGGGAAGATGGGGACGCCCTCTTCAATCTGTTCACACGCACCCGATCCATCCGCCGCAGCATCATTGATGCGGGTCAGGAAATTGACGCCTCTGACTTTGGCCGTCATATCAAGGACGGCGAGACCCATGCCGATCAACTGACCAAGGATGACCATTCCTCCACGGGCAGCTAGGCTTGGGGCACGTATCTACAAAAAGAAAAGCTGCAGACATCTGTCTGCGGCTTTTTTGTTGCGTGCGATGCTTCTTACCAATCAGAAGCGCAGCAGTGGCAGCGTGCCCAGCGGTATGAAGCCAGCCTTCATTTGGCCGTTGGTCAGCTTGATTTCCACTTCCGATCCAATCAGGTCGCCATCCTTCATCGGCTTGCCCATCAATTGCAGCGCGGTGAGGGGACCATTGAGGCCGTCTTTCTTTGCGGTCAAAGTCTGAACCGGATTGGCCTGATCGATGGGTGGATTGAGGATGCGGGCCTTGATGAGGCCATCGGCCATGCCAAGGCGATCAAAGGCCAGATTGCCAGAGAATTTGATGGTTTTCTGGCCGATTTCGATCATGCCTGCCAGCGGGTTAATCTTGCCGGATTGTTCAAGCCAAGCGCGGGCTGGATTGTTCTGATTGCGCATGGCGGCATCAAGCCCGCCAACCAGCGTGAAGGAGAGCTGACCGGAGAGGTCCGGCAGGACGCGGGAGCTAAAATCGGTGGCCGCAAGGGACACATCCAGATCGCCCGGTTGTTCCGGGGTCGGGCGCAGATGGAATTCCATTGCCTTGGCCGTGATGTCGCCCAGCAAAGCGGCCAGCTGCGGATTGTTCGAGGTAAAGGTCGGTTCTGTGGCCTCAAACGAGGCGCGCGTGATGAAATCGGTCGGGCTGAAGCGCACGGAGCCGCGCATCAAACTGGCCATCATTTCAAAGCTCTGGCCGGTTGGCTGATGGGTGAGCGTGGCGCGATTTTCCGTTTCGATCACGGCCAGATTGGGGGCATAGACCTGCCAGATGGCGCGCAGGGGGCCGCCTTGCGCCTGCCAGCCGGAGCGTGGATCCTGAATGCGGTAGGACGAGCAGGTGAGCGAAAGTCGGAACGGGTAACCGCCCAAGGTCTGGTTGTCGCATTGAAGCAGTTGCTGGCCGTCAATCGTGCGGGCCATCAGGCGATCAACAATTTCCTGAGCACGGGTGTAGCTGACATACCAAAAGGCACTCCAGCCTACGATCACCAACATGATGAAAGCGCCGAGCAGGACATATTTCCGCTTCGAGGCAGGCTGTTTGGGGGCGGTTGGCTGGCTGTTCGACATTGCTGGGCTCGTCTCTTGCAAATTATGGGACTGATTGGTATCCAAGGCCCTTGTCGCCCGATCCTGTGGCGCAATCAAGGCCGGGTATGGTTTGCCAAGGCGTTATCAAGGGAATTGGCGGCCTCAAGGGGCCTTCGACAATAGGAATGGGGCGGATTGATGAGTGATCTTTGGGTGTTTGGATACGGGTCCCTGATGTGGCGGCCGGGTTTTGACTATCTGGAAGCCCATATTGCCGATTTGCAGGGCTATCATCGCTCACTGTGTATCTATTCCCATATCCATCGTGGCACGCCGGAGGTTCCGGGCTTGGTTCTGGGGCTTGATACGGGCGGTCATAGCATGGGTATGGCTTTCCGGGTTGCCGAGGCAAAACGCGACGAGGTGATGGCCTATTTGCGGGCGCGGGAACAGGTGACGATGGTCTATCTGGAACGCACGGGGATGGTGCGGCTGCTCGATGGTTCCACGGCAGAAGGGGGACGCATGGTTGAAGCGGTGATCTATGTCGCCGATCATAGCCACCCGCAATATGCTGGCAAGTTGTCCCTTGATGAGCAAGAAGGCTTTGTGCTGAGGGGCCATGGCCAATCGGGGCCAAATATCGAGTATGTGCTCAACACGGTTGATCACCTCAAGGAAATCGATATCGAAGATGCGGACTTGTTTGCACTGGCAGGTCGGCTGCGCACAGGCGCCTGATAGGAGACTGAAAAGTGGCTTCAGGCTGGGATCTTGAAGTCACTGCGACCCGGGCTCTGGCCAAGATCGCCCACAACGCGCGCGCGCTCTTCCTCGCCACCGGCCAACAGATGAACATAGGCGGAGAGATGCATGAGGGCAGAATCGCTCATGTCGCTCAAGGCCATCGGCGTTAAATCTTCGATCATGCCGATCCACTGGATTTGCGGGTGAGGGCCTTCTTCGCTGGCAAGTATCAGGACGCATTCGCTGAAACTTGATATGTCATCTATAGCAATCTGGGAGAAAACATAGCGACCCTCACCGCTGCCCTGCCAATAGCAGAAGCGGTTGTTCAGTCTGTCTAGGGCCAGATTTCCAATTGGTCTGGATGACATGACGTCCCCCGAGGTCACATGCGTTCAGAGTTCAGAACAAAGATAGAACATATTTGTTCCGGATGCAACAGTGGCTATTTCAAAATCATGTAGTTTCTCTTGTACAGAATACAAGATCTGGTGTGAGCAGATCACACATTATTTTATCGATGTGAGGGGTGCCTGTTCGGCGCGCGCTTCAGCGATCAGGCGATTGGAGTTGGTCTCAATGGTTTCGGAGACCTCGGCGAAGAAGACATCGGGCTCCAGACCTGGCTCGATGGGGGGGAGAATTTCGACGATGATTTTTGCCGGATAGAGCAGGAAGGAATGGCGCGGCCAAGCCAGACCTGTATTCAGAGCCACCGGATAACACGGCACATTGAGGGCCTTATAGACATGGCTGATGCCATATTTATAGACCGGGGCCACGTCCAGGGGACGACGGGTGCCTTCGGGGAAAATGATCAGTTGGCGATTTTCCTGCATGCGCTTCTTGGCCTTGTCGAGCATGTCGCGCAGGGCTTTTGCACGGGCACCCCGGTTGATCGGAATCATCTCACCGCGGGCCACGGCCCAGCCAAAGAGCGGGATCCACATCAATTCGCGCTTGAGAATGAAAAGCGGATCCTTGACCAATGGCACCAGCGAGAATGTTTCAAACACGCTCATATGTTTGGACGCCAGAATCAGGCTTTGATCCTGTGGCAGATTTTCGCGGCCACGTACCTCATAGCTGCCACCGATAATCAATGTGTAGAGTTTGATGCATACAGCAGCCCAGAAGCGGCCGATGGCAATCACGCCGTATCGGCGGAACGGCAGGGTCAGCATGCAGGCGAGCAACAGAATGAAGGTAACCACATAAAAGGCAATGTGATAGAGCAACGACCGGACGAACAGCATGCAGTAATTCCTTGTGGTCAGGGCTTGGGCAGCTCAGGCAAGGTGGGGCTGCTGTCCCTGATCATGTGTCTTTCATCTGCATGACACCGGGCGGGAGGCGCGGATCGACCGCCATGCGCGGTTGTTATCGGCCATATTGGGCGAGGAGTCCAGCAAGGGAGGGCGGATTTTGGGGAAAGGCGCACCAAATCGGCGGCAGGGGCGTCAGCCTTTGATCAGGCGCTCGGAACTGCCATAGACGATGGCACCAAGCAGTTTGCCATATTCCTTGGTCAGCAAATGGACATTGTTCCAATCAAACAGCCGGGTGAGCAGCGACCGATCAGAGCGGGTGACCAATTGCCCTTGCAGGCGGATATCGGGTGCGGCGCGGCGCATTTCCAGCATGGTACGCGGCATGTGATAGGCGCTGGTGACGATGATGAGGCTATGAAAGCCATGGCGGTGCGCCCATTCGGCGGTCTGGGTGGCATTGGCCACCGTGTTGAGTGCGCGGCTGTCAAGATCGACGCAGCAGGCAATTTGCTTCTTGGTCAGCTTGTAACGGCGCTCAAGGGTGGTTGGGCCATATCCGGGATGGACGCCGGAAATCAGAAGCCGTTTGCCCTTGTTGCGTTTGAGCAAGTCGATGGCCTTCTCAAGACGGCCTGCACCACCGGTGACGACCACAATGGCGTCGGCCGGTTCCGGGTCCTGTTCGCTGGCCAGCAGCACATAGCCGGTATATCCCACCAGTCCCATGGTGAGCATGGCAATGGACAGCAAGATTAACAGAGCGACCAGGCGGCCCAACTTGCGCCAGGACAGGAGCGACCAGCCACGGGCTCGGCGGAGCTCCGATTTGGCAAGGCTGCTGCTGTTGGCCTGATTGGACATTGGGGCGATCTGCTTTGTGTGTTTGTAGAACCGGGTGTGGCATTGGTGGTTTGAGTTGGACAACGAGCGTCTGCAAAGGTCAACTCAGTTTGCTCAAGGTGTTGATAACCGTTAACCGCGTCGTGACGGCTGTGAAGATGGCAATGGCCAGTGCCAGCGCCAAGGTGCCAAGATAGGCACTGTAGCCAAGTTCAATCACGCCGAGCAAGGCCTGCATCTGATCCGCTGCCGCCGAGCCTTCATCTTCCCGGACGACATATTGCATGATCAGGAAGGCCAGCATGGCAGCCCCACCGCCCGACATCGAGCCCTTGATGCCAAGGGCAAAGAAGCGGCGCTGGAACTCGCTCGCAATGAAACGATTGCTGGCACCGACAAAATGCAACACCTCGATGGTTTCCTTGTTGCCTGCCATGGCCGAGCGGGTGGCAAAGACCACGATCAGCACAGTGGCGGCAATCACCAGTGCAAGAATGGCCACGCCTGCGAGGATGGCTGTGTCCGCCATCGATTTGAGACGGTCGACCCAGAAGCGGTGATTGTCAAGGATCGCCCCACGCACTTGCTGTTGCAGGGCGTCGCTGATCGCGGCGAAGTCGACCACGGCGGGATCATCAATCGTCAACTCGATCAAGCGGGGGACCGGCAAATCGTCAAAGGCCAGATCAAGGCCAAGCCACGGTTCCAGAAGGGCGTTGGAATCCTTTTCTGTCAGCACTTTGGCACTGTTTATGCCATCGGCGTCGCGGGCGATGCGGACCGCCTTGGCCAGTTCGGCATCGATATCAACCCCTTCAATGTGGCGGATCTGAATGGTGGCACCGCGCGAGATGTCCGATTGCCAGTCGCGGGTGGCGTCCGAGACTACCGACACGCCTGCCACTGTGAGGGCGGCAAGGAAGCTCATGATGGCAATGACCAATACGAGGGCATGGCCTGCAATGGTGCCTTTGGGCACGATTGGGCCGGCTTTGTTGGCCACCGCAAAGCTGGAGCTTTCGAGCATCGCCTTGGGCTTTAGGTCCCCAAGCCGGCGCTTGCGACGTTTCGGTTTGGCGGAGTGGGATTTTGTCTTGCCTGAGCCGTCCTTGGCATTGCTCTTGGGGGGCGCAAAGGACTGGCTGTCAACGGGATTGAGGTTTGGGCCGACCCGTGGAGAGTTGGAGGGCATGGGCGGCAGGCTTTGGGCTCCATGAATGGATGGACCTGTTGGACGGCCATCGCCTCGCCCCGAATTGCTGCCATTGCTGTCTGGTTTTTCACGCGCCACGGTTCACCCCTCAATCATACACATAGAGCGCGCCATCATTGAGCACGATCCTGCGTGCATCGACCTGATCCATGAGACCCGTGTCGTGAGTGGCGATGATGATGGAGGTGCCGGAGCGGTGCAACTCGATGAAAAGCCTGAGCAGTCGACGGGCGAGAATCGGATCGACGTTGCCGGTCGGCTCGTCGGCCAGCAGAAGCTTGGGCTGGGAAATCAGGGCGCGGGCGATGGCGGCGCGTTGTTTCTCGCCGCCCGACATGACTGGCGGGTAGACATGCATGCGATGACCAAGCCCCACCCATTGGAGCAGTTCGGCAACATCGGTGCGATAATCATGTTCTGACTTGCCCTGTACCCGCAACGGCAAGGCAACATTTTCAAAGGTCGTGAGATGGTTTAACAGGCGGAATTCCTGAAACACAAAGCCGATCTGGCGACGCAATTGGGACAATTCGTCATGATCAAGCCGGGCGGTGTCCTTGCCGAACACCTTGATCAGCCCGCGATTGGGCTTGAGCGACAAGAACATCAATTGCAGCAGGGAGGTCTTGCCCGCGCCGGACGGCCCGGAGAGGAACTGGAACGATTTGGCCGGAATGCTAAAGGAAACGTCGCGCAGGACTTCCTGTCCCATGCCATACCGCAATCCTACATTTTCAAAGCGAATCAAACCGGTTTCCTTCTTTGTTGTTGGTGTCGAGCTTGCCTGATTTGTTGCGTGAATTCATCCGATTTGTGCCCTGTCTGCCTGATCTTTAGACAGGTCTTGGCAAAGCGTTAAGGGCTGATATCCTAACTTGTGGATGATTCGCCCGCTTTCCCTTGTTTGAGACCAGAAATGCGGACGTTCCGTGACCGTGGCTTCAACTGATTGTGCGCCAATGAAAATCACCTGTCCCAATTGTTCGACCAGCTATCAGGTGCCCGACGATTATATCAGTGCCGAGGGGCGCTCGGTACGGTGTGCCAATTGCGGCGATACATGGCATGCGGTGCCGGAGGCGTCCCCTCCCAAAGCGCCCACCCCTCCACCTCCTGTCGCGCCTGAAACGGCTGGCGACAAATCCCAGGACGACATTGATGCCCTGTTCGATAGTCCGTCGGAAGGCAAAGAGCAGAGTCAGGACGATATTGACGCGCTGTTTGACAGCCCATCAGGGGGGGAAGAGCAAAGCCAGGACGATATTGACGCCCTGTTTGACAGTCCCTCAGGAGGGGAAGAGCAAAGTCAGGACGATATTGACGCTCTGTTCGACAGCCCCTCAGGAGGAGAGGATCAGAGTCAGGACGATATTGATGCTCTGTTTGATAGCCCGTCTGGGGGGGAGGAGCAGAATCAGGACGATATTGATGCTTTGTTTGACAGCCCATCAGGGGGAGAGGATCAAAGTCAAGACGATATCGATTCACTGTTCGACAATGATGATGGGGGGGCTGGTGACGGCCCAACCGTGATCACGCCTCAAAATAGCGATGACCCGATGGTCGTGACTGGTGACGATGACCGGTTCGAATCACCTGTCATGGACTTGATGGATGCGGCCGCCTTTGAAGCGCAAAAGAAGCAGGCGCGCGGCAACGACATTGAATCAAGTGTCCAACGCAAGCAGCGCAAAAAACGGAAAATCAAGGCAAAATCCAGCAGTAAATTCAAGACACAGGCAACCCAGCGCAAGGAATGGGCCATCGGTGGGACGGCGTTTGTTGCCACGCTCATCCTCATTATCAGTCTGTTTGCGGCACCCAACTTCTGGACCCGAAGCTTTCCGGATCTTGCCTCGCTCTATGGCATGTTGGGCATGGATATCAATGTCGCCGGGGTCGAAATTGATGCTGTGCATGTGGAACTGGTCCAAAAGGCCGGGGCTCCGGTCATTGCGGTGGAGGCCGAGCTTGTGAATCTTGGCACAGAACCTGTGAGTCTTCCCTCTGTTCGGTTTTCGGTCCTTGGCAACAACGATTCAGAACTCTATTCATGGGATATCGATCCTGACACCAAGGGATTGGGGCCGGGCGAGCGAAAGACGATCAAGACGTCGGTTGCCGCGCCCTCACAAGCGAAATTCGTATCGTTGCGGATGTTCCATTGATCCGTCATGTCTTAAGAGTCACAGTGGCTCAGATCTGGCCATGACAGGGCCATCCGACCAGCGGCAACAGGAATCCGGACAAAAGCATGACAGACACCATTCACGTCCTCTTTGACGAGGCGACACTGGCTGATCGCAACATCGAGTTGGCCAAATCCATCGCGGAAGCGGACTATCAAAATCTTCTGGTGATTGCTGTGCTAAAGGGCAGCTTCGTTTTCGCTGCCGATTTGTTGCGTGCGCTCTATCGGGCAGGTGTGAAACTCGAAGTGGAATTCATGTCCCTGTCGAGCTATGGCTCGGGCACCAAATCCACCGGCCATGTGCAGGTGGTGCGTGATGTCGAGGAAGAGGTCAATGGTCGTGATGTCCTCTTGATTGATGACATTCTGGAATCGGGCCGGACGCTGGCCTTTGCCAAGGATCTGCTATCCAATCGCGGCGCCAATCGGGTTGATGTGGCGGTGCTGCTCGACAAGCCAGGCAAGCGGGTGGCCGACATTAAAGGCGATTATGTCGGCTTTGTCTGTCCGGATAAATTTGTCGTTGGCTATGGGATGGACAAGGCGCATTCCTATCGCGAAGTGCCGTTTGTCGGCTATCTCGAACAGTCTTGATTCTCCTGAAATTCGCTTGATTATGAAAGGGTTCCGGCTTGGCCGGGACTCTGGGTGGCTCTGTCTGCTTATCCCGCCGATGGGCTCGTTTGCCGCATCCAACTGCCACTTTTCGTCATTGCCTTCGCTTTTGGTAAACCTTTTTCCTGTCAAATGGGCAGGCAAGGTCGGCAAAAGATCTTGGTGTGACGAAAAGAGTATAGTGGGAGTGGGACATATGGCCCGAATTCTTCTGACCGAAGACGATGATGGCGTGCGTATGTTTGTTCAACGAGCCTTGATGATGGACGGACATGATGTCAGAACGGCAGAAGATGGTGGGGATGCCCTTGATGTGCTGACAGATTGTGAAGGGGCGTTTGATCTGCTCCTGACCGATATCAAGATGCCCTTCATGGACGGCATTGCGCTGGCCCAGAGTGCGGCGCAAGAGTATCCCGAATTGACCATTTTGATGATGACAGGATTTGCTGATCAGCGCGAACGCTGCGATAGCCTGAATGCGATCGTTCATGACGTGGTTTCCAAGCCATTTTCTCTGGCAGAAATCCGCAATGCGGTGCGTGAAGCCCTGTCGGGGCGTGCTGCCTCCGGGCCGGCCTCCTTGGCTCATGTCATGTATGGCTGATTTCTGCGTTTGGACGCAGACAAAGACTTGAAAAAGGGATGGCGTTGCGCCGTCCTTTTTGCGTTTTGACGAGACCCTTTTGAGATCTTCTCAAGCCGGTTATTTTTTGGTCTACAGGCGGCCTCGAATATGATAGAAGGGAAATCCTCATATATGCGTGTCCGCCCTTTTTATCGGCTTCACAAGGATGCGCTCACTCTCCATCACGATATTGATGGTGCGCAATTGACTTGCAAGGCAGGTCGTTGCCTGCCAAGCCATATTAGAAGGCAAATCGACATGATCGACCTGCTGGGCTATTTTGCTGCCTTGTTGGGAACAGTGTGCTGGATCCCGCAACTCATAAAGGTCTGGAAAACACGCCAGACCAAGGACCTTTCGCTGTCCACCAATCTGATGCTGTTTACCACTATGAGCCTGTGGTTGATCTATGGCATCGCGATCAGCTCCCCACCGCTGATCGCCGCCAATGTCCTGTCGGCCTTGTTCGTCGGATCGATTATATCAGCCAAACTGTTTTTCAAATGAGAAATAGATCTCGGCGACTGAGGGCAGTGGGACTGGGTCAGTCCTCCAGCCATGTCGGAATGGTGTCGAGATCAAGCAGGTCTTTGTAGGTTGGGCGCGCCCGAATCACCTGCCACTGATCGCCATTGACCAGCACTTCAGGGATCAGAAGACGGCTGTTATAGGTGCTGGACTGGACCGCGCCATAAGCGCCAGCCGACATGACAGCGAGCAGGTCGCCCGCTTCCATTTTGGGCAATGGGCGGTTCTGGGCAAGGAAATCGCCGGTTTCGCAAACCGGACCCACCACATCGACATTGGTCACCGGGGTATCGAAGCCCGGTTCTGTGACCGGTTTGACCTCGTGCCAGGCGTCATACAGGGTTGGGCGAACGAGATCATTCATCGCACCATCGACAATTACGAAGGTCTTGCCTTCGCCTTCCTTGCGATAGATGACTTCGCTGACCAATATACCCGCATTGCCCGCAATCAGACGGCCCGGCTCGAAATAGACCTTGCAGTTAAGATCCTTGACATGCTTCTTGACCGTGTCGGCATAGTCGCGTGGCAAGGGAGGAGGAGACTGGTTGGCTTCATAGGGAATGCCAAGGCCGCCGCCCAGATCCACATGGTCGATCAGATGGTCATCAGCCCGCAGGTCACGGACCAGATCGCCAAGGCGCTGGAAGGCGTTATCGAATGGTTCAAGCTGGGTGATCTGGCTGCCGATATGCATGTCGATGCCGGTGACCTTGATGCCCGGTAGACCGTTGGCCCACTTATAGACTTCACGTGCCCGCTTCCATGGAATGCCGAATTTGTTTTCGGATTTGCCGGTGGCGATTTTGGCATGGGTCTTGGCGTCTACATCGGGGTTGATGCGGATCGAAATGCGGGCTTCTTTGCCCAGCTCGGACGCGATGCGGCTGAGATGCTCCAACTCCGGCTCTGACTCGACATTGAAGCAGAGAATCTCGTTTTCCAGCGCAAAGGTCAGCTCGCGACGGGTTTTGCCAACGCCGGAAAAGAGGATCTTGCTTGCCGGAATCCCCGCTGCCAATGCCCGGCGCATTTCGCCCTCCGAGACCACATCGGCTCCTGCGCCCAGACGGGCCAGCGTTTTCAGGATCGCCTGATTGGAATTGGCCTTCATCGCATAGCAAACGAGTGACGGAACATCGCCAAAGGCTTCCGAGAAGACTTTGAAATGGCGCTCGAACGTCGCTGTGGAATAGACATAGAAAGGCGTGCCCACCTGACGGGCGATTTCGGGGATGGAAACATCCTCGGCATGCATCACGCCGTCGACATAATCAAAATGGTGCATAATCGTCTCGCCGGTTTGTCACGCGTGCCTTTCAGGGCGCGGTCGGGAAATGGGGGATAAAGTGCTGGGGTCTAAAGCAGCGGGTCCAGAACAAAGCCTTCGTCAGGCACGTTCGGATTGTCATTGGTGGTCGCAGGCGCGGACTGCCCTTCAATACCGGCATCCGGCGTTTTGGCGGAGGGAGGCACCAGTGGGCCGCGCTGGCCACAGGCGGACAGGCCAACGGCCAACCCTGCAGCTAGAGCGGTCAGGCACAGATTTTTGGCAAGTTTCTTTGCCGGGGCGAGGGTGAGGGACGTAAGAGCCATCGCGAACTATTCCTTGTGCCTTCATTTTGGCCATTCTTGGCCGGGTGGGGGCTGCTTGTGGCCAAAGATCATCATCAGATGACCGCATATGGCCCACGCAGATCGGAAGGTCGCCGGGGCACGGGTTCGCCCCCCGGCGGCGTTCGTCTGACTATTGCTTGGCTGCTCTTTCTTTTTCAAGCTTTTTCAACCAGCTTCTCGCCTGTTTTCTGACATTGGTCGGCGCGGTGCCGCCATAGGAGGTGCGGCTGCGGACCGATTTGTCCACCGACAGCACGGAAAAGACATCTTCTGTGATATCGGGATCAACCGACTGCATGTCTTCAAGCGTTAGCTTGTGCAGTTCAATGTTGCGCTCGGCTGCCATGGCGACAAGGGTACCGGTGACATGGTGGGCATTGCGGAACGGCATGTTGAGGCTGCGCACCAGCCAGTCGGCCAGATCGGTGGCGGTGGAATAGCCTGACCCGGCGGCTTTTTTCAGCTCTTTGACATTTGGTTCAAGGTCGCTGACCATGCCCGTCATGGCTGCCACACACAGAGACAGATTTTGCAGGGCATCAAAGGTCTGTTCCTTGTCTTCCTGCATGTCCTTGGAATAGGTGAGCGGCAAGCCCTTCATGACGATCAGCAAAGCGTTGAGAGCACCGATGATGCGGCCCGATTTGGCACGGACCAGTTCGGCGGCGTCCGGATTGCGCTTTTGCGGCATGATCGAGGAGCCGGTGGAAAATTTGTCGCTGAGCTTTACGAATCGGAACTGGGCGGAAGACCAGATGACCAGCTCTTCGGCAAAGCGCGACAGATGTATGGCGCAAATGGAGGCGGCCGACAGGGCTTCAAGGGCAAAGTCGCGGTCGGACACACTGTCAAGGGAGTTGGCGGTCGGGCGATCAAAGCCGAGTGCCTTGGCAGTCATGTGACGGTCGATGGGGAAGGACGTGCCAGCCAGCGCGGCTGCGCCCAACGGGCTTTCATTCATCCGCTTGCGTGCATCCTGCACCCGGCCCCGGTCGCGGGCGATCATCTCGACATAGGCCAGCATGTGGTGGCCAAAGGTCACTGGCTGGGCGCTCTGCAGATGGGTGAAGCCGGGCATGACGCTGGCGGAAAATTCCACAGCCTTGTCGGCGAAGGCCTGTTGCAGCTCCATGAGCTGCCCATCAAGGGTGTCGAGGGTTTCGCGCACCCAGAGGCGGAAATCGGTTGCGACCTGATCGTTGCGGGAGCGGGCCGTGTGCAGGCGACCGGCCGTCGGGCCGATCAAATCTGCTAGGCGACTTTCCACATTCATGTGAATGTCTTCCAGTGCCCGCGAAAAAGTGAACGTACCTGCCTCAATTTCTCCCGCGATTGTGTCTAGACCATCCTTGATGGCTTTGGCATCATCGCCCGTGACGATGCCCTTCTCGGCCAGCATGCTTACATGAGCTTTCGAACCGGAGATATCCTGGGCATAGAGTTTTTTGTCAAAACCAATGGAAGCATTGATTTCTTCCATGATCGCGTCTGGGCCTTCGGAAAAGCGGCCGCCCCACATTTTGTTGCTCATGATAGATGTTCCAGTTTGTATGTTCTTGTTGCCGTGCTTTATGCCACAACAAAATTGGGCTGTCAGCGCTTTTGAGGTAGAAAATTCTGCAGACTTCTGGACAACCGAAATCGGGCTGGATCAAGGCATGAAAAATACGAAAGACCAATAAGGTAGGAGAGTTATGGTGAAGGGAACGAAGCAATGGGCCGGCAAGGTCTTTTGGGTGCTGGGTATGATGGTGTTGCCAACCATGGGTTGGGCGGCGGATGTCTGTCCTGCCTCCAAGGCGCGGATTGATGCCATTGATCCGCATATCGAGGGTGCGATTGCGGCGCTTCAGATCAGCGGTCACCCCAAGGATATGTCCGGCCTTTCCTTCAAGCGCGAAGATGGCAGCGATGTTTCGGTTGCTGATTTCAAGGGCAAGGTTCTGCTGCTCAATCTGTGGGCGACATGGTGCGCGCCCTGCCGCCACGAAATGCCTGACCTCAATGGCCTGCAGGCGAGTGTCGGGGGGGATAAGTTCGAGGTTGTTACCGTCAGTCTGGATCGCAAGGCACCTGCCAAGCCGCGGGAATTCTTTGATGCCCTAAAGCTCAAGGATCTTGAGCTGTTTTATGACGACGAGATGGCCTTGTTCCCGGCTTTGCGCAAAGAGGGGATGGCCTTCGGCATGCCGACCACCCTGATCATCGATCAGGATGGGTGCTCATTGGCTCATATGTCGGGTTCGGCTCCCTGGGCTGACGAGCAGGCCAAAATCATGGTCCGCGAGGTGATCGGCAAGGAATAGTCCATGCCGACCGCCCCCAGTGTGTTGGACATGCAAAACCCGGCGCAAGGGCCGGGTTGGATCTTTTCTCGGTGAGAAAGGGTGTTTGCGTTGTGGCATCAGCCCAGTTGTCAGGCCTTGATATCCACGGCGCTGCCCATCCCTTCTGGGGCTGCCGCATTGTTTTGCATGCCTTGCTGGACGAGCTTGTCGAGAATACCGGTCATGGCATTGTCGGCATTGTTCGCAATCTTGGTCAGAGTGCTGCCAAGATCCATATTGGTCTCCGCTGCGTTTTTCGCAACCATTGCCGAAGCCAGAGATACGATGGAAGACATGGGCTAAAACTCCAGATTGATGGATCAATTCTATGCCCAGTGTCGCATCTCTTCCTTAAGTCAGGGTAAATGATCTGCTAATCAATTCGATCGGATTTGAGTGAATGACCTGCCGGGGCCTTTGTCCCGGCAGGTCTTTTTTGGTGTCAGGGGCCGGGCGCCTTTGACCCGGCAGATCTTTTTGGATTTCAGGGGCCGGTAGAGGCCCGTTCGGCTATGGGTCCCTTGTCAGAGTATCCGGTCGATAGGATCTGCCATAGATGGCGTGGTGCAATCGAGCTTTGTCCGCTCGCGTCAACAGGCAGATTTTCTGATCTGACAGCCTGCGCATCATCAACGGGCTCAGCCGTTCTGCCTGGTCGAAAATGTCAAACAGATGGATCAGGCAGTCGTCGCCGGCAATGCGGTTGAGGTTGATGGTGCCGCAGCTTTGGCAATGGTGAATGAGCATTACATCACCGGTCCGGGCGCGGCCATATTTGTCAAAGCCGTTATGCTTGAAGGTCAGGCCAACCGGTTCCATGCCACCGTGACAGCTGGAGGCGCGGTTGCCGGGTTTGGTGTCGACATGACAAGACCAGAGGCAATGAGGGCAATGATTGCGTTGGGTCGTGCCTATTTGCTCTGCCGGAAACACCATTTGCTGGCAATGATGGCAGCGAAAGGCCTTGCTTGTTGTGTGCCAACGTTTGCGGCTCTTTTTATAGTCTCGGTTGTCTTCGGGGTGATAGGTGAAGGGACGCTTGCGCTGTTTGCTGCAAGAATGGGAGTGTTTCATTGTCTATTCCGTTCATCATCAGATGGATGATTGGACAGACCAAAATCTCGGAATGGGGTTGGCTCCACCAGTCACAGACCCCTTGATCGGGGTGCACAAGGCGCATCTCTCTTGCTGGACGCATGCCATCGTTTCCTGGTTGGGCATGCGCGCAGAAATGATGCGGTGAACAGAGCACAGTGTTGTCGCCAGCGGGGTGCCGGGGAGTGTCTGTGGCCTGTTTATACTGTGTGGGGGAGGAAAAGATTTTGCTGCCATAAGGGCTGCACGCGACTGACCCTGCCCGGCAACGAGCATGGAGGTTAGACGTCATGCAACCATCGGCATCGACTTGTCAGTGGTCGATGCTAGGCGCTTACAATCTCTTTTGTGGGACGGTACGACATAAAGCCCTTTCCAACATTTGCGGAGCCTCCATAGCATCGAGGCTAAAGGCCTGCAAGCCGGGGTGAATTGAACGCAAACGAAAGGACTTGGGCGTGACAAAAAAGGCACCCGGCTGAAACCGGATGCCTTTTGCAAAGACTGGTGATCCCTTGACCTCAATTAGCGGGTCGGAACCGGCTCTTCGCCACGATAATCATAAAAGCCGCGCTTGGTTTTGCGGCCCAGCCAGCCAGCTTCGACATATTTCACCAACAGCGGGCAAGGGCGATATTTGGTGTCGGCTAGGCCGTCATAAAGAACCTGCATGATGGAGAGGCATGTGTCCAGACCGATGAAATCGGCCAGCTGCAGCGGACCCATCGGGTGGTTAGCCCCAAGGCGCATGGCGGTGTCGATGGATTCGACAGACCCGACGCCTTCATAGAGGGTGTAAATGGCTTCGTTGATCATTGGCAACAGGATGCGGTTGACCATGAAAGCGGGGAAATCTTCTGAGACGGCAACGGTCTTGCCAAGGCTATCTGCAAATTTCTTTGAGGTGATATAGGTCTGCTCGTCGGTTGCGATGCCGCGCACAAGTTCGATCAGCTTCATCACCGGGACCGGATTCATGAAGTGAATGCCGATAAACTGTTCAGCACGATCAGTGGAGGCTGCCAGACGGGTGATGGAGATGGAGGAGGTGTTCGATGCGATCATCGCGTCGGGGCGCAGCACCGGAGTGACCGCGGCGAATATCTTGCGCTTGGTTTCTTCATGTTCGGTGGCGGCTTCGATTACCAGATCCATCTCGGCCATGGCTTGCAGATCGGTGGCAGGAACGATGCGGGACATAGCCTTGTCGCGTTCTTCTGCGCTGATCGCGCCCTTGGAGACCTGACGATCCATGTTTTTCTTGATCGTGGCCATGCCTTTGTCGAGATTGTCCGCGCTCAGATCATTGAGTACCACATCATAGTTGGACAGGCTGCAAACATGGGCAATTCCGTTGCCCATCTGACCTGCGCCAATGATACCGACTTTCTTGATTTCAGAAATCATTCTGCTCACCGCTTGCCGCTCGTGCGGCTATTCCTTTGGGGTCTTGTTCTTTTCCATTGCGTGGGCTGCCCCAAGGCGCACCGTCGCATGGTCCGGGCCGAATAGTGGCAGATTATGCTTTCTTTCGCAAATGCGAAAAGCACGAAAGGGCGCCGATGGGGCACCCTTTCGAACTTTGTTCCAATCTGTCCGATGGCAGAGGCAATTGCCTCCGATCAGAGGGCTTTTTCCAGCTCGGGCAGGATGTCGAACAGGTCGCCGACAAGGCCATAATCCGCCACCTGGAAGATCGGGGCTTCCTCGTCCTTGTTGATGGCAACAATGACTTTGGAATCCTTCATGCCTGCCAGATGCTGGATGGCACCGGAAATGCCCGCAGCGATGTAAAGCTCAGGCGCGACGACCTTGCCGGTCTGGCCAACTTGCAGATCGTTGGGTGCATAGCCTGCATCAACGGCTGCGCGCGATGCGCCAATGGCTGCGCCCAGTTTGTCGGCAATCGGGGTCAGCAGAGCGTTGAATTGCTCCTCGGATGCCATGCCGCGGCCACCGGAAATGATGACGCGGGCAGCAGCCAGTTCCGGACGGTCGGATTGGGACAATTCTTCGCTGACGAAGCTGGATCCAGCCGGGGCATCGGCGGCGGCTACGCTTTCAACGGAGGCGGAACCATCGGTGGCAGCGGCTGCGAAGTTTGCGGTCCGTACGGTGACGACCTTTTTCGCGTCGCTGGTTTTCACGGTCTGGATGGCGTTGCCTGCATAGGTTGGACGTTCGAACGTGTCAGCCGCAATCACTTTGGTGATGTCGGACAGTTGCATAACGTCGAGCAGAGCAGCAACGCGTGGCATGTAGTTTTTGCCGTTGGCGGTGGCCGCAGCAACAAAAGCATCATAGCCATCGGCCAGTGCTACGATCTGGGCAGCCATCGCTTCAGCCAGTTGATGCTCAAGGGCATCGCTTTCGGCGACCAGCACCTTGGCAGCGCCGCTCAGCTTGGCGGCTTCCTCGGCAACGGCAGCGCAGCCTTTGCCTGCGACCAGCACATGAACGTCAGCCCCGAGGGCGACAGCAGCGGTCATGGCTTTGCTGGTGGCTTCATTCAGTGCCGCATTGTTGTGTTCGGCAATCAGAAGGGTTGTCATAATCTTGTCTCTCCTCTTTCTGCCTTACAGCACGCCAGCTTCGTTTTTGAGTTTGTCGACCAGTTCGGCGACGCTTTCCACCTTGATACCAGCTTCGCGGGCTGCCGGCTCGGCGGTGGCAAGGATTTCGTGACGTGGCGCGATGTCAACGCCATAGTCTGCGGCTTCCTTGGCATCAAGCGGCTTTTTCTTGGCTTTCATGATGTTTGGAAGGGACGCATAGCGCGGTTCATTCAGGCGCAGGTCAGAGGTGACCACGGCAGGCAGGGCAATCTTGATTTCCTGTGCACCGCCATCGATTTCGCGGGTGACGGATGCGGTTTCGCCTTCAATGTCTATTTTGGAAGCAAAGGTGCCCACAGGCCAGCCCAGCAGCGCAGAGAGCATCTGACCGGTCTGGTTGCTATCATCATCAATGGCCTGTTTGCCGACAATGACGAGGCCAGGCTGTTCTTCTTCGACCACGGCTTTGAGGAGCTTGGCAACACCAAGAGGTTCCACATGGGCGTCCGTCTTGATGAGGATTGCGCGATCAGCACCCATGGCCAGACCGGTGCGCAGGGTTTCCTGTGCCTGCTGCGGACCAACGGACACCAGAACGATTTCCGACGCCTTGCCCGCTTCTTTCATGCGAACGGCTTCTTCCACCGAGATCTCGTCAAACGGGTTCATGGACATTTTGACGTTGGCAAGATCAACACCGGATCCGTCTGCTTTGACGCGGATTTTGACGTTGTAATCGACAACCCGTTTCACGGGTACGAGAATCTTCATGGATCGTCTCTCCCACATGAACCAGCCTCTGGCCAGTTCAGAAGTTGCTTGAATTGCGTAGAACATTGCGCATCGGTCAACATCATGACGCGCGCATTCCCAATTGGGAAAGGGCGGTCCGTATGTCGGCGGCTGCGAGTTGGGGAGGACGGTAATGGGATGAATTGGGGCTGTCAACAATCCGTCCGTCGCAGTCGCATGACTTTCGGTTATGTTTACGTTACGTATACGTCAGTTATCCACCGCGCTGGAAAAGTGGCACGGAAGGGTATTTGAAGAAAGGGATCAGAATGGCACCGGTGGCAGCACCGCCAACATGCGCCCACCAAGCCACCCCTTCATCGACGTTGGTGACGGAATTGAAGATCTGCAAGGCGATCCACGCGCCCAGACAATAAAGAGCTGGGATTGGCAGAGGAATACGCCCAAGCAGCAATATCCAGACCTTGACGCTTGGATGAAGCAGCAAATAGGCGGCAATAATGCCCGCAGTTGCGCCGGATGCGCCAATCAGCGGCACCGGCGAGCCCCAATTCACCATCATGTGGAGGGCGGCTGCCCCCATCGCGCAAAGGCAATAGAAGAGCAAAAAGCGCCCATGGCCCATGGCATCCTCGATATTGTCACCGAAGACCCAGAGGAAGGCCATGTTACCGATCAGGTGCATCCAGTCGGCATGCAGAAAGGCATAGGAGATGGGGGCGGTCAGCAGGATTGGCTCGCTTAGCGCAATCGTACTCAGATCATACTGGGCAAAGTCTCTGGGGATAAGGCCATAGGCCAGAGCATAATCTTGCAGCACAAGGCCGCCAGAGCCGGATGTGGTGATCAGAAAGACCACCACATTGACAAGGATCAGGCCAAGCGTCCCATATTGCCAGCGGACATGAATGAGATCGTTTTTGTCATGCAAAGGTATGAACATCTGGCGCTTCCGGTCCCCTATGGCCTTCGGGGTGAAGGCCGCCTGATGACCAGTTTAGCGGTTTTGGCCCGGAACCCAAAGCACATCTTCCTTGCCCATATTGTTGGCCACGCGGGAGGCCACAAAGAAGAAGTCGGACAGGCGGTTGACATATTGGATGCAGATGTTGGAGACCTGCTCGCCTTCGGTGGTCGCCAAGGCGGTCATCAGACGCTCGGCGCGGCGCGAGACCGTGCGCGCCAGATGCAGATAGGCAGAGGCGCGTGACCCGCCGGGCAAAATGAAGCTTTTGAGCGGTTCGAGATCTGCATTCAACTGGTCAATCTGCTGTTCAAGGCGCTCGACCTGCGCGGCGGTGATGCGCAGGGGTTCATACTTGAATTCCTGTCCACGGTCGGGAGTCGTGAGGTCGGCGCCCAGATCGAACAGGTCATTCTGGATCTGCGACATCATGGCGTCCATTTCCGGCATGTCTGCGAGTTCCAGCCGGACAAGCCCCACGATGGAGTTGGTTTCATCAACCGTGCCGTAGGTTTCCACGCGCAGGTCATGCTTGGGGACGCGGTCACCGCTGCCGAGCATCGTCGTGCCTTTGTCGCCGGTGCGGGTATAGATCTTGTTCAGGCGGACCATGGAGAATTTTTTTCCGTATTTTGCACCCGGATCCGTGGCCTTTGCCAAGCGGGCGGGTGAGCAGTCAAAAGGTGTGGCCAGCCGTCCCTGTTGGCGGCTGATGGCAAGAAGAATCATGCAGTTCACATGCGCGGCTCAGTGTAGTGAGCATGTCCGCGCATGCAACTTGTTCCTTTTACATAACTCTCGTCAGGCGATGATCAAGGCCAGTGCGAAACCCGATGGGGTTCCACAAAAAAAGCGTTTGGGAAAGGCGGGGGCGCGTAAGGGGCGTCAATTGAAGCGATTATGTCAGGTCATCACATAGAGGCTGGTCATAACCAGCACGATGGCGACAAATTGCAGGATCACGCGCCAGCGCATCAGGGTCTGGGAGCGGCTGGGGTTGCCACCGCGCATCATGTTGTAAAGCCCTAGTCCCAGCACGATGGCGACTGCGATGAGTGCGATGGGGACGAGCATGGGCAGAAGGGCTGACATTCTGGGTGTTCCTTTAAAGGGAGAGGCATCGGGCGATGCGTCGGGCCTGCCGATATCCGCGATCAAATGTCGCTGGCAGCTGGCTTCACTCTAGCAGGTTTTACGGATGCCAGAAAAGGCCCCGGGCGCACGACTTTTGTCGATTGCCACGAGGTGATAATCGGCGCCCCTGCGATCAGTCACCGGCAGAGCGCAAGAAGGCCAAAAGCGGCCTGCTGGGTAAAATGCGCTTCAAAAAAGCCATCAAATGAGTTGGAAACGTGACCCTGTAATAAGGTTTGGGCGAGGAGCTTTCGAGTGCATGGATGAGTTTTTTGAACACCGCCTCGGGGGATTTCTCGAACCGGTCAGGCAGTTCGGATTGCATTTTTTCAAGGCGCTTCTGATAACGCTCAATGTAGGCCGAGCTTTTGATGTTGATCGATTCGAGGAACCGCTTGCGGGCGGTTTCGCGGAACTGGCTGGTGATGGGGCCGGGCTCGATGGACGAGACATGGATGTTGGAGCCATGAAGCTCGATGCGCATTGTGTCGGTCAGGCCTTCAAGCGCAAATTTCGAGGCGACATAGGCCCCCCGGAAGGCCAGAGGCACAATGCCCAAAACCGAGGAACACTGGATGATCCGGCCATGGCCCTGCGCCCGCATTACCGGGATGATCTGCCGGGTCAGTTCGTGCCAGCCAAAGAAATTGGCTTCAAATTGCTGCCTGAGCACATCGGTTGGCAGATCTTCAACCGCACCGGGCTGACCATAAGCGCCATTGTTGAACAGGGCGTCAAGCTTGCCGCCCGTGTGGTTGAGAACCGCTTCCTTGCAGGCTGAAATGGATTGCTGATCGGTATAGTCAAGATAGATGGCAGTGATGCCTGCGTCGCGCAATGCATCGAGATCTCCCACCTTGCGTGCGGTGGCAAAAACTTGCCAGCCTTCTTCGTGCAGGCGCATTGCGCAGTGACGTCCTATGCCAGTGGAGCAACCTGTAATGAGTATTGATCTTTGAGCCATTTCATCCTGTCTCATACTTTCAGCTAATAGTGGTTTAACAGACCTTGGCAAAAAGAAAAGGGTGCTTCTTGCTGAAACACCCTTTCTCTTTTCACGTCTTCGATAGGTTTTGCCAAAGATTGCTAGGTTGTCCTGCCTTAGCCAAGCAGACGGCGGGCGATGACCTGGGCCTGAATTTCTCCGGCCCCTTCGAAAATATTGAGGATGCGTGCATCACACAAGACGCGGGAAATCTCATATTCGAGGGCGAAGCCGTTGCCGCCGTGGATTTGCAGAGCATTGTCCGCCGCCGCCCACGCAACGCGCGCGCCGAGCAGCTTGGCCATGCCAGCCTCGACATCGCAGCGCTTGTCATGGTCTTTCTGGCGGGCGGAGAAGTAGGTCAGCTGGCGCGCGACCATGATCTCAACGGCCATCATCACCAGCTTGTCGACCACGCGGGGGAAATTGATCAGCGATTTGCCGAACTGGGCCCGTTCCTGAGCATAGCGCAACCCCAGATCCATGGCGCATTGGGCGACCCCAATGGCGCGGGCTGCAGTCTGGATGCGGGCGGATTCAAAGGTTTGCATCAACTGCTTGAAGCCTTGTCCCTCGACGCCGCCAAGCAGGGCATCTTTCTCGACCTCGAAATTGTCAAACGAGATTTCATATTCCTTCATGCCGCGATAGCCGAGCACTTCGATCTCGCCGCCATCCATGCCCTCTGCGGGGAAGGGATTGGCATCATCTCCGCGTGGCTTTTCGGCCAGCAGCATGGAGAGGCCCTTGTAACCCGGCTCATCGGGGTTGGTGCGGACCATCAGGGTCATCAAGTCGGCGCGGACCGGATGGGTGATCCATGTCTTGTTGCCGGTCACCTTGTAGCTGTCGCCATCGAGCACCGCGCGGGTCTTCAGGCTGGCAAGATCGGACCCGGTGTTGGGTTCGGTGAAGACCGCGGTTGGCAGGATTTCACCTGTGGCGATGCGCGGCAGCCAGCTTTCCTTCTGTGCGTCATTGCCGCCGCAAATGATCAGTTCGGCGGCGATTTCCGAGCGGGTGCCGAGCGAGCCGACGCCAATATAGGCGCGGGACAATTCTTCGGACACCACGCACATGCTTTCCTTGCCAAGGCCAAGTCCGCCAAACTCTTCCGGGATGGTCAGGCCAAAGACGCCCATTTCAGCCATTTTTTCCACCACATCGAGGGGGATATAGGCATTTTCAAGATGCCATTTATGGGCATGGGGTTTGACTTCGCTTTCGGCAAAGCGGCGCATTTCTTCACGGAAGGCTTCCATGGTCTCATCAAGACCGGCATCGCCATAGGAGGCGGCCCCTTCGGCCGCTTCGATCAGAGCGATCAGGCGGTTGCGGAGGGTTGGGCTGTTGCCTTCAGTGATCAGCCGCTCGACCGGCGGGCAATAAGCCTCTTTGATGGCGTCTATGGGGACGCCAAAATCCGACAGGCGAACAATTTCTCCTTGGGTCATCGGGATGCCGCCGAAGATCTGGGCGAGATATTCGGCAAACGCGATGCGGGTGATCAGCATTTCCATCTCGCCAAAGCGGCCTTCGCCCGACAGGGTGCTGGCATAGCCGCGCATTTCTTTGAGCGCTTCAACATAGGTGGCGAACCAGGCAAAGCCATGGGTGGCGCGCTGTTCAGCCTCGATCCTCTCGGCGCTGATGCGATCATCGACCACGACCTTGGCCCGCACCTCGGCCTTGATGGCCTCCAGAAGGCCTTCGATTGCGGTGAGGGCGGCACCCATATCTTCCATGAAGGTGTCAGGGGTCGGGATGGCTTCGGTCTGAATGGTCAGGGTCATGGATCTTCCTCCTCCTTAAAGACTGCGCGTCGGTCTGAATGCCGATTGGGTCGCGCTGTCGAAAATCCGTTTATGCTGCACTGCACAGTGAAGGGCGGGCAAGCCCTTGGCAATTGGCCAATGGATTAATGGAAGGTCATGCTGCAGTGCAGTTGGGACGGCGGATGAGACACGATTTGACGGGGACCGGGCGCAGCGTGCTTCGCCTTATTCTTGGCCGTCTTATCTGGCTTTGCGGCTGGCAATGACCACGCCGGTGGCCGTGACTATGATGCCAAGGATCTGCATCAGGGTGATCGGCTCGTCAAACAGCAAATAGGAAATGACCGCGGTGACTGCCGGGATCATGTAAAAGAGCGCGGCGATGTTGGAGACGGCCCCATGCTCGATCAACCAGAGCAACAGAAAGATTGCCCCGATGGAGAGGACCAATGTCAGCCAGCCAAGCGCAAAGATGAATTCCCCCGACCAGATGATCGTCTGGGTCTCGGTGGCAAAGCTCAGTGCGGCACACAGGAGACTGGCGGCAAGATATTGCCAGATGGTGGCGGCGCGCATGTCAAGATTGGCAGCGAAGTGTTTCTGGTAGACCGTGCCAAAGGAAATGGAGAGCATGGCGACGCAAACCACGGCAATCTGGAGCGGGGTGACAGAGAAAGCCCCACCGCTGAGGCGTGGATAAAGCACCAGACAAATGCCTGTCAGCCCTAGCAGGAAGCCAATAACATGATTGCGGCTGATCCGCTCTCCCAAAATGCCTCGGGCAAAGAATGCGGTCATGACCGGTTGCAGACCCATCACGAGGGCGGCGAGCCCGGCGGGCATGCCGTTGTCGATGGCCCAGAAGACGCAAGCGAGATAGACGCCATGGATCAGCAACCCTGTGACGAAGGCGTGAAAGGCCTGCTTCGGATTGGGCCATTTGGCGCGTAGCATCAGGGAAATCGGTAACAGGATTGCCAACACCAATGCAAAACGCAGGGTCAAAAAGGTCATTGGTTCGGAATAGGGTGCGCCCATCCGCGCGCCAATGAAGCCGGTCGACCACAAGACGACAAATAGTGCCGGGGTTGCTTGCGCTAGAGTTGGTTTTGTCCTGATGGGCATGGAAAGGCTCTTTTGCGGCAGGCTGACGCGGGGAAGACAGGCGGTAGGCCTCAGATCCCTATCCTGTCAAACACGGATTGTCCATCCATCTGCATGCGGTCTCGCGTTTTTGTGACGGATTGCTTTTTGTGATCAAGGCTAATAAGGATTGCAATCGGATAGCGTCTTTGCGTCAGGGTGTCGGGAATGTCTCAGATTTGGGAATGGTTGGTGGTTCCGGTTCGGATATTCTGGCGGTTTTCGGACAATCACGGCATTGCTCTGGCGAGCAACATTGCTTTCTCGATTTTGTTGTCCCTGTTTCCCTTTCTGTTGATCATCACCGGGGTAACTGTCTGGGCCGGAGGGCCGGAACTTGGCAAAATATTGCAAGAATTGCTGACTTTCCTTTTGCCTGAGCCGATTGCCCTGATATTGCAGCCCGATGTGGATGCGGTGATCTCCGAGCGCACGGGGAGCCTGCTGTCTTTGTCCTTGCTGATCTTTCTTGTCACCCTGACCTCTATGGTGGAAAGCCTGCGTGAAGGGCTCAACCGTGCCTATGGCTACTATGAACGGCGGTCGATCCTGTCGCGGCGGGCGATGGGGCTGGTTGCTGTGATTGGGGCTATTCTGGTGATGGTGGCGGTGGCTGCCGGATTGTTCGTGGCACCCTTGGTCTGGAAAATCGCCCAGCCGCATTTGCCCTGGTTGCAGGATTTTCAGGTGACATTTGATGTGGTGCGGTTGGGGATTGCCCTGCCCATTCTGACGGCGTTTCTTGTGGCCAGCCACCGCTGGTTGCCAATGCGGGTGATTGAATGGAATGATCTGTGGCCGGGGGTTCTGACAACCCTTGTGCTTTGGTGGGTCACGGCGGAGGCTTATTCCTATTATCTGTCTCATTTTGCGCAATATGCAAAGATCTATGCTGGGTTGGCCGGGGTGGTCGCGACGCTGATTTTCCTGCAAATCATTTCGATGATTTTCCTGTTCGGGGCGGAGGTGAATGCTTGGCGGATTCGCTTGCAACGGTTACATCACAACCGCGTTCTGAGAGAGGATCTAAACAAGCCTCAGCCGACAGACAATGGTGACGAGTCCAGAGGCGCTGTTTTGACCGATGACAATGGGTCGGATGCATAAGATCTGTTGGGGGCAGCCGGGACAACCGGTCAGGAAGCCACGCATGGGATAGAAGGGATATGGAAAAAGGCCGGTGCGACCGGCCTTTTGTGTGTTTGTGCTTTTGATCAGATCTCTTCGCCGCGGCTTGCCAGGATCACTTCTTCAATGGTGCGCAAACCGGTTTGGGTGGTGTTGACCAGACAGGACATGTTGCCCGGTTGGTGCTGGTTGTTAAGCATCAGATCGTGGGCCTTGGGGATCTGGTCCCAAGAGAAGACCTCGGACATGCACGGATCCACATGACGCTCGATGACCATCTGGTTGGCGGCCATGGCCTGTTTGAGATGGGCAAAGTGGGAGCCCTGAACGCGCTTCTGGTGCATCCAGAGATAGCGGGCATCCATGGTCAGGTTAAAGCCCGAGGTGCCTGCGCAAATGACAACCATGCCGCCGCGCTTGACGATGAAGGTTGAGACCGGCATGGTCGCTTCGCCGGGATGCTCGAACACCATGTCGACATTGTTGCCCTTGCCGGTAATGTCCCAGATGGCCTTGCCGAATTTGCGGACTTCCTTGAACCAGTCGTTATATTCGGGTGAGTTGACCTTGGG
Source organism: uncultured Cohaesibacter sp. (assembly GCF_963677725.1). Classification (NCBI taxonomy): domain Bacteria; kingdom Pseudomonadati; phylum Pseudomonadota; class Alphaproteobacteria; order Hyphomicrobiales; family Cohaesibacteraceae; genus Cohaesibacter; species uncultured Cohaesibacter sp. The sequence continues at coordinate 3,056,223 of NZ_OY782507.1, forward strand.
CAGTTGGCCCCAGCAATTGAAGTCCTTGCGGTTCAAGACACCACGGGCACCAAGGCTCATGACGAAATCGCGCTTGGATTCGTCCGATATCACGCCGATGGCATTGGCTCCTGCCGCCGCTGCAATCTGAACGCCAAACACCCCAAGACCGCCGGACGCGCCCCAGATAAGGACATTCTGGCCAGGTTTCAACTCGTGGGGATTGTGGCCGAACATCATGCGATAGGCGGTGGCCAGGGTCAGCACATAGCAGGCGCTTTCTTCCCATGTCAGATGCGTCGGGCGGGGCAACAGCTGTTGCGCCTGAACGCGGGAGAATTGCGCAAAGGAACCGTCCGGGGTCTCATAGCCCCAGATACGCTGGGTGGGCGAGAACATCGGGTCACCGCCATTGCATTCCGCATCGTCGCCGTCATCCTGATTGCAGTGAATGACCACTTCGTCGCCGACTTTCCAGCTCTTTACCTTCGAGCCAACGGCCCAGACGATGCCAGACGCGTCGGAACCGGCAATGTGGTAGGGATTTTTATGCACGTCGAGCGGTGAGATCGGTTCGCCAAGGCCTGCCCAGACGCCATTATAATTGACGCCAGCGGCCATGGTCAGCACCAGCACTTCGTGGCTGTCCAGCTCCCAGGTCGGGACGACCTCGATCTGGAATGATTTCTCTGGTGGGCCGTGACGGTCCTGACGGATCGCCCAGGCATACATCTGTTTGGGCACATGCCCCAGTGGCGGGATTTCACCGATCTCATATAGATCTTTTTTTTCACCGGTGGTGCCCTGAGCAAGCAGTTCCTCAGCCATTTATGCTCCTCCTGACATAGAAAGCCTGTTTGTTGATCATATTGCGCTGCAGCAAGTTTGGGGTGCGAACTGCGCTTTATGACGCACTTGCGAAACTATCCGAAATTATTTTGTCCAAAGATATACGTCTTATTGCCAATTTGCTTTTTGCGTGTGCGAAGAGACACTCTTGCTTGAACAAAAAACAATGACAATGGGGAAGGGGTAAGAGAGAGCCCTGATCCACCATGCAACAAAAGCTAAAGTGCCGCAGGGGTTTGCAGGCCAATTCACTCTTGCCGGGATAGACAGGGCAAAGAATGGTCGCAACCGCCTTGAGGAATGATGGGGAGGAAACAGCGATGACCCAGCAACACAGTGTGAACCAAAGTATGAAGGTGGAGGCTGGAAACGGGGCAAGCAAAATGCGGCAAAAAGACCGCCCCTGGCTGATCCGTACCTATGCGGGCCATTCCACCGCCAAGGATTCCAACGCCCTTTATCGCAGCAATCTGTCGAAAGGTCAGACCGGCCTGTCGGTGGCGTTCGATTTGCCAACCCAGACCGGTTATGACGCCGATCATGCCTTGGCGCGGGGAGAAGTGGGTAAGGTCGGGGTGCCGATTGCCCATATTGGCGACATGCGCGCCCTGTTCGACCAGATCCCGCTTGAGCAGATGAATACTTCCATGACCATCAATGCGACGGCAGCCTGGTTGCTGGCGCTTTACATTGCGGTGGCTGATGAACAGGGGGCGGACCGGGCCAAGCTGGCCGGGACCACCCAGAATGATCTGATCAAGGAATATCTATCGCGTGGGACATATGTCTTTCCGCCCAAACCATCCTTGCGCCTGACCACCGACATTATCGATTTCACCTACCGCGAAATGCCGAAATTCAACCCGATGAATGTCTGCTCCTATCATTTGCAGGAAGCAGGCGCGACACCGGTGCAGGAACTGGCCTATGCCCTGTCGACGGCGATTGCGGTGCTGGACGCGGTCAAGGATAGTGGCGTGATGAGCGAGGAAGACTTCCCCAAAGCGGTCGGGCGGATTTCCTTCTTCGTCAATGCGGGCATGCGGTTCGTGACAGAAATCTGCAAGATGCGCGCCTTTGTCGATCTATGGGACGAAATTTGCCTCGAACGCTATGGGGTCGAGGACGAGACATATCGCCGATTCCGCTATGGGGTGCAGGTCAATTCTCTGGGCCTCACCGAGCAGCAGCCGGAGAACAATGTCTATCGCATTCTGATCGAGATGCTGGCGGTGGTTCTGTCGAAAAAGGCCCGCGCCCGCGCCGTACAATTGCCCGCATGGAATGAGGCCCTTGGCTTGCCGCGCCCATGGGATCAGCAATGGTCCTTGCGGATGCAGCAGATCATGGCGTTTGAAACCGACCTGCTTGAATATGGTGATCTGTTTGACGGCTCAAGGGAAGTGGAGGCCAAGGTCGAAGCATTGAAGGCGGAAGCCCGCGAGGAAATGGTTCGCATTCAGGAAATGGGCGGAGCGATTTCGGCGATTGAATCAAGTTATATGAAGCAAAAGCTGGTGGAATCCAATGCCAAGCGGCTCGAAGGCATTGAGCGGGGCGATCAGACCCTAGTTGGCGTGAACAAGTTCCAGCAAAGCGAGCCGTCGCCGCTATCCTCAGGGGATGGTGGCTCTATTCTGACCGTTGATCCCGCAGTGGAGCAGGAAGCCGTTGAGAATATCAAGGCATGGCGTGAAAATCGTGATAATGATGCCGTCGAAGCGGCGCTGGCTGCCCTCAGGGACGCAGCTGCCAGCGGGACCAATATCATGGATCCGTCCATTGCCTGCGCCAAGGCGGGGGTGACCACCGGTGAATGGGGACAGGTTTTGCGTTCGGTCTTTGGGGAATATCGTGCTCCGACCGGGGTTGGCAAGGCGGCTTTGGCATCCAACGAAGAGCTGGCAAGCGTGCGTGAGAAGGTGGATGCGGTGTCTAAGACCCTTGGGCGGCGCCTGAAAATACTGGTTGGCAAGCCGGGGCTTGACGGTCATTCCAATGGGGCGGAGCAGATTGCCGTGCGTGCTCGTGATTGCGGCATGGAAGTGGTCTATCAGGGCATTCGCCTGACGCCGGAGCAGATCGTCAATACCGCCCTTGAAGAAGGGGTGCATGTGGTGGGGCTGTCGATCCTGTCCGGCTCGCATCTGGCGCTCGTTGATGATGTGATGGACCTGATGCGGGCCTCCGGGCTGGATGATGTGCCGGTGGTGGTCGGCGGCATCATTCCGCCTGCCGATGCGGCGCATCTGAAGAAGCATGGGGTCGCGGCGGTCTATACGCCGAAAGACTTCCAACTGAATGAAATCATGATGAATATTGCCGAATTGGTTGCCTGAAAAGGCTTTGCGGTGAGTTGCTCCACCGCATTCCTCCGTGCCCGCTGTTGGCTGAACCTCGTTGGTCGGCGGGCTAACTGGAAGTCCGCAATCTTGCCGATTGCGGACTTTTTTCTTCAGCCGGTCATGGGCCGACCTCTTTAGTCGTCCACCAGTGTGCTCAGCATGGTCTGGAGCCGTTCCGGATCGATCGGTCGCTGCATCCAACCGTCAAAGGGAGCGAGCGCAGCCGGTGTCGGATCGGAGGAGACGGCGATCAACGGCATGGCATCCCACGCCTTGGTCTCGCGGATGCGGCCCGCCAATTCCCAACCATCCATGCCTTCCATGCGGATATCGAGCAGCATGAAGTCGGGCAGGTCGGTTTCCTTGCCGGATGACAAGCGCGCAAGCGCATCTTCGCCGGACGAGGCATGACTGGTGGCGCAGCCCATGGCTTTGAGCAATTCGGAAATGATCAGCTGGTTCGTGGCATTGTCGTCGACAATCAGTCCGGCAAAGCCGAGGCCTTCTTGTGCAAGCGCGTCTGTGTCGCCTTCATCCTTATCCTCTGGTGTCGGGACAGTGGCGATCACATCAAGGGGCAGGCGGACAAAGAAGACAGCTCCCGTGGGCTTGTTGGCCGCCGCCCAGATCTTGCCATGCATCATGTCGACAATGGTCTTGACGCTCCACAGACCAAGGCCTGACCCCGCGACCCCTTCGGAACTGCTGCCGCGCTGGTAGGGTTCGAACAGAAGGCTCGGGTCTGCAACACCAAAACCCGGGCCATCATCGGCAAAGTCCAGTGCCAGCTCATTGCCTTCCTTGATGGTGGCCGACAGGGTTATGGTCGAGCCGGGGGCATATTTGATGGCATTGTCCAAAAGCAGGGTGAAGAGCCGATTGAAATAGGTCGGGTCCGGGCTGGCAAAGGCGGTGGATTTCAATGCTGGATCAAGGGTGAGCTTGAAATGGGCCCCTCGCGCCTCGGCCAGACCGGTTGCCACTTGCTCAAAGTCCTTGAGGAGCTTGACCAGTTGCATGTTGGCGGTTGGCAGGGCTTCATGCATTGCCGCACCGTCTTCCATCATCGCCATGGCATTGTTGGCGGCCAGATGCAAAGCCTCAAGCAGGGCCGTGCAATTGGCGGGATCAGGGGATTTGCGGATCAATGTGCTCAGAGAAACGATTGCGCTTAATTGGGTGCGCAAGTCATGGTGAAAGCTGTCGACTTCACGGGTCTGGTCAACATTTTCTTGATTGTTGTATTCCATTTTATGCTATAGGCACCCTTAGATATGCATTTTTGGAGGTTGTCCGTGCGCATACTGCCTCTTTCCCTGCAAACTTGCCATCCACAATTCGATTGAGACAGGTGTCAGTTTAGTCGCCAAATCATTGGTGCAATAAGGGATTTTCCCCTGGTTCCGTGACCTGCCTCTCTTTCCCGCTCGTCTGTCTTCGGAGGTCGTCATGGCCGATATTCTTTTGATTGTTTTTCCTATCTTCACCTTGATTGGCCTTGGCTATGGTGTGGTGATCGTTGGCCTTGTGCCGCAGGACGTCGGGGCGGCGTTGTCAAAATTCGTGTTCACCATTCCTTTGCCGTTGCTGCTTTTTCGCAATTTGGCAACAAACGATCTGGCGGGGCAGGCACCGTGGCCAATTTGGGGGGCTTATTTCCCCTGTCTGTTTGCGGTCTGGATTTTGGGGATGATCTTGCTCTCCGTGGTTTTCAAGCGTGAAGGCAAAGCGCTGGCGGTGGCGGGGATATCGGCAGGCTTCTCCAATCTGGTGTTGCTCGGCATTCCGATGATTACCGGGGTTTATGGGGAAGACGCCCTGTTGCCCCTGTTGATGCTGCTGACGGTCCATTTGCCTGCTGCCATGCTGGTCAGCTCAATTTTGGTGGAATGGTATGACCGGGAAGAAGGCAAGACGCTGAATATCGGGGCCGCACTGGTCAATGTCGGCAAAGGGCTTGCCACCAACCCGATCGTTGTTGGTATCTTGGCCGGGGGGCTGTGGAGCCTCACCGGGTTTGATATCCCGCAGGTGGCTTCGGTGGTGATTGACAAGATCGTACCCGTGACCGTGCCCCTTGCCTTGATGTCGTTGGGCATGGGGATGCGCAAATACGGGTTGAGCGGTGACATTCTCTCTGGCTTTTTGTTGGCACTGATGAAGACCATGCTGTTGCCTGCTCTATTCTTGCTGATCACCAGTACGCTGGTCCCGTTGCCGGCTGAATGGGTCGCTGTGATCCTGATCGGGGCGGCTTGCCCGACCGGGGTCAATGCCTATTTGCTGGCAGAACATTTTGGCGTCGGTCATCGGGTGGCGGCCAACACCCTCACCCTGTCGGTGCTTATGGGGCTGGTGACTTTGCCATTCTGGATTTCGATTTCCCATCAGATTCTGGGCCGCTAGCAAAAGGCTGTCAGGTCATCGTCGCACAACTGGATCATCGCGCGGATGTCATCAGGCGTTGCACCATCGTCGCGCAGTTTCCTGAGGCTCAGATCGCCTCGGGATTTGGAGAGCTTCTGTCCTGCACCATCGGTCAGCAACCGATGGTGATGATAGAGTGGGGCGGGAAGATCGAGAAGCTCTTGCAACAGGCGGTGGAGACCGGTGGCGTGATAAAGATCCTGCCCGCGTACCACATGGGAAATATTCTGCGCGGCATCATCCACCACCACCGATAGATGATAGCTGGTCGGGCAGTCTTTGCGGGCCAGAATCACGTCGCCCCAAGCGCTTGGCTCTGCTGCAATCATGGATGTTTTCGGATAGGAAGCGCTGCGGGGGCCGCTTTCCTGCCAACTGAGTGGTGAGCTGTGCGACGAAGCAATCAGTGTGAGGGCCTTTTGCATGTCGAGCCGCCACGCTGCATCGCCATTTGCATGCTCCTTGTCCTTGAGCAGATGACGGGGGAAGATCGGCGCCCCATCGGGGTCGCGCGGGTGGGGGCGGCCTGTTTCTTCTTCTGCATGGGCGATGGCCTGATGGATGTCCTTGCGGCTGGCAACAGAAGGATAGAGCAAGCCGCGCGCCTTCAAGTGATCGATCTGTGCGCCGTAGATGTCAAAACGGCGTGATTGCTGCATCACGGGCTCCGGCCAGTTAAGTCCCAGCCAATGGAGGTCTTCCCGCATTTGCTCGATCTTATCCGTCGTGCAACGGGCCGTGTCGATGTCTTCAATGCGCAGGAGACACTGACCTGCCATCTTCTTTGCCGCTTTGAAATTGATCAACGCCGAAAGGGCATGGCCCAGATGGAGGGCACCATTGGGGCTGGGGGCAAAGCGGAAAGTCGGGCACATCGGGTCTTGTCCGGTTGCGAGAGGAGGCAATCTGGTGATTGATAGCCCTTTGAGGTGGAGCCTGTCCATAGGGACGTCACAGAAGGAAGGTGCGGAATGGAGCGGTTAAACGATCAGGCTGATCTTGACGCAGCCCTTTTGCGGCTGGGAAGGCTGGATCCGCGATGCGCGCCTTTTATCGATTTGTGCCAGCCGATCCCGCTGCGGCGACGGCCCGGCGGTCTTGGTGGTCTCTTGCGCATTCTTTTGGGGCAACAGGTTTCGGTGGCGTCGGCCAATGCCATTTGGCAGCGCTTTGAGGCTGCCTATCCGGAAATGCTGGCACCTGAACTGGCCAAAGCGAGCGAAGAGGATTTGCGGGCATGCTCCTTGTCGCGGCCGAAAATCAGGGCGGTGACAAGGATCGCTGAGGCCTTTGCCTGTGGCTTTGACCCCGATGCCTTGCATGAGCGGGGTCTCTCAGAGCTGCGTGATGGGTTGCTGGCCTTGCATGGGGTGGGACCATGGACAGCTGATATTTATCTGCTTTTTTGTCTTGGCGCGAGGGATGTGATGCCTTCGGGCGATTTGGCCTTGCAAGTGGCAGCCGCGCATTTGGTGGGTGCAGAGGAGCGCTTGAGCGCCAAACAGCTGGACGCATTGGCATCCAGCGCGTGGCAGCCAGAGCGCAGTGCGGCGGCGCATTTGCTGTGGGCTATTTATCGCGACCTGAAGGCTGGTCGCGATGGGGTTATCTGATCAGGCCATGCCATAGAGTTTGTTGAGCCAACCCTTGAGGAACGGCAACAGGCGGAAGACAAAACCGAAGCTTTCCTCTTTGCCCAAAGCACCAACAAGGCCTATGGCGACCAGGATCGTTGAGAGCACCGCATTCCAGCCGCCAAAAGACAGGCCAAAAATGCGAATTTGCGCCACAGAGCAGCTGATCAGTTCGGTCTTTTGCAATTGCTGCAAAAGGTTGGCGGCGTTGGGGGTGATTTCCACCGTGTTGGCGCAGTTGCTGGGGCCCAACCAGAATTCCCACTCAGCACCGGCCTGATAGAAGCCGACCCCTGCACCAAAGAGCAGCAATCCCGAAAGGGCCAAAAGCATCAGCCTGACAAAGGGGGCGGGTGCATTCAGCCGAATTGCGAGGATCAAAATCGCGGCCAGTGGCACCATGGCATAATGGGTGTGGCGCTGGAGATAACAAAGCTGGCACGGCTGGAAACCGCCAATATGCTCAAAGCCCAGAGAGCTTAGGGAAATGAAGGCTGACCCAACAAAGAGCAAAAGGGCGCTCAGGCGCTGGGTGTCGGAAAGCGGGGATGTTAAAGTCATTATCTGTCATCCATGAGGCGGGATGCGGGCCAGAAGGGCCAAGCTTGGCAGGTGCTTGAGCCTTACGGGTCAACCATGTCGAAAATTTGTCAGTGCGGCACCAGATATTTCGCCACTATGAAACCACCGATCAGCAGGATCATGGAAATGGTGAAGACCAGACCCAGTCTTTTTTCGATGAAATCGCGAATGGGGGGCCCAAGCCAATAGAGCAAGGCCGCAACGGAGTAGAAGCGAATGCCGCGGGCGACAATTGATGCGATGATAAAGACCGGCAGTGACAATCCGGTTGCACCCGAGGCGATTGTGATGACTTTGAAGGGGAATGGCGTGAGACCTGCGATCAGCACGATCCAGACACCCAGTTCATTATAGCGCTCGGTGAAGGAGGCGAATTTGTCCGCATGGCCATAAAAGGCGAGGATCGGCTGGGCAATCTGATCAAACAGGAAGGCCCCGATGACATAGCCCAGAAGCCCCCCCAGCACCGATGCAACAGTGCAGATGAAGGCATAAAGCCACGCCTTGTCGCGTTTTGCGATGACCATCGGGATCAGCAATGTGTCGGGCGGGATCGGGAAGACCGAGCTTTCGATGAAGGAAACCAGCCCGAGAGCCCAGGGGGCACGGGGGCCAGAGGCCAGACCCATTGTCCAATCATACAATTTGCGCAGCATGAGGGTTTTCTTTCAGTTATCAGCCGTGAGCCAATCGGTTCCTGTTCAGATAGGGCAATTGTGGGCCTTGGTCCAGTGGCGTGAGAATAGGGCGCACTGGTTAAAGGGGTGTCAAATCGTGTTGACTATGGAAAAATTGTGACGCTTGTCTGTTGACGGGAGAAATTTTGGTTCTATATTCCCACCTCACGTGCCCCTGTGGCGGAACTGGTAGACGCGACGGATTCAAAATCCGTTTCCTTCACCGGAGTGCCCGTTCGAGTCGGGCCAGGGGCACCATTCTCTTCCTGGACAATTTTTCAAAAATACGGCTCTGCGCACAATGATTGCGTCGCTGGCTATCAGCGTTCTGTTGCTGGATGCAACTTTGTCACAGCAGGTTGCGGGCCGCGTTGAAGAGCATCATCAGCGCAAGGCTGGTCAAAAGATATTTGAAGATGGTGCGGAACAGGCTTTCATTCATCATGTGAAGGATACGCGCGCCGCTCATCGTACCCAGCTGCGCAGCGATCAGCATCACGGTCAGAAAGCCTATCCAGTTCTGAAAGGCAAAGCCGACAAGGCCGAAGGCTATGATCTTTAGGGCATGCTGGAGGGTCATGGCTGTGGCGTGGGTGGCGACCACGCCCTGCCGGTCTGATGCCTTGCCTGCGACAATGGTGGCGACCAGAGGTCCTGTCGCGCCGACAAACATGCCGATCAGCGAAGAAATGGCACCCCCCACCCCAATGATCGCCGAGCCACCTTGCATGAATTTGGGTCCCGGTGCCCAGACCAGAAACAACACGAACAAGGCAAGGATGATTTTGAGCAAAGCGTCAGGCAGCGAGACAACGAGTTGTGACCCGATTGCCGTGCCGATGATTGCGCCAGAGGCAAAAGCCAATATGAAGGACCATTTGATATGGGCGCGCAGATGCCACGCGCGCCCTGCATTGGAGCCCATCTGGACGATGCCATGGATCGGGATGAGGGTGGCGACGGGGATCGCCGTGCTCATGATTGCCAAAAGTGCGACCCCACCTCCAATGCCAAAAGCCGCGGTCATGGCGGAGGTGGCATAGGCGGCAACAAACAGCCCCCAGAGCGCCAGCTCGCTAAGGCCGGTATCGGCAAAGAATGGCAAATTTTCAAGCATGATCACCTCTTTTGGGGCGCCCCTTGAAGGGCCGATCAGACAGGCAAGGCGGCCTCGACGATCTTGACCCAATAGGATGCGCCAATGGGAATGAGGTCGTCATTGAAGTCATAATCGGGATGATGCAAGGAAGCGCTGTCACCATTGCCAACAAAGACGAAGGCACCGGGACGTTCTTCCAGCATGAAGGAGAAATCCTCCGAGCCCATGGAAGGGGTCATCACAGCGTCGACCCGGTCGTCACCGGCCAGATCCTTGGCCACTGCCTCTGCGATTGCCACTGGCGTGCCATGATTGACGGTAACCGGATAATCGCGGTGATAGGTCAGCGTGGCTTTGGCTCCATAAAGCGCAGCCGTGCCTTCGACAATTTCGGTCAGACGCTTTTCGGCCATGTCACGGACAGCGGGGTCGAGGGTGCGAACCGTGCCTTCAATGAAACCGGTCTGGGGCACAACATTGTCGGTGAAGCCTGCCTTGATGTGGCACAGGGAGACAACGATGGCGCTCTGCGGATTGGAATTGCGACTGACAATGGTCTGCGCCGCCTGCACGATGGCGGCCATCACCACCACGGTATCAATGCCTTCATGGGGCTTTGCAGCGTGGCATCCCTTGCCCTCGACATCGATCATGATGCGGTCGGCTGATGCCATGATGGGGCCGTCCTTCATGCAAAAGGCGCCGAGCGGTACACCGGGCCAATTGTGCATGCCATAGACTTCGTCGATCGACCAGCGATCCATCAAACCATCGGCAACCATTTCGCGGGCTCCGCCGCCGCCTTCCTCTGCGGGTTGGAAGATCAACGCCACACGGCCATCGAAATTGCGGGTTTCCTGAAGGTATTTTGCCGCAGCCAGCAGCATGGTGGTGTGGCCATCATGGCCGCAGGCATGCATTTTGCCTTCCACTTTGGAGGCATAGGGCTTGCCGGACGTCTCAACCAGCGGCAGGGCATCCATGTCGGCGCGCAAGCCTATGGTCTTGCCCGATAGGTTGCTTTTGCCTTCAATCACCGCGACAACGCCGGTTCTGCCAATATTTGTGGTGATGTCCGTGATGCCATAGGAGGTAAGCTCCTTGACCACGCGCTTGGCGGTTTCATGGACGTCGAATTGCAGCTCTGGCTGCTGGTGCAAATCGCGCCGGACTTTGGTGAGTTCTTCGTGAAAGTCGGCAATACGATTGATGATTGGCATGGATGGGGGCCTTGTTTGGATAGGAGTGTTCGTCTGGGCGGCCTGTGTAGCGCGCCCATCGCATAGAACTTGCTGTCCCGCGATCGCGATGAGATTAGAGGGGGCGTTGGACAAGGGCAAGGGCTTTGTCTTATCTCGTCTTGGGTGAATATGCCATGCGGTGATTGGGGCTTGTTCCGTGCGGGTGCATCCGTTAGAGAGGAAGGGGTCTTGTTCCTTGCGTTCTTTCCTGACCCGTCAGACAATCATTCTTGAACCGCCTATCTTCGGAGAGTTTCGGATCATGCGTCCAGCCTTTGCCATCATAGCCAAGTCAACCAGCAAAGACAGTCTGGTCTCTTCCTGCGGGCGTGTCGCGTCCTTCGCGCTGATCCGTCTGGGGCTCGTTGTGCTGATGGGCGGGATGCTGGCTCTGAGTGGTCCTGCAGAGGCGGCGAAGAAAGCCAAGCCTGCGGAAAAGCAGGATTTGGTTCTTCCCTCCAATCCGCTGTTGCTGATGGACGTGCAGAGCGGCAAGGTGCTCTATCATCAGAAAGCCAATCAGAAATGGTATCCGGCGTCTCTGACCAAACTGATGACCGCTTATGTGACCTTTCGGGCGCTTGCGGCCGGTGAATTGTCTGAAGACAGCGTGGTGACCATTTCCGCACATGCATTGGCGTATCCGGCGTCGAAAATGGGCTTTAAGGTTGGCACCCGGTTGACCGTCGATAATGCCTTGAAAATGGTTCTGGTCAAATCGGCCAATGACATTGCCGCCGCTTTGGGCGAACGGGTGGCGGGCAGTGAGCCAGCCTTTGCGGCGCGCATGAACAAGGAAGCTGCGCGTCTGGGCATGACGGCGACGCATTTTGTCAATGCCAATGGCTTGTTCCATCCCGATCAAACCACATCGGCGCGCGACATGGCGGTGCTGGCCCGGCAGATCCTGCTTGAATTTCCCCACTATCGTCCACTCTTCCGGATTCCGGCCATTCGCCATGGCAAGCGCGTTTTGCGTTCTTACAACAAGCTGTTGGAAACATTTCGCGGTGCCAATGGCATGAAGACCGGTTTTGTCTGCGCGTCGGGCTACAATCTCGTCTCTTCGGCGACCCGCAATGGGCGTCAGTTGGTGGCTGTGGTGCTCGGTGCGCCGAACACTCAGGTTCGCTCTGAGACGGCAGCCTTCTTGCTAACCCAAGGCTTTGTGCGGCAGGATATGGCGCCGGGTGCGGGCAGCTCGATTGCTGATGAGGCTCAGTTTGGTGCAATAACCCGCCCCCGTGACATGCGAGCGGAAATTTGCCCGGGTGGCAGGCCGAAATGGAACGGGCATGTGGAGTATAAAGTCAGCTTCCTTGATCCACGATTCAAATTGATGGAGCCGGTGCGGGTTTATACAGGCGTCAAGGAAAAGCAGATTGTTTTGCCACAAATGATGGCGCAATTGCCGTTGGCCAGTCCGTTCGAAAAACCGGTATTGCCGCTGAAGGCGCAGAAGGGTGATGTGGTGCGCCTGGCCGATTTGCCGCGGCCGAAACCCTGAGCCTCTTGGCGCTCACCCTTTCTCTATCAGAAACCGCATTTTGCCCGGCTCAGGCTCTCGGCTTGAGAGAAGGTGATGGCCATGTTCCTTGCAGAAATGCGGCAGGTCGATCACCGACATCGGGTCGGTTGTGGTGACCTCTATCCGATCCCCTGCGGTCATGGCTGATAGCGCCTTTTGAGTGCGCAAGACGGGCAGGGGGCATTTGAGGCCGCTGAGGTCTAGGTCTTGCATGAGGCTGGATCCATCTTACGTACACTAGGAATGATGATTCCGGTTTCTAGGGCTTTGGCATCCATGTCGCAAGCGATATTGGGCCAGTATTAAAGCCAGTATTAGGGGAGACGATATGCAGGCAGAACAAAAACAACCGCAAGACGTTTTGGATTTCTGGTTCGGGACCGATCCGAAATACTGGTTTGCCAAGGATGATGAATTTGATGCGGAAATCCGCGAGCGGTTCGCGCCGGTGCTCGAAGCGGCACGGTCCGGGCAGCTCGACGCCTGGAAAGATAGTCTGCATGGCACGTTGGCTCTGGTGATCGTGCTGGATCAGTTTTCGCGTAATCTTTATCGCGATTCCGCTGAAGCTTTCATGCATGATGATGAATCGTTGCATCTGTCGCGGTTGCTGGTGGCGCATCCCGACTGGGATCAGCTCAGCAAGGATGAAAAGACCTTTGCCGTAATGCCGATGATGCATGCGGAAGATTTGCACGCGCAGGAGGAATGCGTCGCCTGGATGAAGCGGATTGGCAACGAGAATTCCGAGCGCTATGCAATCATCCATCGAGACATCATTGCTCGCTTTGGTCGCTTCCCCCATCGCAACGCCGTGTTGGGGCGTGAAACAACCTCTCAGGAGCAAGCCTTCCTTGATGATGGTGGCTTTGCGGGGTGAATGTCCCCCTCTTTTGGCGCGCCAAATGGGCATGAGAAGCGCGGTTTAGCGCTTTTCTTTTATTAAAGTTAATAGTTCGTTTGGCTTTTCAAAGCGGGGCTTTTGCCCCGTTTCTTTATGAAATCCCTCAATTTTTAGCAAAATTACAGCGAAAACCGGATAACGCCCCAAAAAGGCAAGGCGGAAAGTTGGTACGAAACGCGCTCAGCTAGCGTGATCGATTAACCTAAAGGTGAGATTCTGCCATCTCGTATCTGAAAAACTGCTTATATTGGTTATGGCTCACCGAAACCGTCAGGGCGGAGTGAGAGATATAGGACATCAATTACGGGACCGGACAGAATGCTGCTGAAAGCGGAGAAGGCGTTGCATGTGAGGGAGACAATGGATCTGTTTGACAGTCCATTTGTGCATTCGGCGTTCGTTAAAGCCGCCGATGGGCGCATTTGTGCCGGGCCGGTTCGGCAGATTGAACAAGGCGGCTATCACTTTACCTATGAGGTCAAACGCGCAGCTCCCGCTATGGGTGCACGCTATGCGACCCTGTGGGGCACTGGCTATGGTCCATGTGGTGGCTGTTTTCTGGGGCGAGACCACGGGCAGCAGCGCAATGAAGCGGATTTTCGGGCCGGGCTTGAAGCTTTGGCAGCGGAAAGTGGCGCGGATTTTCTGATATGGCCTTACTTTCCGATTGAATCGCGCGAATATCAATGGCTTGGCAATTGGATGGATGATCGCTTGCGTGGTCGTGACGCAACATTGGTGCGGCGTGTGCTTCAGCGGGCTTTTCTTGATTGCCGTGCAGCAGAAGACGCCGGGGGTGCGGGCCTGTCTCTGAGTCGGAACAAACGCAAGGTGATTGGCCGGCAAACCAGACGGTTGGAAGAAATGGGCAGCGTGCAGTTTGTTTCTACCCGTGGCGGTCTTGATCACGAATTTGCGCTGGAGCATTTCCTCAAGGTAGAGGCATCTGGCTGGAAGGCGCGCAAGGGAACGGCTTTGTCTGTTGTGCCTGCCCTTGATTCCTTTGCACACGAATTTATCTTGCCTCTTTTGGCAGAAGGGCTCGCGCGGATTGATCTGATGATGCTTGATGATCATTGCATTGCCGGGCTTGTGTCGCTGCAAGCAGGGCGCGGCCTGTTTTCCTGGAAAACCGGAATGGACGAAGTTTACAAACGCTTCTCACCGGGCGTGCATATCCTGCACCATATCAGCCAACAGGCGATTGCCGATCCTGAAATTGACTATATTGACAGTTTGGCCGATGCCGGGCATCCGGTCGCAGAACATATCTGGGGTGGAATGCGCACCTATGCGCAGCTTTTCCTGCCACTCAATGCTCATGGCAGTTTGGGCGCGCTCAGCTACAGCGCTGCGGCGGATAGCAAGCAACAGGCGCGTTATTGGGCAAAGCGAATGCTGGGCCGCAGCTGAGACATGCTGTCTTCCGGTTTTGGTTCGTAGGGCTTGGCCAGAATAAGGGTCCAGAAGACCTTGTATTTCGCGTTCGGGCGATAGCTCGTCGCAATCCCCATTTCAGTCACGCTTTTGCGAAGCATATTGGCATTGTGATCGCGGGAATCGCGCCAGCCTGAAAAGGCTTCGGCCAGTGTCCAATAGCCAGCACTGATATTCTCTACCGCAATGTCCGGTTCATAGTTGGCCTTGTTGAGGCGTTTGATCAGGGTTCGGTCTCGGCCCAGAGTATGGCTGACCTTGTCGGCGGCGGCCATGGCATTGGCCTGTTCCTGCGCCGCAGCGATCAGTTTGTCGCTCAGGGTCAGGAGGCTCAATCCGTGTTTGTTTCGATAGGCATTGAGAATGTTAAGGGCTTCCTGAGGATTGACCGTGGCGCCAGTGCGGTTGAGATGATCATACATGATCGGCTGGGTGATTTGTGGCCCCTGACTGCATCCGGTCAAGGCGAATGGCAGCGTGGCCACCACTCCTATTGCCAACAGGTGAGCGAGGCGGCTTTTTCGGTCCGCTAATATTCGGATGTCATGCGGTTGCCGCAGCATCGCCGTCCCCTTCTGCAGAATCGGTGTCATTGTCATCATCATCATTGATGTCATATTCGGCTTTTTGATGGCGGAGCGCTTTGGGCTTTTCTGACGCAGCTTCTGACTCTGACGGGGTTTCTGGCGGTAGCTCTGGCTGCTTTGATTTTTCCGGGGCAGCCATGGAGCGGATATAGACATCCTGCTGCGGGAATGGAATTTCGATATTGGCTTCTTTCAGGGCCTTGAAAATGGCAAAGCGCAGATCGCTTTTGGCGCTTAGCGAATTGTTGATGTCATGAATGAAGCAGCGCAGCTCAAAGTCGAGAGAGGATGCGCCAAATTCCATGAAATATACGCTCGGGCTTGGATAGGAGGAGACCGAATCGGCCTGACTGGCCACGCGCATCAGGATGTCGCGGACTTGTTCGGGGTCACTGTCATAGGAGACACCGATTGGCACAATGATCCGGCCCATGGACCCATTGTGCATCCAGTTCATCACGCGGTTGGAGATCAGGTCCGAGTTGGGCACGATCACCGTGGCTCGGTCGAAGGTTTCGATCTTGGTGGCGCGCACGGAAATCTTGCTGACATATCCCTGATCGCCGCCAACCACGACCCAGTCACCGGTCTTGATGGGCCGTTCGACCAGCAGGATAAGCCCGGAGACGAAGTTGTTGACGATGCTCTGGAGGCCAAAACCGATACCGACGGAGAGGGCACCTGCTACCAGAGCGATGTTGGAGAGATTGACGCCCATATAGGAAAAGGACAACATCGCCGCGAGGATGAAGCCGACATAACCGATGCTGGTCTGAATGGAGTTTTTAAGGCCGGTATCCAGATCAGTGGCTGGCATCAGGCGCTGTTCACTCCAGCGCTGGATGTTCTTGACCAGCACCAACGTGACGATGAAGACCACCAGAGCGCCAACAATATTGATAGGCGAAATGCTCAGATCACCAATCTGGATGTTGAAGATGGCCTTTTCCAGCGACGAAAAGAAGCCGGTGGATTCCACACCCCATGGTGTGAAAATCAACAGGGCTGCGCCGACATAGAGCAGGATGCGCATCAGTCCGTTGAACAGAACGCCAAACTGGTTGACGGTCTTTGACGTGATGCCCATGGCGCGCGAGACCTTTTGCGCGGCGCTATTGCCGGTCTCCAGTTCTTCATTGAGGAAATTGTCGATCAGTGCCGAGAGAATGCCGAGCAAACCTAGGATGATGAAGGCGCGTCCCAACTGCAAGGCCAGGAAGCTGGCAAGGGAGACAAAGCCGAGAATGGGTGCAAGGCCAATGACCAGGCAGGCAATCCAGATGAAGGGCTGAAGCCAGCGCAAAAAGATTGGCAGACTGAAGCCTGAGGGGGTCGGCAAAGCCTCATCCACGGGGACGTCATGCAGAGGGGTGGTGCTGATCATCACCCGCTGGCCAGCCCAGATGAGAATGGCGGTCAGGATTGAGGCGATGCCACTGAACAGGATCGTGGTTTCCAGCGGCGTCAGCAGGGTCTGGCGGGTTTCATCCAGGGTGATTCCAAAGCCATAGACAGCCAGTAAGCCCAGGGAAATACTATAGAGCTTGGCGACATCGGAATCGGAAATGTTCAACAGTCGATAGGCGGGCCGACGCGGCGCAAGCAGCACCCCAATGAGGCCATAGCTCAGTGACAGGGTGAAAACCACCGAACCAAGTTGTGACATTAGGGACTGGACGCGGCGGGGCAGCAGATCGGCACTGTCAAGGATGAGCCCGACGGCGAGGAAAATGGCCACCGGCACGACGGTATAGACAAAGACCGCCCAGCAGGCATAGAGGCTACGTTGCAGGGCGGTTGGTTCTTCCAGATTGGACAGGCGTCTGAGGCCGGAGAAAAGCAGGAAACGCAGCGGGCCGACAATCACCACCGAGACAATCAGAATAATCCCGATCACCTGCCAGATATGATCGGCAGCACGGCTGACTAAATAGCGGCCCCAATCGGAAAAAAGCGTTGTGGTGGCTCGCCAGGTGGTGACGCTGCCTGACAGGCCATTGAGCCAGAGGGCGGGATTGAGAATGCTGCTGCTTCGCTCGAACAATTGCTTGGTGAACCGGTCCTGCCGGGCAAGCGTGATGCGGCTGTTCAATTGTTCAGCACGCAAAAGGCTGGAGGAAATCAGCTTCAACTGAGCGTCAATCTCTGCGACCTCGGACTGGAGTTCCTCGCGTCGGGTCTTCAGAGTCTCGGCTTCTGCGGCCGCTTCTTCGCCTTCCTTGGTGTCGGACGGTTTGAGCGCTTCCAGTCGGGCCTTTGCTTCCTGCAACGTGGGCTGGACCGCATTTTTCTGGGCTGTTGCGGTTGCCTCGATCTCGCTGAGCTTGTTGCGGAGTTCGGTGAATGTCTGCTCGGAGAGATTGTCGCGATTGAGGGTAGCTTCGATCTGATCAAGTTGAACAAGCAGGGTGTCCGCAACGCTCGGTTTACCGCCAGGCTGCGCCCATGCATGCGAACCTGCGCCCAGAAGGAGCGCAAAGATCATAAGGAATGCAAGGCCAAAGGAGCGGAAGGCTTTGTGCAACATGGAAGTGAAAATCCTTGTTCGTGCTACAATCAACAAAGGGTTTGACGGCAACAGGTCTAATCGAATTGCGGCCTGAAAACAATTCTTTAGAGTATTTTCCCGCACAGGCAGCAAGGGCAGGGACGCCTCATTGCGGTCGCCGACAGAGAGATCGACTGGCCATCACCTTGAAATGGCGGTAGCATCTGCGTTAGCTGATTGATCAGACACCTGTTTTTACCTACATGCCGGAGCGCCTTTTATGACTGTCCCGTTTGATATCAACAATCCTGTTTTTCCTGAAGCGCTGGATGACGCTGCCATGCGGAGCGGCGATTACCCATATGGTAAGAAGCTCAAGCGGTCAAAATATGAAGACGAGCTGGAAAAGCTGCAAATCGAACTGGTCAAGCTTCAGGAATGGGTGCGCCAGAGTGGTGAGCGGATCGTTGTCGTTTTCGAGGGAAGAGATGCGGCGGGCAAGGGTGGTTCAATCAAGAGGCTGACCGAATATACCAATCCGCGTCACGTGCGGGTTGTTGCCATGTCAAAACCCAGTGATGTGGAGCAGGGGCAATGGTATTTTCAGCGCTACGCGGCCCAATTGCCGACGCAAGGGGAGATCGTGCTGTTCGACAGGTCATGGTATAACCGAGCCGGGGTCGAGCCGGTGATGGGCTTCTGCACGCCGGAGCAGACTGAGAAATTTCTTCATGATGCGCCCCGCTTTGAAAAGATGATTCAGGATAGTGGCACGCGGCTATTCAAATTCTGGCTCAATGTCGGGCGGGAAATGCAGCTCAAGCGGTTTCATGATCGTCGCCATAGCCCGCTCAAATATTGGAAATTGTCGCCGATTGATCTGAAATCACTGGATTTGTGGGATGACTATACCCAAGCCCGAAACCGGATGATGGAGATGACCCACACCAAGCATGCACCTTGGGTGGTCATTCGTTATAATGACAAACGGCGCGGGCGGCTGAATATGCTGCGTTATCTTCTGGCCAATCTCGATTATCCGGGCAAGAATGAAAAGGTGATTAAACCGACCGATCCGGAGATCCTCGGGGTCGGGCCGTCAATCTTGAAAAATTCCGAGTAAGAGACACAAAAAGCGGGCCTTTGAGCCCGCTTTTCGTTGATTGGGATCGGATATATGGCCGCTGTTTGATTCCAGAGGCACGCTCGCTTCCGGTCGGCTTAAATGCCTTTGAGGCAACTGGCCAAGTGGCGGGCATTGTAGCGGATCAGGTCAGGATAGAGGTTTGGCCCCTCGATCAGATCTTTGCCGATCGGGTCAAGTTCACCCTTTTTGGCGGAGGTTCCTTCGATCAAGACGGTGATGATCTTGTCGGAGAATTGTGGCTCGGACAAGAGGCAAGCGACGTCCAGATGCTTCAGCTTCTCATGAATTTCCTTGACGCGCGCGGCACCGGGATTGACGCCTGGCGTCAGCGTGATGGAACCGATGGCTGATACATCAAAGGCCTTTTCAAAATACTGGTAGGCATCGTGGAAGACGATGAATGGGGCCGATTTGACATCTGCCAGCAGGCCTTTGGCTTCCTTGGTTGCAGCCTTCACTTCCGCCTTGAAGGCCTCGTTGTTGGCTTCATAGGTCTTTTTATTGTCTGGATCGGCTTCAGACAGGGCCTTGGTCATGGCAGCTGCCATCGCCAGACCATTTTGGGGTGACAGCCAGACATGGTTGTCAATGACACCTTCATGGTCATGATCGTGGTCTTCATGTTGCTCGGCATCATGGTCGTGATCATGGTCTTCATGTTGTTCGGCTTCATGGTCATGGTCATGATCTTCATGTTGCCCGGCGTCGTGGTCGTGATCATGGTCTTCATGTTGTCCGGCTTCATGGTCATGGTCATGATCTTCATGTTCCATGGCATCATGGTCATGATCCTCATCGCCATGATTGTGAGAGTGCTTTTCCCAGTTGCCGCCGGTACGCGTTGGCAGGAGCGTCATTCCTTCGGCATCGATCAACGGGATCGATTTTTTGTTGCCTGCAAGCGTTTCCAATGGCTTGACGAGGAACGCTTCGATACGTGGGCCTACCCAGAAAACCAGATCGGCATCCTGCAAAGCCTGCGCGCCGGATGGGCGCAAGTCGGCACTATGAGGCGAGGAAGACGTTGGAAGCAACAGGTGCGGCGTGCCGACCCCTTTCATGATGGCCGCTGCAATGGAATGCACCGGTGCAATCGAGGCGACCACGTCAGGGGCTGATAGTGCGGGGACGGTAAAGGCCAGAGTACAGATAGACAGGGCAGCAAACTGCTGCGACATGCGTTTCAGGATAGAAGTCATGGTGAGACACTTGCCATTTCATGTTTGGATCGGATAGGGAGCGCAGGCGCTTTGGATTTAGTTACGTTATAACATAACAAAAGTCAAAAACAAAAAAAGCGATGCGGGTTTGTGTCCTTGGGGTAAACACGCATTTCTTGGCTTCTGGCTGTTGGTAATTGATCCAGAGTGCGACGAAAATTGGCCAAAAAGGCCAGAAAACTGAGCAAGTCTTTTGTCTTTTTTAACCCGAATGATCAAATGATTATTCAATCACAACGGGCAACGATAGTGATGAGTGGGACATGTTCAAATTTTCGAAATCTTCGCGTGCTGTGCAAAATGATGCTGACCACGCGACATTTGTTCAAGGGTCGGGGGACACCGTGAACAAACTGGAAGACTCTGTCAGTACCGAGGCAAAAATTGATCACAACGTAATCTCCAGTGTCTTGCGCGACCTTGGCGGTGTCGGACGCGACATGGCCGAACTGGCTGGTGAAATCGAGCTGATCAACAAGGAAACATCCGATTGCTTTCAGTCTTTATCCGGTCTTGTGAAGGCGTCTGGCGAGGTCAAGGCCTCCAACGAGCAGATCATGCATGCCGCAAGCCGGTCGTTTGAAATTGCCCAGACGACGTCACAGGAAGTGGTCCAAAGCCGCGAGATGATTGATGTGACACTGGGCAAGGTGAGCGAGTTGATGCAGTCGGTGACCGGAATCAATAGCCAGCTTCAGGGACTTCAGAGTGCATTTTCCTCTGTTCGTGATGTGGCCGCTGCGATTGATGCGATTGCTCGTCAAACCAACCTGCTGGCCTTGAACGCGACGATCGAAGCGGCCCGGGCCGGGGAAGCGGGCAAGGGCTTTGCGGTGGTTGCTGCGGAAGTGAAGGATCTGGCCGCCCAGACCAGCAAGGCAACCGAGACAATCGGTTCCACTCTGTCCGATCTGGATCAGGAAGCCGAGGCGCTGATCGCTTTGAGCAGTCGGGCGACGGGCTATATGGATGAAGTGGAAGAAAGCACTGTTTCGGTGCATGGATTGATCACGGGGCTTGATGAAGCCTTTCAGACAATTCGGGAATCGTCGGAATCCATCGAAGGTCAGGTGTCGGAAGCCAATGGCACCATTGAGTTGCTGGTGGGGGATGTGGATGAGGTCCACAAGGCCTTTGATGCAACCCATTCGGGCCTTACCAAGGCGAGCGAACGGATGCATCAGTCTGTGGCTGCTGTGGACCGCATGGTTGCCCGGTCCTCTGTCAGCGGTATCGAAATGGACGATACTTTCTGCATCAAGACAATTCAGGATTTGGCCAAACAGGTTGCCGATGCCTTTGAGGCAGAGGTGGCATCAGGTCAGATCAGCGAAGCGGATCTGTTCGACATGACCTACACACCGATTGCCGGAACAGACCCCGAGCAGGTGATGGCGCCTTTCACCCGTATGACGGATCGCGTGATGCCAGCCATTCAGGAGCCGGTGGTGGCAGAGAATGACGCCATTGTCTTTGTTGCCGCCATTGACCGGAATGGTTATTTGCCCACCCACAACAAGGTCTTTTCAAAGCCGCAGGGCAGTGATCCTGTCTGGAACGCCGCCAATTGTCGCAACCGCAGGATCTTCAATGACCGTGTCGGGCTGGCTTCCGGGCAGAATACAGAGCCCTTCCTGTTGCAGACCTATCGCCGGGATATGGGCGGTGGCACCTTCGTGCTGATGAAGGATGTGTCTGCCCCCGTCTATGTCCGTGGTCGTCATTGGGGCGGGGTGCGGATGGGATATCGTGCGTCCTGAGGCTCATCCACACCAGCGTTTCATAACCGCATCATATGCATTAAAAAGGCCCGGTTTATTGCCGGGCCTTTTGTGTTGTTGCTTCACGTTTTCGGTTGCTGTCTGCCAGCCTTGTTGGGCATTTATTGGCGGGCTTTGGGCAGGGTCACGAGGCTTGGATCGCCGCTCTGTGGGGCCTCAATGTCTTGCTGCTCATCACGTTTGAACGGGCTGGCGACCACCTTGCGCAGACGGGTGAAAAAGCCGCCAGATTGTTCGGGCTGCTTTTCAGCTTGTGCTGCTGCTTGGGCCTCAGGTTGAGCCTCTGCCGGCTGATCGCTGCTTTGGGTTGGCGCTGGGCTTTGGGCCGTCGATGGGGGGATGGGATTGCCCTTGATCAGGCCAACCAGAAAGCCGTCCGGATTTTTGCCCTCGGCAATGCGTTCCTTGCGCTTGAGAAGGTCAAGTTGGGAATCGACCATTGCGTCTGCGGCCTCGATTTCCTTTTTCTTGGCCTTTTTCTCAAGTTTCAGAACCGCCTGCTGGAAGCGGGCATTTTCCTTGGCCCTTAGGGTTTTCAGCGCCGCCAGAAGCGAAGGCTCGATGGTATAATTCGGGCAAGGGCCGTTGGCATCGAAATGGCCTCCCCCTTGCGGGTCGAAGATATAGGTTCTGTTGCAGACCTCAACCTTGGGCGGCTTTTTGGTGATCTGGAAATGATCATACCCATTCTTGAGATTTTGCCAGAAGGCGAAATGCTCGCTGTTGCGATATTGCGCCATGTTTTCCGGCGTCATGCGAAACGGGAAGGCGTGGACCTTAAAGGCACGCTGACCGCCGGCAAAGGCTTCTCGCCCAAGGGCATAAATCTCGGCAATAGGTGCATCTTCCATGGCATAGCAACCGCGAGACGAACAGGAGCCATGCACCATCAAATGCTTGCCGGTGCGGCCATAGGCGCGGTCAAACTTGTTCGGGTAGCCCAGATTGAAGGACAGATAATAGCTTGAACGGGGATTCATCTGGCCGCGGGTGATTGTATAGAAGCCCTCGGGTGCCTGGCGGTCACCCTCGCGTTTTTTGGGGCCGAATTTCCCGGAATAGGCACAGATGGGGTAGGTCTTCAGGAGCCCATAGGTGCCGTTTTTTCGTTGCTTCCAGACTTCAAGCACCGCTTCTTTCTTGAAGATACGAATATAGACCGGGGCTTGTTCCGTGGAATCAAGCTTGCGGATATCGTCCTTCAACTTGGCAGGAATGGGCTGCAAATGCTTGCCGTCTTCAAGCAGATCTGGATTGCAACCGGTCAGCATGAGCATCGCGATGGATGCCGCCAAGAGATGTGAGGCTTTGATCATTTGCTATTACTTGCCTGTTCGCACGTGCCTGTTTGGCCCCATCCTACAGCCAGTATGGTCAACGATCCGTAACCAGAACTGGTTGATAGATGGTTACCGGGCGGGTGACGAGCACCGCGCATCCTGGTTGGCCATTGTGGTCTTGTCTTCCATGTCCGCCGATTTGTCTCATGTGAGAGATCGGAGCGTGGTGCCAAAAATACAAACTGAAAATAGAGGGATTGGTGCGGCAAGAATAGGGCCGTCCCCCTTCTTCTTTTATCCTTCAAGAAAAATTGAACCAGATGGTCGGTTCGAATTTTCCTTCGAAACGCAACAAGGGAGGACGAACCCTCCCTTGTACACTTTTACAATGCAAAGCGATGTGGATCAATGGTTCACAGACTGCGACCGATGGCGAGGAATTTCTCGCGGCGTGCCTTGCGGACCTCGTCTGGTGACATGCCGTCAAACTCGCTCAGGCAATCGGCAATCATGTTGCTTGCGCGTTCAAACACGACGTCCGGTGCGCGATGGGCACCACCCATGGGTTCGGATACGATGCGGTCAATGACGCCAAGTTGCAATAGATCCTGCGCGGTGATTTTCATGCTGGTTGCAGCGTCTTTTGCACGGGTGGAATCGCGCCACAGGATCGAGGCAGCGCCTTCGGGCGAGATCACGCTATAGATGGAATGTTCGAGCATCAGAACCCGGTTGGCAGCTGCAATCGCAATGGCCCCGCCAGAGCCGCCTTCGCCGATGATCAGCGCGACATTCGGGGTGCCCATGGCAAGGCAGGCATCGGTGGAGCGGGCAATCGCTTCGGACTGGCCGCGTTCTTCCGCGCCAATGCCGGGATAGGCTCCTGCGGTGTCGACAAAGGTGATCAGTGGCATCTTGAAACGTTCGGCCAGTTCCATGATGCGCACCGCCTTGCGGTATCCCTCCGGACGAGCCATGCCGAAATTGTGCTTGATACGGCTTTCGGTGTCTGAACCTTTTTCCTGACCGATCACGGCAACAGGGCGGCCACGGAAGCGACCAAAGCCAGCCTGAATGGCCTCGTCATCGGCAAATTTCCGGTCACCGCTCAAAGGGGTGAACTCGTCGATCATCGCGCCGATATAATCGTTGAAATGCGGTCGGTCCGGGTGACGGGCAACCATGGTTTTGTGCCATGGGGTCAGATCGGCATAGATCTCTTTGAGTGCGTTATCTGCCTTGCTTTGCAAACGGGCAATTTCATCGCCCACATCGACTGCCTCGCCTTTGTCCTGCATGACAAGCAGTTCCTGCACCTTGCCCTCAAGGTCGGCAACCGGTTTTTCAAATTCCAGATAACTATGCATGAGTGCTTCGATCCGCGTTTTGTGTTTCTGGTCTGTCTGACAAGTTTGCGGCACGTTGAACGCATAAAGCAGGCGTGTCAAGCAATGGCGCGCTTATCAATTATCGCAATGGGCTTTTCCCATGCTTCTCATAGATAGGGTGCCCATGGGGAAGATCAATTGCCCCTTTTGGAGGTGTTTTTCATCTTTTGTCGGACAAAGGATGGTGCTGTTCGACCAGTTCAATCAACCGTTCGTCGAGAATATGGGTGTAGATCTGAGTGGTTGAGATGTCGCTATGCCCCAGCAATTTTTGAACGGCGCGCAAGTGGGCACCATTTTGCAGCAGGTGTGAGGCGAATGCATGACGCAGCACGTGGGGAGAGACGGATGCGGCATCCAGCTCCACATCATCAGCCAGTGATTTCAAGTCACGGCCAAAGGCCTGGCGGGTGAAATGGCCCGATTGGCCTGAAGAGGGGAACAGCCATTGGCGGTTCTTGAGCTGGTTGCGGGTGGGATCTTCACCCAAAATCGCCCGATAGGCCTGCATCGCTTTCTTGGCCCGGTCGGACAGGGGCACCAGTCGTTCCTTGTTGCCCTTGCCGACCACTGCGAGGAATTGTCCATCCTGATGGGCGGCGGAGGCGGGCAGGGAGACCAGCTCGGAAACGCGCAAGCCCGTGGCGTACAGCAGTTCGAGCAGCACATAAAGTCGCATCGCGCGGATCTGGCGTTTCGGGGTCGGGCCTTGAAGGCTGGCATTAAAGCGAGCGGCCTCGATCAGTCGGTCAACTTCCTGCTCGGTGAGAATCCTTGGCAGAGGCCGTTGCCGCTTGGGCGCCTTGAGTGTTGTGGATGGGTCATCGTCGCGAAAGCCATCGCGATAAAGAAAGCGGAACAATTGACGGATCGAAGATATTTTGCGCGCGATGGACGAGGCGGCGAGGCCCTGATCGGACAGATCGGCGACATAACTGCGCAATGCCCCTACGTCAATTTGTTCAAAGCGCATTTTCTGACGGCTGCAGGCGCTATCGAGATCGTCCAGATCCCGGCGATAAGCCTCCAGCGTGTTGGGGGACGCTCCTTTTTCGGCGCTGAGGGAATCAAGAAAGAGGTCGATTGCTCTGGAGTTGCTCAGGGCCACAATATGCTCGCTGTCAGACTTTGTTCAATAAGGCAGTTGATGGGAACGCAGGAATTGGCAGACGGGGTCGCCAACTGAATGTGCTGGCTAGCGCAGGTCCTTGGATGGAATCCGAATGACGGTTTCCTTCGGGGTCGGCTCAACGAAATTGGCAAGATAGAACATCCCACCACCAATGAGGCCGCCCAGAATGAGGAGGAATACCAAGGCTTTAATTAAACTAGGCATATTGGTTCCGATTGCTTGTCAGTCTGGATAAGGATCAATGGGAGCTAACCTAGCACCTCTTTCCGGCTTTTGTCATTTGTGGCTGTGTCTTTTCCAGTCAATTTGTCAGTTTTTGCGGGCATTTGGGGAACGGGCCGCGCGTTTTTTGGGCAAAATGCAAAGCTGGCTTGACAGCCCGGGCCAATCGCGGTCAAACGGGAAACAGACAAAAAGAGATTAGGAAATCCATGGCAAAGTCTGAGAAAAGTGGTGGTGGCGAACGCGAAACGCGTCTGGTGTCGGCTCTCAATGGGCGACCCATCATCATGATAGGTCTGATGGGTGCTGGCAAAACGACGATTGGGCGTCGACTGGCCAACCGGCTTTCCATTCCGTTTCGCGATGCCGACCATGAGATTGAGGCTGCCGCCAATATGTCTGTGGCGGATATTTTCAGCGAGCATGGGGAAAGTCACTTTCGCGATGGTGAGAAACGGGTGATTGCCCGCCTGTTGGATCAGGGCGATCAGGTGCTGGCCACCGGCGGTGGTGCCTGGATGAATGAACAAACCCGGACATTGGTGAATGACAAGGGGATCTCGGTCTGGCTGAAGGCGGAATTTGATATTCTGATGGCGCGGGTGCGCAGGCGCTCCCATCGGCCGTTGCTCAAGGATCCGGATCCCGAAGGGGTAATGCGCCGTTTGATGGATGAGCGCTATCCGGTCTATGCTCTGGCCGATGTGACCGTGGATTCGATTGATGTGCCTCATGAAAAGATCGTGACCTTCGTGATCGAAGCGCTCGAGGACTATCTCGGGTTGCCACGCTAACCTTGCAGGCAGATCCCATAAAAAGAAAAGTGAGATGAAGATGGCGTCGCTAGCACCTGAACACTCAGCCGACGAGACCAAGGTCCGCGTCGCGCTTGGGGATCGCTCCTATGATATAGTGATTGGTCGTTCGGTTCTGGGGTCATTGGGAACGCGTTTTGCAGCGCAATTTCCCGGTGCCCGTGCCGTCATCATTACTGATCGCACTGTGGCCGGTTTGCATTTGGCGGCTGCCGAAGAGAGCCTTTCTGCCCATGGGGTTGAGCATCATGTGTTGGTGATGGAGCCGGGGGAGAAGACCAAGAGCTATAACGGCCTGATCAAGGCCTGTGACGGGGTGCTGGACACCAAGCTGGAGCGCGGCGATCTGGTGATTGCGCTTGGCGGCGGGGTGATTGGCGATCTGGCCGGGTTTGTTGCCGGCGTCGTGCGGCGGGGCATGCGGTTTGTGCAGGTGCCAACGACGCTGCTCTCGCAGGTGGATTCCTCGGTCGGAGGCAAGACCGGCATCAACACGGCGCACGGCAAGAATTTGCTTGGATTGTTCAATCAACCGCATCTGGTGCTGGCGGATACGGCGGTGCTCGACACGTTGAGTCCGCGGGAATTTCGGGCCGGTTACGCGGAAGTCGCAAAATATGGCCTGATCAACCAGCCAGACTTTTTTGAGTGGCTGGAGCAGAACTGGCAGGGCATCTTTGCCGGTGGATCGGAGCGGGAAGAAGCGGTTGCGCGCTCCTGTCAGGCCAAGGCCGATGTGGTGGCCGCTGATGAAAAGGAAGCCAACCAGCGGGCGTTGCTCAATCTTGGCCATACCTTTGGCCACGCGCTCGAAGGCATGGCGGAATATGATGCCGAGCGACTGGTGCACGGCGAAGGGGTCGCGATCGGCATGGTGCTGGCCCATGAATTCTCCGCTCGTCTGGGGCTTTGTGATCCGGCGGTGACGGATCGTGTGGTTGCCCACTTGCAAGCGGTTGGGTTGCCTACCCATATAGGGGCTATCCCCGGTCAGTTGCCCAAAGTGGATCTGCTGATGGATTTCATCGCGCAGGACAAAAAGGTCTCGCGCGGCAATCTGACCTTTATTTTAACGCGTGGGTTGGGTCTGTCCTTTGTCGAGAAGGGTGTTGATCCGGCTCAGTTGCGTGCCTTTCTTGAGGAGAAACTGGCCTGATGCTTGGTTCGCTGTGGTTGACCGCGTTGGCGATCTTTTGCCTGATTGCCCTGTCTGGCTTCTTTTCCGGCTCGGAGACCGCGCTGACTGCGGCGTCGCGGGCGCGTATGCTGCAAAAGGAAAAGAATGGCGAGCCGGGCGCGGAGGCCGTCAATGAGCTGTTGCAAATGCGTGAGCGCCTGATTGGGTCGCTGCTGCTGGGCAACAATCTGGTCAATATTCTGGCATCGGCTCTGGCGACCAGCCTGTTCATCACCCTGTTTGGTGAGGCCGGGGTGGTCTATGCCACTTTGGTGATGACGATGGTGGTGCTGGTCTTTGCCGAAGTGTTTCCAAAGACCTGGGCGATTTCCAATCCGGACGGCTTTGCCTTGCGGGTTGGGCGCTATGTGTGGATCATTACCAAGTTGTTCGGACCCTTTGTTGTGACCGTGGAATGGTTGGTGGTTGGCCTGATGCGACTGGTCGGCGTTGACACCAAGGGCGCGCAGATCCTGTCAGGCCAGGATGAGCTGCGGGGTGCGGTCGATCTGCTGCATAAGGAAGGCAGCGTGGTCAAGGCGGACCGGGACCGGTTCGGTGGTCTGTTGGATTTGGGTGAACTCGATGTCTCCGACGTCATGGTTCACCGGACCAATGTGAGCTCTTTCAACATTGATGATGGTCCGGCCGCGATTGTCGAGCAGGCGCTGGAAAGCCCCTATACGCGCATTCCACTGTGGCAGGGAGAGCAGGACAATTTCATCGGCATTCTTCATGCCAAGGATTTGCTGAGGGCGCTTGCCGGGGTCAAGGGTGACCCGGACAAGCTCGATTTGATGTCGGTGGTCAACGAGACATGGTTTGTCCCTGACACGACGAGCCTGAAAGCCCAGCTCAATGCCTTCCTCAAGCGCAAAAGCCATTTTGCGCTGGTGGTGGATGAATATGGCGAAGTGATGGGACTGGTGACGCTTGAGGATATTCTTGAGGAGATCGTCGGCGACATTTCCGATGAGCATGACATCGACGTGAAAGGCGTCAGGGTTGAACCGGACGGTTCTGTTCTGGTGGATGGCTCCGTGCCGATCCGAGACCTTAACCGGGCGCTTGACTGGTCTTTGCCGGACGATGAGGCAACGACCATTGCCGGTCTGGTGATCCATGAAGCCCGCCAGATCCCTGAGCCGGGACAGGGTTTCACCTTTTACAATTTCCGCTTTCGGGTGCTACGCAAAGAGCGTAATCGCATCACCTCGTTGAGAATTACGCCCGTGCGTTAGCGCAATGGCGCGCCAGTTTGAAGGCCGTGTTTGTCTCAGGAGGGCTTTATTGTCTCCAGAGCCAAAGCATGTATTGGACCTGAGAGCTCTTCTTTGATAACATCATGCACCATTCTGTGTGCATCGATCCGTGACAGCTCGGCAAAGGCCGGGCTTGAAACCCGAATCCGAAAGTGGGTTTCGCCTTCGGGGCGGGCGCCAGCATGTCCGACATGCCGATCTGATTCATCAAACACCTCCAACAATGTGGGTTTAAGGTGTTTGTTCAGTTTTTTCTCAATCGTGTTCTTGACGGTCATGGCGAAGAATGTTGAATTGTTGCACTTCAAATTTAGAGGTGATTTGAGCAGATCTGCTTTTCCGTTCTCCCGCAGGTAGGGTTTTTCCCTTGCCTGTGCAAGGGGTGATGTCGAATAGCGTGACCAAAGGCTTACAGCAATCCTTCTGTTCTGCACCATGTAAGAGCGATAACCAAGCGTTCGGAGACAAACAAAAATCAATGAAACTCGACTCGAAACTTTTTGATTCCATTCGCATCAAACCAGATGTTGACCGCAAGAAGAAAAAGCAGCAACTAGAGCAATGTGAATGGCCTGGCTGCGAGAAGGTTGGGGGCTGCAAGGCGCCCAAGCGCGGTACGGCGCGTCGTGAATATCACAATTTCTGTGAAGTGCATGCCCGTGAGTTCAATCAGAACTACAATTACTTTACAGGCATGGATGATGACGAAGCCGACAGCGTCAAGGCCAGCACCGTAACCGGTGATCGCCCGACCTGGAAGATGGGCGTCAATGCATGGGGCGATGAAACTCACAAGGCTGGTGAGGTGAGGGGCCGCAGCTGGGAAGGCAGCGGTTTTTCCGACGGCCGGTCGCAGCGGGCTGCAGAACGGGCCAAGCGTCGCTCGCGTCATCAGAACCAGACCCGCAAGTTGCGGCCTCTGGAGGCCAAGGCTTTCCAGACCCTTGGTCTGACATTGCCTGCCACAGCGGACGATGTGAAGCGTGCCTACAAGCGCCTTTTGAAGGAAAATCACCCCGATCTCAACAAGGGTGATCGTGCCTGTGAGGAGCGCTTGCAAGATGTGATCGCCGCCTACAATACCTTGCGCGCAGGTGGCTATTGCTGATTGCTCACCCTTGAGCGGCAACAGATGGCGCTCGGATGCGCCATCGAACGTGTTTGGCAGGCGGCTTGGTCGTCTGTCTTTTGACGGGATCGTCCTGCAAGCAACCCCTTGATTTCGTGCTTCCTTGCCGTGAAAGCGGCACTGGCTGTCACGGCAAGGTGATCCGGTCTCTCCCTCCTGACATAAAAAAGCGCAAAACTTCCTTTTCTTTTCGGTCTTGATTGCTTTAAGTTGCGATCTCGAATGACCAAGCTTTCAATCGGGCCTCTGTCCAAAACGGAAACACGTTTCCCCAACGTATTCGTGGCCAAGCCAAATGATAGGCCCCATCCTGAGCAGTGCAGTGAATGATATGAGCAACGAAATTTCCCAATTGCCGGATACCGAAGTATCCGTGCGTGAAACCTTTGGCATCGACGCGGACTGGGTGGTGCCAGCCTTCAGCGAAGCGAATGAATATGTGCCGGATCTGGATCCGGACTATTTGTTCGATAAGCAGACGACGCTTGCCATTCTTGCTGGCTTTGCTCACAATCGCCGTGTGATGATTTCCGGCTATCACGGTACAGGCAAATCTTCCCATATCGAGCAGGTCGCCGCTCGGCTGAACTGGCCTTGCGTGCGCGTCAACCTTGATAGCCATATTTCCCGTATCGATCTGATCGGTAAGGATGCGATTGTCCTTAAGGAAGGCCAGCAGATCACCGAATTCCGCGATGGCATTCTGCCATGGGCGCTGCAAAACAATGTCGCTCTGGTGTTTGACGAATATGATGCAGGCCGTCCGGATGTGATGTTTGTTATTCAGCGCGTGCTGGAAGTGGCCGGTCGTCTGACCCTGCTTGACCAAAATCGCGTGATCCGTCCGCATCCGTGCTTCCGCCTGTTTGCCACCGCCAACACGGTTGGTCTTGGGGATACATCGGGCCTTTATCACGGCACCCAGCAGATCAACCAGGGCCAGATGGACCGCTGGTCGATCGTCACCACGCTCAACTATCTGCCGCACGACAATGAAGTGGGTATCGTTCGCGCCAAGGTGAAATCGCTCAAAGGTGATGAAGGCAAGGCGACCGCTGGCAAGATGGTGCGCGTTGCTGATCTGACCCGGAATGCCTTCATGAATGGCGATCTGTCCACTGTCATGAGCCCGCGTTCGGTGATCACATGGGCTGAAAATGCCGATATTTTCGGAGATATCGGCTTTGCCTTCCGGGTGACGTTCCTGAACAAATGCGATGAGCTGGAACAGCCGCTTGTGGCGGAATTCTACCAGCGTTGCTTTGGTGAAGAATTGCCGGAAAGTTCCGTGAATGTCGCTGTGAGCTAAGGCTCACGGCATCCTGTTGCAAGTTGGTGGACGAAGAAGAAGCCCATGTCGAGCAAGTCACCCTCAAAGCTGCACGGTCATGTTGACCCGAATGAACGGTTCAAGCATTCGGTCAGCGGTACCCTGAAAGCCATTGCCGGACATGTGGAGCTGGATGTGCATTTTTCTGCCGACCGGCCCATGTTGGTGTCTGGTCAGGCACGTCTGCCAGAGCCACCGCGTGCCCTGACTGCCGAGAAAGCTGCAATCCTGCGTGGGCAGGCAGACAGCCTTGCCTTGCGGGTTGCCTGCCATGATCCGCGCGTCCATGCAAAGCATGCGCCGGAAGGCGCGCGCGCGCGCGGCGTTTTTGATGCGGTGGAACAGGCACGGGTGGAATCGATTGGTGCGCGCCAGATGGTTGGCCTGTCTGGCAATCTCTCTGCGATGCTTGAGGATCGCTATAGCCGCTATGTGGCAGGCGATTCGAGCCGCGTCGAAGAAGCCCCGCTTGATCATGTTCTTTCCCTCATTGTTCGCGAAAAACTGACTGGAACGCCCATCCCTGACAGCGCCCATGCGCTCGTTGAGCAATGGCGTGGCTGGGTCGAGCAAACCGCTGAGGGCAGCCTTGATGGTCTGGCCGAGGATATTCAGGATCAGGCGAAATTCGCTCGCCGTTTGCGCCGGGTGCTGGCCGATCTCGATGTTGCCGATGATATGGGCGGGGAAGCCGAAGACAGCGAAGAAAATGCTGACGACAGCGATTCTGGCAACAATGACGATGTCGAGAATGATCGCGAAACCGAGGAATCCTCGGAAGGCGAGCAGCAGAAAGAGCAGGAAGCCCAGGCCAGCGCTGAAGATCAGGACGAGGGCGATTCGGAAGCTGACGAACAGACCAGTCAGGACATGATCGATTACGAGGATTTCGATGGCGAGGAATCCGGCGAGACCATGTCCCAGAAAGATTATGGTCGCAACGAGCCTGACACCCGCTATCGCGTCTTCAGTCAAAGTTTTGATGAAATTATCCATGCAGAGGATCTGTGTGAGACCGCCGAGCTTGATCGCCTGCGGGCCCAACTCGACAAGCAGCTGCAAAATCTGCATCAAGTCGTGGCGCGGTTGGCCAACCGGCTGCAGCGCCGCCTGTTGGCGCAGCAGAATCGTGGTTGGGATTTCGATCTCGAAGAGGGCCTGCTCGATACGGCGCGCCTGACCCGCGTGGTGACCGATCCGATGCGGCCGCTTTCCTTCAAATGGGAGCAGGATACCGAATTCCGCGACACGGTGGTGACCTTGCTGATCGATAATTCCGGATCGATGCGCGGGCGGCCAATCTCGATTGCGGCGACCTGTGCCGACATTCTGGCTCGGACGCTGGAGCGGTGCAATGTGAAGGTCGAGATTCTCGGTTTCACCACCAAGGCCTGGAAGGGCGGTCAATCGCGTGAAGCATGGCTGAAGGCTGAGAAGCCGCTCAATCCGGGGCGTCTGAATGATCTTCGTCATATCATCTATAAGTCCGCAGACAGCCCGTGGCGCCGTGCCCGGCGTAATCTGGGCTTGATGATGCGTGAAGGGCTGCTGAAGGAAAACATTGACGGTGAGGCGCTGGATTGGGCGCATAAGCGCCTGTTGGCGCGGCCGGAACAGCGCAAGATCCTGATGATGATTTCTGACGGTGCGCCGGTCGATGACAGCACCTTGTCGGTCAATCCGGGCAATTATCTTGAGAAGCATTTGCGCGAGGTGATCGAGGAGATCGAAACCCGCTCGCCGGTCAATCTGCTGGCCATCGGTATCGGTCATGATGTGACACGCTACTATCAGCGGGCACTGACGATCATTGATGCAGAAGAGCTGGGTGGAGCCATGACCGAGAAATTGGCCGAATTGTTTGACGAGAATGCCCAGCCAGCCATTGACCCGCGCAAGGCGGCCCGCCGCAAGATGCGGAGACGCTAGCATGCCGGTGCGCGACCTCACGAAAGGCCGGATCTTGCGGCCTTTTGGTCGTATGCTGACGCGAATGGCGATGCTGTCCGGGGTGATGCTTGGGTGTCTGGCGCTTGCCAGCCCCCACGGCTCGCCCCTTTCTGCTTTGCCCGTCAGTGCCGGGCAACCACAGCGCTTGCCAATGGCTGCGCCGAAATTTGAATCCCTCTCCATTGAAGCAACCCCGATCGGCTCCTTTGGCGGCTATGGCACGCAAGGCGATGTCTATGGCAAGCTCCGTTGGTTGGGCGGGTTGGAGCTTGACAGCGATCATGACATGTTTGGGGGCTTCTCCGGGCTGGCCTTTCTTGATGCGCAGACCTTTGTTGCCCTTTGCGACAAGGGAACCGTGCTGAAAGCGCGCCTGTTGCTCAAGGATGGCAAGCCGGATGGTGTGGATTCAGGACAAATTCGGTACTTGCCCCAGCTGTCCGAGCGGATGGAGGGCTGGCAGCGGGATAGCGAGGGCTTGGCGCTGCATGATCATGCGGCCTATGTCAGCTTTGAAGGGGACGTACGGGTTGTGCGTTATGCGCTCGGCGATAATGGGACCTTTACCGGACAGACAACGAAAATGCCGCTGCCGCGTTCTGTGTTGCGTGGGGCGAAGGCGAATACGGGCTTTGAAGCGATTGCTTTCCCACCTGAAGGGACACGCCATGACGGCGCGTTTGTTCTGCTCAGCGAGCGCTTTGCAGAAGATCGCATTCAGGGCTGGATCATGCGCAATGGCAAGGCAAAGGCTTTTACCCTGCCCGAGCAAGGTGGTTTGGCCGTGACTGATGCGGATTTTACAGCCGCTGGGGATTTGTTGATTTTGGAGCGCAAAGTTTCGCTCTTTGGCGGACTGCAAATTCGCATTCGCCGGGTGCTGGCCGAGGATTTTGAGCCCGGCAACATTGAGCGGACGGATGTCCTGCTGACGGGCAATCTGTCCAATGCGCTTGATAATATGGAAGGCATGGCGATCCAGCCACAGCCGGACGGATCGAGCCTGATTACCCTGATTTCAGATGACAATTTCAATCCCCTGCAGCGGACGTTGCTGCTTCAATTCCTGCTGCCTGCTGGCCAGTGACTGTTGGACCTCGAAATTGGAATACAAAAAAACCGGCCTGATGGATCTGGCCGGTTTTTCTTTGTCTTCTTGAAATCAGTTGGCGATGCTCAGGCAGAGGGGGCCAGAGCGTCAACGCGGCCACGCAGTGCCTTGTAAGGGGCCAGCATGACAAGCGAGACCATCATCTTTACCAGATAGTCTCCAACAGCCCAGCTGATCCAGCGTGGGGCTTCAGCAGAGGCAAGCCCCAGCAGTGGCGCATGGTCGGTGGGGAAACCATCCGGGATCATGCCAAAGCTGGTGTCGAGCATGGCGAACTGGACCGAGAAGGCGATACCGAAAAAGATGATGGTATCAAGGGTCGAGCCGAGGAAGGAGGAGGTCAGCGGGGCTTTCCACCATGCATCCTGACGCAGACGGTTGAAAATGAAAACGTCCAGCATCTGCGCAACAAGGAATGCTGTGCCTGATGCAATGGCGATGCGCGGGGTCGCAAGCCAGATTGACAGGACAACAGCCAGCGCAAACCCAACCATCACGATCATGCGGGCGACTTTTGGGCCAAACTTGCGGTTGGTCAGGTCCGTGACGAGGAAGGCCATCGGATAGGTGAAAGCGCCCCAGGTCAGGAGATCCTGCAGACCGAATGGATGGAAGGGAAACTGAACGAGATAGTTCGAGGCGGCGACAACGCCAACCATAGCCATAATGGCGAGGCCCAGAGCAGCTGAGCCAGCTTTTTCATGAGTAGCAACCATATGTCACTCTCCTATGTTGGCCGCGAATGGGAGAATAGCCCAAAGCGGGTTGATATACAAAAACAGCGCCTCAAAGGCGCTGTTTTCTTGTCATGTCAAAGGCAGCCTGCACTTGGCAGACCAGACCACAGCTTAGGAAGCAGCGGTCTGTGCCTTCTGGATCTTGCGTTTGATCTGAAGAGCATTGCTCGACAGTTCAGAGTCTTTGGCTTTAGCCAAGAAAGCATCAAGGCCGCCACGATGCTCAACAGACCGCAGGGCGTGAGCGCTAACGCGCATCTTAACGCCGGTGCCGAGGGTTTCGCTCAGCAGAGTCACATTCACCAGGTTTGGCAAAAAGCGACGACGGGTTCTGTTTTTTGCGTGGCTGACATTGTTACCGGACTGAACGCCTTTACCGGTCAGTTCACAGCGACGTGCCATGGAAAATCCCTCACAAATTATTAGGACGCCACCGGGCGCCCGCTCATTTCATAGTCTGTGTTCGGCCCGTCTGACAAAGCAGATGGGCTGAAAAGTCGCCCCGGTATAGTGATCCTGAAAGGCCACGTCAAGCATTTCTGAGCCTTTGCGCCGTTTCTTTTCCCAATTCCTGCCCGAAACCATGGGAAAGGGTGGTGCCTTTTCCCCCGACTTGGCCCTGCTTGTGAAAAAATTGTTGGCGACCGGTTTGCTTTGCCTGCCCGTTTGTGGGCTTTGCATCCTGTCAGGCCCTCAATTTGCCGTATTTCTGCCGAACTACGGGTTTGTCGCAATTTGTTAACCATATTCAGAGACAGTGATAGGCTAGTGATGATGCCGATCCACATATGGTAGAGACGTGTGCGTGTCGGTTTTCGGCATGATCTTGATAAGAATTGCAAGTCACTCGATCAATTAATTGTTGTTTATATCAGGCCGGTATTGTGCGTTTAGGGGATTAGCATGCTGAGCGCTTTGCAAGCAAAAATGAAGAAGCGGACAGTGCTGCGACTGTCGAACCAGAGCTTGTCTGTCAGGGCAGGGCTTTTGGGGACGTGTTTTTGTGCCAGCCTTGTTGGC
Organism: uncultured Cohaesibacter sp.; assembly: GCF_963677725.1. Taxonomy (NCBI): domain Bacteria; kingdom Pseudomonadati; phylum Pseudomonadota; class Alphaproteobacteria; order Hyphomicrobiales; family Cohaesibacteraceae; genus Cohaesibacter; species uncultured Cohaesibacter sp. The sequence goes on from NZ_OY782507.1 coordinate 3,092,701, forward strand.
GGAGTTGCCCTTGGGCCTGTGGCGGCGGATGCCACGGAGATCGAAGCCACATTTGGGATTTCGATTGCCGGTATTCCTGTTGGCAAAGGGACCGCGAAGGCAAGCGTGAAGGGCCGCAATTACGAAATAGACGCCTTTGCCAAGACGTCTGGCCTTTCCAAGCTGTTCATCGATAGCAAGGGGCGGGCCATCAGCAAGGGACGCTTTAACAGCAAAACCATGCTGCCAACCATGTATGCGCTCAATTCCAAGGAAGACAAGATCCACAATGTGGTGCAGATCGCCATGCGGTCGGGCAATGTCAGCGATTTTTCCGCGTCTCCTCCGGTCTCCAAGCATAAAGACCGGGTGCCGCTGAAGCGTGTGCATACGCGAGGCATCATCGATCCCCTGTCCAGCTTGCTGATGTCGGTCAGGTCCAAAGAGGATCGCGTTGGCAAACCGGTCTGCAACCGGACGATTCGGATGTTTGACGGACGCTGGCGCTACAATATCGAGCTTTATTACAAGGGCACCGATAAGGTGAAGGGCAGCTATAAAGGCGCCTATAGCGGGCCGGTTACCAAATGTGGTGCGCGGTTCCGGTTTGTGGCCGGTCATCGGCCCAACAAGGCCAGCACCAAATTCATGGAAAGCAACAAGGATCTCGAAGCCTGGTTCATTCCGGTGGCAGACGAGCCCGTAGTTGCCGTCTATCGCATTCAGATGGGCACAAATATTGGCCGTTTCGTTTTGCAAGCCAAAGAGATGAAGGTCAACTGACCTCGCCATGTACAAAGATCTACAGGTTCATCAAAAAAGGGAGCGCAAGCTCCCTTTTTTGTGTCTTGGCGGGTGCATGCCCAACAATGAGCATGGCACGTTGACGAATGGTGCTGCCGTCTCGCGGGCAGGTGGTCTTGCCTCTTCATTTGAGCCGAAACAAGTGCGTTGCTTATGGTGGAAGCTGCCTTCGAGTGATGTGCCAAATCGGGACTGTTCGTTAAGGCTTTTTGGTTGCGTTGCGCCTATGATTTGAATGGTTATGTTCATATCACCTAGATATGGATATTTAATGTCAATTTGTGTGCACATTTTGTGTGAACATTGAGAGAACCTAGCATTTGAAGCGATTCGTCCAGAGTTTGTTCTCTCTGCGTTCAAAAGGTTAAAACTCTTCCCTCCAGAATAGCTAATCTGTTAACTATTTGAAAATACGGGACTGTTTCGAATTGGATCGAGATGGTTAAAAATCGCTCAATTATTGATGAATATTTGAGCAGCGATTTTGAGCACGGCGTAAAAATCATCACGACATCTTGTGTCTGTCGCATAAGTGTCATCTATATCGAGGAAGAACAAAGCAAGAATATTTAATGGTCGTCGATTCGGGCATGATTCGTTCCAGACTCGTTCTTTTTGTTAACGCGCGTGCGTCCTTTCCGTCTTTGGCCCCCTGTCCAAGCCCCTATCGGGGAATGTTGCAAGGATGTCGTCCTTGATGGGAAAATAAGACAGCTGGCCCATTTGTTGCTTGCCATCAAGGAGTTGCCTTTGAGATAACAGGCGCAAGAACTGGCAGCTGCCATCATGCGTATAACCAAGCGCATATTCGACATGAGACACCAGAGACGAGCCGACCTCCTTAGCGATGCCGACTCTCAGACAGGCCACCGGCACGGCTATGACCAAGAAGAAACATACCGATTCCCCTTTTGCCTCACTGGCCGGATTGGCCGACAGCCTGAAGGGTGAGGCCGAGGCGAAGGCGCGTGCCGAGGCAGAGGAGCGTTTGCGGGTCAAGCGAGCAGAGACTATCGCTGCCGGGCGACCGGATGCCTTTGCAGGGATTGAGGCCGAACTGATGCGCCATGCGCAAGATCAGGGTCTTCAGAATCAGGAGTTGGCCAAGCCAAAGGCACGTACGCTGACAAAGGCATCACAGCAGAAGGCCTCGCACATGTCGGCACTGCCAGGTGCAAGCGAGTCTTCTCATCCGAACCCAGAATCAAAACAGAAGCCAAAGTCAAAATTCAGGCCAAGAGCGATCCCGAAAGCCAAAAGCCCGACGGGCGAGGGTGAGCGGGCGCATATTCGTCGTCTGTCCGAGCAGGCGCCCGGCTGGGCGGACAATATCGGCTTTGAGAAGAGGGGCAACCCCGCGCTGGGGCATGTCCATGCGGTTCTCGGGCCGACCAATACTGGCAAAACCCACATGGCGATCGAGCGGATGGTGGCCCATTCCTCCGGACTTATCGGCTTGCCGTTGCGGCTTTTGGCTCGCGAAGTGTATGGCAAGCTGGTGGACAAGGTTGGGGCCGCTGTGGTTGCGTTGCATACCGGGGAAGAGCGGATCGTGCCGCCCGGCGCGCGCTACCATGTCTGCACGGTGGAAGCGATGCCAGCCTATGCGGATGTCGCCTTTGTTGCGATTGATGAGGTGCAGCTGGCGGCTGATTTTGAGCGCGGCCATGTTTTTACCGATCGCATGCTGCATTTGCGTGGGCGCGAGGAAACCCTTTTGCTGGGTGCTGCAACCATGAAGCCGATGGTCGAGCAATTGTTGCCCGATGCGACCATCACCAGCCGCCCGCGGATGTCACAGCTGACCTATGAAGGTCAGAAAAAGCTGTCGCGTCTGCCGCGCCGGTCTGCAGTGGTGACCTTCTCTGTCAATGATGTCTATGCAATTGCCGAACTGGTCCGCCGACAGAAGGGTGGGGCTGCTGTGGTGATGGGCAGTCTTTCGCCACGCACCCGCAATGCACAAGTCGAGCTGTTCCAGAATGGCGATGTGGATCATCTGATTGCGACGGATGCGATCGGCATGGGGCTCAATCTCGATGTGGATCATGTGGCCTTTGCGGCGGAAAAGAAATTTGATGGCTTTCAACATCGGCGGCTAACGGCGGCGGAGCTGGCGCAGATTGCCGGGCGGGCCGGGCGTCACACCCGTGACGGGACCTTCGGGGTTACGGGGCGGGTCAGCCCGTTTGAGGATGAGTTGGTCGAGCAGCTGGAATGTCATGTCTTCCAGCCCGTCAAAATGCTGCAATGGCGCAATCGGATGCTCGATTTTTCCAGCTATGGGGATCTGATCGGATCACTGGAGACGGCACCCAATTTGCCGGGCCTGACAAAGGCGTTGCCAGCCAGTGACCTTCAGGCTCTTGAATTGCTCTATAAGGATCGCGACATACAGCTGCGGGCGGACAGTCCCGAATGTCTGAGATTGTTGTGGGACGTTTGTCAGGTGCCGGATTATCGCAAGATTGCGCCGGCCAACCATGCGGAGCTGATTGGGGTGCTGTTTCGGCAGCTCGAAGAACGGGGAACCTTGTCCAATGACTGGCTGAATGCGCAGATATCCTATGCGGATAGGATTGATGGTGATATTGACACACTTGCCAATAGAATTGCACATATCCGCACATGGACCTTTGTTGCCAATAAAAAGGGGTGGCTAGAAGAACCCCTTTTGTGGCAAGAGAAAACCAGAGCCGTTGAGGACCGCTTGTCGGATGCCTTGCATGAACGGCTTACCAAGCGCTTCATTGATAGGCGCACAAGTGTACTAATGAAACGTCTGAGAGAAAAAGCAATGCTCGAAGCGGAAATTACTCCTGCCGGTGACGTGCTGGTGGAAGGCCAGCATGTTGGTCAATTGCAAGGATTTCGCTTTGCGCCCGATGTGAGTGCTGAAGGCAATGATGCCAAGGCTATTCATGCCGCCGCGCAGAAAGTCCTTTCTGTCGAATTCGAAAACAGATCGGAGAAAATCGCTGGCGCAGCCAATGATCAGTTCCTGTTATCCGGAGACGGCCTCTTGCGGTGGCAGGGTGCACCGATTGCCAAGCTGGTGGCTGGCGATACGGTTCTCAAACCGCGTCTGATGGTGCTGGCTGATGAAGGCCTGACCGGAGTTGCACTGGAAAATGTCCAGTCGCGCATCAATCTTTGGTTGAGCAATCACATCAATCTGCTTTTGCAGCCGCTGGTGGATCTCTCGACGACAGAGGAACTGGATGGCATTGCCAAAGGGCTTGCGTTTCAGCTCGTTGAAAATCTTGGCATTCTTGACCGTCGCTCGGTTGCAGAAGATGTGCGTTCGCTGGATCAGGATGCCCGTGCGTCGTTGCGTAAATTCGGCGTTCGATTCGGTGCCTATCACATCTATATTCCGGCTTTGCTGAAGCCGGCTCCCAGCACGATGCTGGTGATGATGTGGGCCTTGCACAATGGCGGTCTGGACCAGGAAGGCATTCAGGATGTTCCGGCTCTGTCGGCCTCCGGACGCACCTCGATACCGGTTGACGAGGCGATCACGCCGCAGCTCTACAAGACTGTCGGCTTTGGGGTCTATGGAAAGCGGGCCGTGCGAATCGACATTCTCGAGCGTCTTGCCGATCTCATTCGTCCGCTGCTCAGTTGGCGTCCGACCGAGGATTCGTCTGAGCCACCCGAAGGGGCTGTTGAACGCGGCTTCACCGTAACGGTGGCCATGACCTCATTACTCGGCTGTGCTGGGGAAGACTTCTCAACGATCCTGAAGTCTCTTGGCTATCGGGTTGAAAGACGTCGAATCGAGCCTGATGTGTCGGCTGAAGCCGAGGCATCAGCGCCAGCCGAAAGCGACGAAGCTGCTGCTCCGGCGGAGGCTTCTGATGGCGAGTCTGAGGCTGTTGCGGCTGATGGCGACACTTCTCCACAGGAAGTTGAGCCTGCAGACGCTGCTGTTGGCACAGATGCGGAAGACGCAAAAGCGCAAGAGGAAGAGCCAGAAGAACAGTGGCTTGAAATCTGGCGTCCGGGAGGTCGCGGCGATCGTCGTCCGCAGCGTTCCGGTGCCCGCAATGCCAAACCCGGCTCGAAAGACGCGCGTGGCAAAGGTGGCAAACGGGGTGGTCCGCGTCATCAGGATGGTGGCCCCAAGGGTCAAGGTCGGCCGCAGGGCAAAGACAAGGGCCGTGGTAAGCCACGGGATCAGGCACCGCGCAGACCGGAAAAGGTTGCGGATCCTGATTCTCCGTTCGCAGCGCTTGCCGCTTTGAAAGCCAATCTGGACAAGGGCAAATAGCCCTTGATCCCCTTGCACATGGTGTCGCATGAGTGAGGCAGCTTCCAAGCTTCGGATTGATAAATGGCTGTGGTTTGCGCGGGTTGCCAAGACACGCAGCCTTGCCGCCAAGCTAGTCACGTCCGGGGCAGTGCGGCTCAACAAGGATAAGGTCAGCGCAGCGAGCCAAGCCATCAAGCTGGGCGATGTGCTGACCATCCAACGCGGCAATCTGGTGCTGGTCTACAAGGTCGAGGCTCTTGGCTCACGCCGTGGTCCGGCCTGCGAGGCCCAGTTGCTGTATGAAGATCTCTCCCCCAAACCCGTCAAATCGGAACAGCCTGCGCTTGATGTTGCGCCAGGAGCCGGACAGCCGCGTCCATCCAAGAAGGATCGGCGTGAATTGATGCGGTTGAAGCGCAGTTACGGCGACGATTGAGGGTACAATCTAGAACTTTCGATAATAGGTATATTTTTTACCTGTTTTTTTGGGGCTTTTTGTGTTTGATCAAGGAAGCCAACTTTGATCGATTGTTTTGTCTTTGTGCCCCGGATTTTTCTCAATGGCAAAATTCGGCCCCAAATTGAGGCGCAGTCGCAAATTGGTTCTGGTTTGCTGGTGCCATTTGCAATGAATAGCGCTTGAATCCTCAAGGCAAAAGCGATAGCAAATTGGGAATGAGACTAGGGTCTGGTCGATATGGACCGATGGTTTGATCAGGCTTGGGGAATAGAATTGGCGCGTGCGCCATATGTAAGCTAAAGGGATGTCTGCCCGCATCGACTGCATGCTGATTGGGCCTAGGACTGGCATCCGAATGCGGAGAAGGCAATGACCTATATCGTCCTGGATAATTGCATCAAGTGCAAATATACCGATTGTGTTGAAGTCTGTCCGGTCGATTGTTTTTACGAGGGTGAAAACTTCCTCGTCATTCATCCCGACGAGTGCATTGACTGTGGTGTCTGTGAGCCGGAATGTCCGGCAGAGGCGATCAAGCCGGATACCGAGCCGGGCCTTGAAGACTGGCTGAAGATCAACGCTGAATATGCTGAAAAGTGGCCCAACATCACCGCCTCCAAACCGCCAATGGCTGATGCGAAGAAGTGGGACGGTGTCGAGAACAAGTTGCAATATCTCTCCCCGAACCCGGGTGAAGGGGATTGAGCATTGCTGCCATGCAGTAAAAAGACAGCTGGCCCGGACGTGAAATACGCATTTCCGGGCCATATTTTGAGATCGCCCAAAAGATTTTTAACGCTATGTTGTGATTGGATATTGTATGATTTTTGGCGGAGATCTGCGGATCGTGGCGCGTTCTTGACGCGTCTTAGACGTCTTTTGGGCAAGCCATAACAATTTGATCACAATCAAATCTTGGAAATATCCCAAAAATATGCTATTCTCCCATAATCAGCTGATCAAGGAAGGTATGCAACACTCCTGTTCTGGGAGTTTTTTTATGCGCATTTGATGCTTCGTGCAATGCTAAAGTGCGTAATACACACAGACGTGCCAAATTCAGTTCTGATGCACTGCAACAAAGATGCCCGACTTCTCGATCAATTATCCCTTGGAGTGGTGGCATTTTGCGTTTTGTGACCGAAAACGCGGGTTTCCGGTTTATTTAAGAGATTGGGGCGGGTAATGGATCCGCTCTCAAGTGACGCGGGAGTTTCTAGCGTATGGCCATCAAAAAAGCCACCCAACGTCAGGGCTTTAAAATCAACGAATTCATCGTCTATCCGGCTCATGGTGTGGGCCAAATTGTCAATATCGAAGAGCAAGAAGTCGCAGGCCTGAGCTTGGAGCTTTTCGTTATCAATTTCGAGCAAGATAAAATGACCTTGCGCGTTCCCATTGGCAAAGTCGCTTCCGTCGGTATGCGGAAGCTCTCCGATGAAGATTCGGTTGACAAGGCGCTGGTGACGGTGACCGGGCGCGCTCGTATCAAGCGCACCATGTGGAGCCGCCGCGCGCAGGAATATGAGGCCAAAATCAACTCTGGTGATCTGCAGTCCATCGCAGAAGTCGTGCGTGACCTGTTCCGCTCAGACACCCAGCCGGAACAATCCTATTCCGAACGCCAGCTTTATGAAGCTGCTCTGGATCGTATGGCCCGAGAAGTGGCTGCGATTCGCAAGCTGTCTGGCACGGAAGCGGTTCAGTTGATCGAAAAGAATCTGGCCAAGGGGCCGCGCCGTGGCGCAGCCAAGACCGAGCAGGAAGAAGCTGCTGCCTGATTGCGATCAAGCTATGATCCCATGAAAAAAGCCCGGTGAGCGTTGCCCGTCGGGCTTTTTGTTTTTTATCCACGTTTGTCGATCCTCCCATAAGGCGTTTCCGCCGAAAGGGGCGCGCTTTATGCACGGTCAGTTTGATGAGCGGATGAGCTTTACCTTTTGACCGCGTTTCAGGCGCGCGGTTTCATCAATGTCATTGAGAATCTGGAACAGGAGCTCTTTTCGCTTCGTGCCTTCCATGCGTTCTGCCATTTTTTGAGGGCTGTCGCCGGCATTTGCTGTGACGATATCAATGGTCAGCGGCTTGTAGGCTTGGGCTTGTTGGAAAGAGAGGGTGCGGAAACTGTTGATGGTCTCGGCCACCGCGCTTTCATAGGCGGAATCTGGTTTTGTGGTGGCAAAGACAAACCGATAGGTGGCGGATTGCACCCGAATGATGGCAATTCGAAAGGTCCAGCCCTTGGCTTTGGCCGCTGCCAAGACTGCGGGTTGGCCGTCAATTCTCTGTTCACGAATCGATCCGGTCAGCAAGCCTGTCACCCAGCCTGACGTCAAATAGCTGGTCAGGGGCACGTCGGGGCTGACGCTTACTCCGTCAAAGCGCATGGCGGTGCCGTCAGGTGCGACCGCAAGCACGGCTTTTGACGTATTTTCCAGCCGATAGCCATTTGGCAGTGAGAAGCGGATTCGCAAATGGGGGTGGATATAGGAATTGCCCCGCACGAAGCCTTCATCCGGCGCGTCGCCATACAGCATGCCATCGATCGCTTCGAGATAGTCTTCGCGTTCGCGGGTGCCAACACTTGGGCCACCATAGCGCCGGGCGGTGAAAATCGCGGTTTGGATGCGTTGTGGTGTGGTCGGGTGAGAGGACAGGAAGTTGGCCTTGGGGTCATTGTCTGCTCGACCGGTCAGAAACTGCGCATATTGACCCATGGTGCTAAGAAAGCGGCTGGCAGCAAAGGGATCAAGCCCTGCGCGGTAGGTGGTTTCGATGCCCTGCTTGTCGGCTTCGAGTTCCTGAACCTGCGAGAAGCTGGCCAAGGTCACCAGATTGCGGGTCTTGATTGAGGCCTTTCTTGCATTGTTATTGCCGACCATATTGTCCATTACCTTGGACGTCAGCTCGGTATTCTGTCGTGCCCGGGCACGTGCGAGCGCGTGGCGGGCAGTCACGTGGGCCATCTCATGGGCAAGGACGGCGGCCAGCTCGGATTTGTCGTTGGCCAGCGCAATCAGGCCACGGGTGACATAGAGATAGCCACCGGGCAGTGCAAAAGCATTGACGGTCGGGCTGTTGAGGATGGTGACCCGATAGGGGCGGTTGGGTTCTGTGGAGGCGGCGACCAGCCGGCCCACCAGTTTGGCAACCATCAATTCAAGGCGTGGATTGTTGTAAACGCCGCCATAGGCCTTGACGATCTTGGGGTGTTCCTTGCGGCCGATTTCCCGCTCAACGTCATCAATGGCCGAGTTGTTGACAGGGGCAACGCCGGAGATGCTCGGTTCGTTGCCGCTGGTCAGCATGCTTTTGCAGCCAGCCAGAAGCAAAAGGGATGCGCCAAATATGGCTGCGTTTCTCAGACGGGTCAGGCGCTGTTTGCTCAAATGTTTGTCCCCACATCAATTTTCAGAGCAATCCGTTTAAAGGTCTGGACCATTCAGTTTGCTTTTTTCTCTGCTTGCGACCGCCCGGTTTGTTCCAATGGCATCTCTTGCCACAGCTGCGCCGGGTGGCGTACTCGAATCAGCGGCCCCCCGCGTGTTTCGACCCATCCCCGAACATATATATAGGCATTTTTCAGGGCATCCAGTGATTTGTTTTCGGCTTCCCACGTCGCAAGGCTTTTTTCACTTAGTGTGACCGTAAAGTCTGTTTTCCAGTTTGGGCCGAAATTGAGATAACTGGTGCCGCTTTCGTTGCGGGTCACCGCCTGCACTTTGCCGTGAAAGATTTGATAGGTGGAGACGATGGCGGAAAGGTGGAGATCGGTGACGGTTTTTGTCTGATAGGCTGGTTCTTTCCACACGCCCCGTTTGGCCTGGCGGGCCATTTGCTCCTTGGCGAGCAGGCGTTTGGCACAAGCAGGGGACAGCGTTTCAACATCAATGCGGACCAATCCCTGTTCAGCGAGCTGCTCTTGCAACAGGATCGCTTTGCCGTCTTTCTCTGGGGGCTTTGCGATGAAGGCAGAGTGTCGGCCGCGGCGGTCTGTTTTTGCATTCTTATCAGCGAATGCCTGAAGGGCTTGTCTATCCAGAGCCTCTTCGATTCCCTTTCGTTTCAATCGGGCGAGGTTGTCCGGTTTCAAATGTTCAAGGATGATGCCATCCAGCTTCCAGGTCTTCCCCGAGCCGGTTTTGACCGCGGCGGGGGAAAGATAATGTCTTTCCTTTGGCAGGGGCGTGGCGGATAATGTCTGAAGGCAGGGATGGGCACTTGATGCGGCTCCGGCCTGCGTGGGTGCCAGAAGCAGGCCGCCGCTGAACAAGCCGATTAGGCTGGTTATAATGAGCGGTCGGGTGGGCATTCGTTGGGCCTTTTGTTCAATCCTGCCATGTCGGCAATCGAAAGCGCGCAGGGCAGGTTGATCTGCCATAAGTGAAATGATAGAGAGCTTTGACAGTGTGGTCGAATTGTTTCGCTGCACGTTGCCGCCTTTCTTCACAAAGGCCGCATTCCCATGAAATGGCTCAAAGGCCCCGTAGCTCAGATGGATAGAGCAACCGCCTCCTAAGCGGTAGGTCGCGCGTTCGACTCGCGCCGGGGTCACCATTTCCTAATTTCCTTAATAAAATCAATATTTCAAAGGGTTAAGACTTCAGCGTGGTACGAAAACGTGGTACGAAGCACCCATGACAAACTACCTTTTGAAGAAACGCCAGCGCTGGTATGCGACCCTTGATGTTCCCAAGGATGTGCGGGGTATCATCAATAAAACGAAGTTCATGAAGTCGCTGCAAACCGATGATAGGCGCAGGGCACTGGCTCTTTGTGGGCCAATTGTCGCCGCTTGGAAGCAGCAGATTGAGAATGCCCGTGGATCCGATGAGATTGTCGCTGAGGCGTCGATATGGCGCTCTATGCTGCATGATGCCAAATCTGCACAGGAAAAAGCCTTCATTGAAGAACGGATCGTTGATCGTTCATACTCCATCGAAGAGCTTGGTTTTCCTAAAGGCGTGAACGATCTGGACACTGCGCGAAAGCTTGGCTCCAATACAGAAGATGCCGAGCGCTTTCATAGCATTGCCACGGGAGAGACCATCCCACTCACCCACTATATGGAAACATGGTTGAGTGATACGAGGGTAGGGGAAAAGACGAAGGACGAGTACCGTGCAGCCTTCAAGGATCTGGCGGCTGAGTTCCAGACGGTTGAAGAAGTGAGCCGCCGAAAAGCGTCCGAGTTTGTCAGGAACAAGTTGTCGCCGGGGCGAGCGCAAGACACCGTTCAAAAGAAACTGTCAGCTTACAGTGGTCACTGGAAGTGGCTCGAACTGAATGGCTATATCCCGGATGACAGGAGAAGCCCTTGGGATGGATTGAAACCCCGAAAAGCCAATGAAGAGGCGCTGGGGCGTCGCGCATTCACCGAACCAGAAGCTTCTGCTGTTCTAGCCAAGGCCCTCGAGCGTCACAGCAAGTTCCCCGATGATTTTCATGTAGTCCAACTGCTGGCCGTAACAGGTCTGCGCTTGGAGGAAGCTGCACGGTTGCGAATAAGAGACTGTTCTGATCAGGGCCATGCTGTTTGGCTGCACATCAGGGAAGCTAAAACCAAGGCGGGGATCCGTCGAGTTCCTGTCGTCTGCAAGACAGTCATGGATATGCTGCGGGTGCGCCTAGAGGACCGTGAAGATGAAGAGTATGTCTTTGGGAACCTTGTCTCCAAGGTTTACAACAAGCGCTCTCACACGCTCTCTCAGCGTCTTGGGCGTTCGCTCAGGTTGGTTGTGAAGGACGAGAGCGTGGTTGCCAGCCATAGTTGGCGGCATCGGGCCAGAACCTTGCTGGAACAGGGTGACATCAACCCTTGGGTTTCTGACTGGATCATGGGCCATTCAAGGCCGGGTGAGGGGCTGAACCGATATTCGAAAGGGCCTTCTGATGAACAGCTTATTGCGGCCATGAAGTGGGTCGTGTTGCCCTAGATGTGAACCTGTGTCCCCCGAACGACATCAGTGGAGGTCTTGGTCTTGAAGAGGTCATTGCGCTTCACCCAGCCAGCCCGCAGGTACCAGTATTTGATGTGCTCCCGACCACCTTTCCACGTCTTGCGAGCGGACTGGATGCCCATATAGGAGAGCCAACGGTTGAGCTTGATGGCTGAAGGGAACCCAAGGATCTTTGCGACTGCCTCTTTGTTGTAGGTGCCATCCACTGATAGGAAGTGCTGGAAGCCTTCGACCATTGGCTCCATCTCAGCCTTGACGGCTTCGAGTGCCGCATTGTCTTCAGACAGAGCGCCCACCTGATCGTGCATCTCTTCGATCACGAATTGCTTTCGGGTGACATCTTCGGTCAGAGCATTCTTCTCAGCGGTCAGACGGCTCACCTTTGACTGAAGCCCTTCGAGCACCTTGAGGGTCATCTCTTCCATCGACATCTCACCAGTGACGACCTTCTCCTCACCCTTCACGTACATGCCGTCCTTGCGGATCGCAGGGAGGACTGCCTGAGTTACCCACTTCTGGAAAGACTGAGCTTCAGGTTTGTCGGAGCGCATGATGAGCTTGTAAAGCCCAGACTCATTGACGATGATCGGACGGCGACCACGCCCAAAATGTGTACCGGATACACGTTTTTCAAAATCATCCAGTTTTTTCAATGCCGTAGCAGTGTGATTCAATCCCAAAGCATCACAAATATCCTTTGCCACGAACCAAGGCTCGTTATCAATGGAAAGCGCACGGAGGTTGATCCCGGTTTTGTCGTTCATCTGGAAAGAGAACGTAGAGACAGTTGGGGTGGTGTTGTGTTTCTTCAGCATCTTGAAGTGATCCTTATGTTAGCAGTTAGTGCCACATGTGGGCCACTACCCTGAACGACCACCCTTATGTTGACTGATTGGAACAACAGGACACGCATGGGCATTAAGTGACTTGCATTGCAAATACCTAGCTGCCGGATTCTCATGCTGGGTTTAGTTTTGGGGATCGTTGGGCTTGGAATATAGGTATCTGCTCAACCGTTTGCAGTCCAAACCACCCTCGCAAGCATCAGGTGCCAGATAGAAGACAATCCTCTCTTTCAGAGCGGCTTGGAGTTGCTCATGGATTTCTCGCCACTGTGGGAGGAAGCCTCGTGGTATGTCGTAGACTCTGAATGACCATTGGCGAAACTGTTCATCGAAAGCGCATTTGCCTCCTGTTTTTGAAAAGCAATATATTCGGATATTCTGCTGCTGTGCGGGATCTGGAAATACAAAGGCGTCAAACGGCATCATATTGCAGGGCATTTGGTCCGAGCGCAGAACTTCCAGAAGGCCAAAGGCGTTAGGCTTCTCAAAAACGCCACATGCCTGTTTAGCCCTCTCAAAATCAGCCAGAATGCCCCTGTTCAAGTATGTCAGCCCAGCCCCGGCGATCATGCGCACTTTAAATGTTCGGCTACTTATGGTGATCGGAACACGGAAGGAGACAAAACCACCAATCTTGTCATCATCCCGTCCGAAGAACCGTTCCATGACGAAATGCTCATCGACACTCTCGCTAAAGCAGACTGGGCGAGACTTCTTCTTGTAGCTCACATCCTCTTTGCGCAGCTTCAGAATGACAATGGCATTGGGTTCTCGCAGCCCATCGAATTTCTGGCCGACGCAGTAGTAGAGATATCCCTCTTCAGCCTTGAGGAACGATGCGGCATAACTTGAGGAAGCGAAGAACAGCGATATTGCAGCAGCCAGCAAAAGCTGCATTCGGGGAAAATGTAGGAGCATTGACATTATCCAGAGGGCGAGTTGGACGAAGAAAACTTCATTGAGTTGAAGCGGGTGCTTTCAAGGAGACACACCATTAAGTTGGTCACATTATGAGTGCCATTTGTTGCTTGCTGATTAAGGCTTAGGCATAGACCAAAAAATGTGGTGGGAGGGATGAAGACCATAGAGCCTCATAGCCCACCACGTTTCTTGAAGTGCCAATAGTGGCAGGAAGGGAGCGCTTGAACGATGAACTTTAGGGACACTTCAAGTTCACTCAAAGTGCCACCTTCAGCGCTCGACCTTCCCACCCACCACTGACGAGCATGAACAACAGCAAAGACACCAGACACCCTTACCTGTGTCTTGCGGTCACGCTCATTCGCTCACTTGAAGACCAGCCAAGGAAAGCATCTGGTCCGTCTGTGAGTTCTGATTGTCATGGAAATTCCGGATTGATTGTCGTTGGAGGGGTGGGTCTCAAAGTTATGCGTATTATAACCCTATAGAGAGACCTGATTTCATCATACGCATAAACAAGATCTTGAAGACACCGCGAGAGTACCCGCGATGCCTTGAGTCGATTTCAGGGTGATAGGAGGGTCAGGCTGGGGCCTTCTCGAACCAAGTCTGAGCACCTTTCCTTGACCCTGTGGTCTCGTAGGTCACCTGATGGACCTTGAGGTATTCCAAGAGGTCATCTGAGGGTGTCTTCAGCTTCCGCTTGATGAAGTCTGACGCTGACCGTGTGAACCCAATGTGCCTCTTAATATCCGTGAAACTTTTCTTTCCCACTGGCATATTCGCAAGGTAGGTCAAGAAGGCTTCAAGGTGGTTCGAGGTCTTGGGTGCACGTTTAGCCGCTTTCAGTTGCCAAGTGGTCTCAACGATGCCCGGCATGTGGTCTTTGATATCGCTGAGTAGCTCAGTGCCTGTTTTGTCGGAAGGCAGGAGCATGTAGACATCTGTTGGCGCACAGTTGCCTTGATCGTCAATCACCCGACGACAGCGAACCCGATTGATCGCCTGAATGACCGAGGTTGTCAGGTTGCTTACCTTGATCGCTTGCCGAACGTCCTTGAAATGTCTCCACTTCCTCTCTTCTTCCTGTCGCAACCACTCAGTGGACTGTGGTCCTTGAGCGGCAAAGAACAGATTGGCTGAGAAGAAGTCGTCACGATATGGCAAGCCGAAGATGACCACGCAGTCATAGCTGGACCAGTCATTGCGCCCATCGATAGCGCCCCAGTGCGCCGTTGCCAGTGACTCGAAGTGTTCCTGATAGAGCACGACGACTGGTTCCACTGACTTGTGGCAACAGATCAGGACTTTCCTAGCCGTCAAGCCTTGCTCTTTGAGGTTCTCCATGAGCTTGGCGACTTCCGCCTTTGCGTTGTCTTCGAGATACCCTTTCCCCAGTCGGTGGCCTTTGGATATATGGAGGGTCACATTCTGATAGGAACGGGCGTTCGAAGGCAGTTGCACGGGAGCGTCAACCTTGTCTGGCAGGAGGCTGTAGAGAACATTCTCGTTCGCCGTTGCGTCAAGGATGACTGCACCACAAGCTTCTTCTTCAGGGAGGATCAGCTTTGCCGTTGAGAGCCAGTAATGTTCTCCTTTGGTGCCGTAGATCTTCCATGAGGCGATGATCGCTTGGATCGATCTGAGGACTTCGGAATAGTGACCAATGAGCCTTCTATTCTCTGTCTTGTCATCCCGTCCCAACATTGCCTTATCAAGGCGCTTGGACTTCAATGATTGACGCAGAATGGTAAGGCTTGTTGGCTCGAAATCCTTCAGGGCGTCCCGATCAACAACCATCTCCCGACCGTCCTTGTTCCTTTCTGTCAGAGCCTCATAGGCACAGACAAAACGGCTCAGGGTATCCAGTGCGGGTGCCTCTTCAGCGCTGTGCTTTGAGGATAGAGACGCATGGAGGTACTTAGCCTGTTCGAGGGTGACTTTGGATTCCTGAAGCAGATCGAGGGCTTCGTCGATGACAACGAGCCGCCTTTGTCCGTTTTGGAATTTGTGGAACTGAGACCATGCTGATTGTTCTGGTTCTCCTCTTGCTACGGCATCGAGACCATTCTCATATGCCTTGTGGGTGATGATGATGACAGGTGACTGCTCAACTTGCTCCGGGGTGACCGAGGTGTCTGAGTGACGAGCAAGCGCAATCGGCTTTCCTGCCAGTTGGTTTATCGTTTCGGCTGCATCGTCAGCCTGCTTCTTCAATCGAACAACGATCAGAACGCCCGGATGTCCATTCTCTTCAAGACAAGAGCAATAGACGGCAAGCCCTTGGCTCTTTCCGGTTCCTGTCGGTGGCGGTAGGACTTTGATCCTCTTGCCTTCCGGTTTTCCGAAACTATCGATTTGTTGGTTGAAGATGACGCACATGCGCCGCCAAAGATCTCGAAGGGGTTGGCTTGACACGTTGCCGAGAGTGTCGGTCCAGTGCTGCTCCATTTTGGAAACGTAAAAGTCAGGATCGACGATTGGGTTTGAGGTGGATGTTTGGATAGGGGTGACCATCATGGGCCTTTCCTTGTCCGGCGAAATCCCCCAGATGCGCTGAGGGTGAGTGCAGCAGATCGCTGCGATTCCTCACATGGAGGAACTTGAGAGAGCCACAAGGCTCCGATCTCGAATTGTGGGTGCAGCTTTGCCTATAAGGCAGGTGGTGACCGGCAGTAATGGCGTAAGATCACTCAATGAGGGTTTCGAGTTCACTTTACGCTATTGTGTCGAGCTTCCCTCCCACCAGACCGAAGGGGTGGGTCTTTGATGGAGGTGGTGATAGGTGGTAACTCATTGATGTCTTGAGGACTCTTGTCCATCACGACTTGTCAGCTTGTCGGTGGCGTATGGTGCACTTGAAGTGCAGCGAGACGGTGTCTCTATAGGGGGTGGGAATGATTGGTCGAACAGGAAGCGGCATCGACCACCGCTCCCGTTCATTGTTAGCGTTGCTTGTCAGTGTGTTGTTGGGGTGGCCGGAGCCTCGATAATCGTGAAGTCGTCAAACTCTGGGTGATCCTTGAGATGCTGGAAGCCGATCTCTTCAGCGTCCCACCAGTTCTTCGCTTCAGGGCAGTCATGATGACCAATGGTGTTGAGGTTGTCGTCGATTAGGCGAAGGCTGTAGGTGATGGTCTGGGTGCTCATGATGATATCTCCTGTTGTTGAAGAGAGAGTGTTGTGTTGCGGCCACAACCTGAATCCTCGGACCTCGAAAAGCAAGCCAGATTATCAATAACCAATTGAAATAATTGAGATATTGCCACATGTGGGAATGTTTTATGTGCCACAAAATGGCAGAAATGACTCGCTCATGGCTTTCTTGTCGCCCTTTGTGATACACGAAGCGCCAGTCAAATTTCCTGTGGAATCTTCAACAGCAAAACCGAAGCCCCGCTCACTTGCCCCACATGGTCAGGGCCTTCTCGGATGCTTCGGGCTTGTCTTTGATCCGATAGATCGTCTGCCGTGATAGGCCGGTGCTCTTGGAGATCTCGGAGATGGTCGAAGACCCTGCCAGCATATCCTGAACCAGCTTGAACTGCTCACGGCTGTAAGTGGGCTTTCTGCCCCTGTACTTGTCAGCCTTCTGCTTGGCGGCTTCGATCCCTGCCTTCTGTGCTGCCTTCCTTGTCTCTGTTTCAGCTTGGGCCATTGCGGCCATGAAGGCGATCAGGGCATCCCGCACCGCTCCTTGCATCGGGTCATCTGTCGAACCGTCAAAGGTCATCCGGTTGATCACGGTCTTGATGACGACACCCTTCCTCAACAACAGGCGCATGGTGTCTGTCACATCATCATAGTTGCGCCCCAGACGGTCCACCCAGCGCACCACAAGCGTGTCCCCATGTCGGAGCATGTCGAACAGTCGCTTTCCTTCAGGGCGCTCAGAGAGCTTCGTTGAGACGCCTGAGACTCCATGATCTGACACCACTTCATCGAACTGGAAGCCAGCTTGTTCTGCTTGGGTGATCTGATGGTCGAGGGTCTGGTCGGCGGTTGATACGCGAGCATAAAGGACGGTGGTCATGGTAGCCTCAAGTTGTCTTCAAGGGTGATGACCGTATAGAATCATGTCCAGAATCCCATATCAACCCATACGGACACACTTTTATGGGCACTTGTGGATATCCGCTGAGGTATGGGCTAGAGGACGGAGGCGGTGCGGACGGAAACCGAGAGAAGTAAAGCAAAGCCAACCCCAGCCAACGCGAATGAAGTCAGCAGCCGATGGAATTTTAGTGCGCAGGGTATGGGGCACGGGGGAACTCAGCGCACACAGCTATACGTATACTGGCTCAGAAATTTTTTTATTAAATAAAGATTGTCGGTATGAGCGGTTTGTGGACAGATGAAGTCAATTCTTGTTTGAAACTACTGGTAGTGAAATGATCTGAAATCACCACCCCTAAGTGTCTTTGTGGAACAAGAGCAGGCTCATCTATGCAAGTCCGATCATTGGAAGTTTCAGGTCTCCGGTCAATACAACATGTCAGTTTAACATTCGAAGATGTGACCGTCTTAATTGGAGGCAATAATGCGGGGAAGTCTACGCTACTCCATGCTCTTCGCCTATTTTTTGATGCAGCTCCCAAAGTAACCGTAGACGATTTTTATAGGAGAGAAGCAGAAAAAATCGAAATTACAGTCATTTTCGATAAGCTTACGGATAGTGAAGTTCAGGAATTTGGTACCGCAGTCGAAAATGGGCAGTTATCAATTACCAGAACTCTTTCCAATGATAGAGATAGTAATCTAACGTACAGTGTCAGAGCTAAAACTTTTCCAGAATTTAGAGCTGTTCGAACAGAAACGAATAAAACGAAGAGACGAACATTGTACAATTCTTTGGCTGATAAAGTCGAGGGACTTCAGCGAGCAGGCAATGCGGACGAGGCAGATGCTCAAATGTTGGCGTGGGAGATGGGAAATCCAGACAAACTCGAGTCGGAAGTTGTTCGAGGTTTCTTTGGTGCTGCTAACATTGCAAATGGAAAGCTACGGAAAAAGACTAATGTTCATTTTATTCCAGCAGTTGCGAATGTTTCTGATGAAACATCGGACGCAAAGCGGAGTCCTATAATCGGCTTGTTAGCGGATATTGCGAAACAGACGTATGAGAACCGACAAGAGGTCAATAAGTTCATAGAGGACACACAAGTTGGATTTGGTGAACTAGTTGCTCCGGAGAAGTTTCCTCAACTGGGAGCAATCAGTGAAAACTTAACACGCACAATACAGCGCTATTACAGCGACTCTAGGCTCCTCGCAGATTGGGCCATGGATGATGGCGTAAGGTTTAGCTTCCCTCAGCCGATCATCAAAATTGAGGATAGTGGATTTCTTACCGGGTTGGAATATGTAGGCCACGGGTTGCAACGAGCTGCTCTTTTTTCTGTTATCGAGTTCTTGGCACAAAGTGGCACAGAGGTTGCGGAAGCTGAGTTCGTTGAACCTCAAAGTGATATCATTCTCCTCATAGAAGAGCCTGAAATTTATCAGCATCCGCATAAGCAGAAACTCGTGAGTGATGCGTTTCGTCGTGTTTGCTACGAGTTCAACAGATCGACAGGGATTCGATTTCAAGTAGTTTTTGCAACGCACTCAGAGAAATTTGTCGATATTGAAAATTTCCATACCGCTAGGATCGTTCGGAAAGAAAGCACGGATGAAGGTGCTTTACATAGCGTATCGGCTCTTACAATCCGAAAATGCTCGGAGTACTTCGCTGATCTAGTCGGCAAACCGCCAATGCCTGACCATGCTTTTCTAGCAAAGCTACACATATTCTCGAGAGAAGTTTGTGAAGGCTTTTTTGCGCAAAAAATCATTCTAGTAGAAGGAGTTACAGACAAGGCGATCTTAGAAGGGGTTTATCGTTCGATGGGGAGAGATAACATTTCAGAGGGCATTGTTATTATCTCGGTAGATGGAAAGACGAAGATGGACAAACCATTCTACATCTTCAACAAGTTGGGTATCCCCACATATGCAGTGTTTGATTCTGATGCGAGCACTAAAGGTAAAAAGGCAAGGACTTCGACCAACAAATTGCTTCAGAAAATAGCAGAAGCGAAAGAACCTGTCGATTTTCCCTGTGGCAGTTTTGAGAGGTTTGCTGCTTTTGAAATGAACCTTGAAGCCTATACAAAACAGATCTGTGGGGATGAGTTTGACAAAACATTCCAAAGCGTAGCAGATGATTTGGAGATGGACATATCTGATGTTTGCAAAACGCCCCAAGCAGTATGCAAAGTCGTTGATGGCTTACGCGAACAAGGTACAGCTTTTCCTCTGTTCGAAGAAATTGTTGGTCATGTCGATGGCTTAACCGTGTGTCGATAAAATTGTGGTGAAACTAGCTGTCCAAGCGTGGTACGAAAACGTGGTACGAAGCAATTATTGCAATTTATCTTATATAATATGTATTTCAATAAGTTACGATGGTATCTAGGGGTGGGGTATCCATCGCGCCGGGGTCACCATTTCTCGATTTCATCAATAAAATCAATATTTCAAAGGGTTAAGACTTCAGCGTGTTTCGTATGTTGGTTGGAAACACCTATGGCAAATCCTTTTTGAAGTTGAGACAGCGCTGGTATCCGATGGCGATATTTCCGGTCTTGCAAGCGCGCATGAGTCGAAGACTGATGACGCTGATTGCTTAGGTGTTATTGCGATTGGTGGCTCCTTCCAGCTCTCCATTATAAGGAAATATTCGTCGTTGGCGGAGTGGCAAATGTCGGTTTTGCGGCCGATGCTGCGCGTGCGAAATATGTGAGTGCAATTTTTAATGTTAGGCAATTCGGTAAGTTATTATTAAGTTACTTATCGCTAATCTATCCGTAGTTGTATCTTGCGGAGTTTCCCATGGCCCTTTCTTTAAAGAATATTCCGATCGCTGTGCGGATTGCACTATTGTCTTTTGTGCCTTTGCTGGCGCTGTTTGCTGTTGCTGCGACCGAACTTCTGGCCAAACGGCAGCAATTGCTCAATGCTGAAGCGGTTGCGCATGTCGCAAAATTGGCGCCAGCGATATCAGGCCTTGTCCACGAGTTGCAGAAGGAACGCGGCACGTCGGCTGGTTATATCGGGTCCAAGGGCGCGAAATTCTCCGATGTAATCGGCGCGCGGCGCAAGGATACCGATCGTGCCTTTCGTGCCTTTGAAGAAGCCATTCCTGCAGCCACTGGCAAACTGGCTTTTGATGGCTTCAAAGCGCCCTATAACGCGGCGCGGGCTGAGCTGAAGAAGCTCGCTCAGGTGCGCAAGGAAGTGGATACCTTCTCTCGCAGCGTGCCACAGATGGCGGGTTACTATACGCCCCTGATCGCAAAGTTGCTTGCCTCGGTTGAAAGCATTGCTCTGGTGACGGATGAAGGTGAAACTCTTCGCTCGCTTGTTGCCTATATGGCTTTTCTGCAGGCCAAGGAGCGTGCCGGAATCGAGCGAGCCATGGGTGCGGCCGGGTTCGGGTCGGGCGTCTTCACAGAAGGCGTCTATCGCAAGTTTGTAGGACTGGGTGCGATGCAGACGGCGTATGGTGCCTTTTTCAATCGCTTTGCCTTTGATGAAGAGCGGGAAGCTCTGGCGCGTCTGCAAGCGGGGCCTGAACAAAAGGAGGTGGACCGGCTTCGGGCCATCGCCTACAACGCGCCCTTTGGTGGGGATGTCTCATCCGTGTCCGGACCCGACTGGTTCGCGGCGAGCACAAAGCGCATTGAGGGTCTCAAGGGCGTCGAGGACAAAATTGCCGCATCTGTCGTGTCCCATGCCGACATCATCGTATCTGAGCTGACCCAGAGCTTCTGGGTCTTGAGCGGATTGTTGGGCGCGCTCCTTGTTGTGATGGTCATTTTGTCTTTCGTGATTGCACGGTCAATTACGGTGCCTTTGATGCATTTGGTCGATGGCATGAAGCATTTGGCGCAAAATGATACGGAAATTCAGATCAATGGTGGCGACCGCAGAGATGAAATCGGCCATATGGCGCGGGCGATTGAGGTGTTTCGTGAAAATGCCGTTGCGCGCAAGCGTCTTGAGTTGGAGGCCATGGCAGAGCGTGATCGCGAATTGCACCGGCAGAATCATCTGGACCAGATGGTGGGCAAGTTCCGTGTTGTGATCGATGATACCCTGAAGGCTGTCGAGGGGCAGACCGTGTCCATGAAAGGCACGGCGAGAACGCTCACCGAGGTTGCTCAATCGGCAACGTCTGATGCAAATGCTGCCGAGCAGGCCTCTGCTGGCGCATCCAATAATGTCCAGACGGTTGCCACCGCTACGGATCAGATGGTTGTCTCCGTGCGCGAAATCTCCGAGCAGGCTGTGAGGGCCAACCGAATGGTCAATGCGGCAACGGATCTTGCCCGAAGCACCAACAAGGATGTGGCATCGTTGTCCGACGCTGCGGAGCGCATTGGCATGGTGGTCGGAATCATTCGCGATATTGCGGATCAGACCAATCTACTGGCCTTGAATGCCACCATCGAAGCGGCAAGGGCCGGGGAAATGGGCAAGGGGTTTGCTGTGGTTGCCTCTGAAGTGAAGGAGCTGGCGAGCCAAACCTCCAAAGCGACAGAAGAAATCTCCGCCCAGATTACGGCTGTTCAGACCCTTACGGAAAATGCCGTCAATGCGATTGGCAACATCACCAGTACAGTTGATGATATCAGCGGTGTGACCGCAACCATCGCATCCGCCGTTGAGGAACAGGAAGCCTCAACGCAGGAAATCGCAGGTTCTATTCAAAAGGTTTCCTTTGATACGCAGCATGCCATGAGCAATGCTCAAGAAGTGGCTTCAGTGATCGGTGAAACGGCGAAAGAAGCCCATAGCGTGGAATTGTCTTCAGATGAACTCAGCGTTGCTGCGGGTCAGCTTGCCAAGGAGGTCGAGCGATTCCTCAACGAAGTGCGCCAGGATGTTAAGGAGAGACGCAGCAGCCTCAGGGTCAAGATGAGTGAGGTTATCGCCGTGCAACGTTCAGGACGGAAGGTGAAGGCCAAGATTGTGGATGCAAGCGACATGGGATGCAAATTGGACATTGATCAGATTTTGGCGCCAAATGAAG